>CAZFUM010000058.1:0-13998 GCA_964521965.1 uncultured bacterium | reverse complement strand
GGGGCCATGGTTTTTAGTTGTTGATGTCCAGTTTGTAAGGCCAATCCAAACATAGTTATCCTGGCAGCTGCGTTTCTAGGGTAAATCCAGAATCTCAGGGATTTGGTAGCCCAAACGTTGGTCAGATTCAGCACGCTAGGATTGCTGGCATTCACTTCTCCTCCAGCCCAGGTGTTAGGGGTTGAGAAAGAGAGGAGCATACGCATGCCATTGCTACTGGCATAGGCGGCAGCCGGATTAACTGAGAATGACGAACTTGTCGGATAGAATGAAAATGCAACTTGGGTTTGGATATTATCTTTATAGAAATACCAAGTTCCAGCTTCAACAGGATTCACGGTTGGTGTGGAGGTCGGCCCCATCGAGGGCGCAACTGGATTTTGACAAGCGCAGCTGCCGTAAGGACCCAGACTTAAAAGTCCTAGCCCTAAAACGAGAATCAGTGCGCTTACCGAAGTTTGAATTTTTTGGGCCATGATGCCCTCCTCAGTAGAGCTGAATATAATCAAGGTCTAAGCGGTATGGTATATTTGCTTTGGGTGCTGACTGATCAAACTGAAAACCCCATGCGTGGGTTAGCACTTCTTTTAAATCACAAGCTTGGCCGTAAAGCTGCGTCATGGTGTTGAAATCGATCGTGAATTGTTTCCATTGAGTAAAGCCTGACAATTCAGGACCAAAAACTTTTGAATAGAAATTATAAGTCTTGTATGGGCCGGCAGGATCGATACCACCTGAAATGCCAATTTCAAAAGAAGGCTTGTCGGTTCCGGCTAGCATGCCGCCACGAGCAAAGAAGACAACACCTTTTGCACTCGAAATATCTGCGTCGCCGGTAGAGGGACTGAAGTACATGGTGAAAGAATTGTAATCTAGACTTGAGTCAGGCCCTTTGACGCCAGCGTAGGTGACGTAGTAATCAGCTGGTCCAGCGATTCCACCCAATTGAAGCCAAAGATCTGAGCTGGCCCCTAGCGGTGGGCCATAGCTTGGAGCCGATGATCCCAGCACAATGGCAGATGTACCGCCCCAAGAATAACGAATGGGCCCACCGGGAATGGTTGTTGTCGCGCCTACATAAGGCGCGAACAAAGTGTCGCCATTAATAGATTCTTGAATCCCGAGATTCTTAACGTCCGGCGTTGGCACCGGACCTACTGGCGCTACAGGGTTATTGACCGAGCAGCTTGAAAGAGCTGCGGCCAATAAAAATGAGAAAATTAGCTGCCAAAGTTTCATGGCTTAGAACCGAGTCACTAGTTTGGCCTCATATTCTTGGGCCCCATAATTGAAGTCGTAGATGGGTCCACTATATCCAGCGCCATAATTTGAATTCCGATAGACATCTTGGTAAGCATAAGTCACATACATATTTGTGCTTTTGGAGATTTTCCACTCGAGACCCGCAGCGTAAACATCTCTCGAATTATTGACGTAGACCCAGAGCGGATCTAAAGGATTACCGTAGTCAAAAAAGTCCGCGCCATTCATGTCGATATGCTCGAAACCTAGATTCAAATGAACCTTTTTGAACATCTCCCAATTGATTTCATAATCGATGGTCATGGTCGTAAAGGCCACAAAAGTATTTGAATGAGTATCTTCATAAACAGCACCGCCACGGATATTCATAGGAATACCAAAGCTAGTCAGGTCAATTTTGATTTGGCCTCCGGCTTTAGTATACACCCGTACATCTGTCATTGCAGGGACGTTATAAGCAGGGAAAATCTCTTTATACATACCGCCAAAGAAATCGGGCTGAATCATGCCGTCGAACCATTTGCCTGAATATTTCGCCCCATACCCTGAACGATTCGGTGTGGCCAAACCCATGGGAAGACTTTGTTCACGATATCCATGAGTGAGATAAATACCGCCGGGCTGTATGCCTGCCGAATTAAGTACGAGACCGCCATTGCGTCCCTGATTCGTAGCGAAAATAATGTCGTTATAGCGAGATTCATAGGGATTATTGATTGTCGTATCACCGATGATGAGGCCATAGGCGCCTCGTCGCGGGTCAAAAAGATTCGATCCCATGGGAATATCGCCAAAGGCGTCTCGCATCGTATCGTGCACGCGAGTCTGTGCAGCGTAATTGATGAACGTCGGTTCTACATAAAGTCCATGCAATTCAAATTTGTTGTACTCACCGTTGACTTTAATTTGAACTTCGCCAGCGCTGCCAGCTGTCCATGACGCGACATAATAAGTGCCTGATGCATCTGTATAAGACGAAGCCCCATAAATTGGCGTGTAATTACTAGCTGCCCATTCGCCAGAAAGCACAATTTCCTCACCTAGTAAATTGACAGAGAGGTCTGCTCCTGCCACGGTGTTACGCTGTTGGGGGAAAATAGACGCACTGGCATTTGTATCGACGGACTCATTGATTTCGAAATACGAACCGCCGATATAGAAAGATTTGTCTTTGGCGCCCGAGATGCGCGCGGTACCGCCTACGAGCCATTGGTCATAGGGCATAATAACCCCAAAATCCAAAGGGCTATTCTTGGTACTATTGATTGCGAGGCGCGTCCCCAAGGCGGACAAGTCGAGTTCCATGCTATCAAAAAGCACCAGGGTTCCATAGATTCGCCCACCGTGCAGGGGCCACTTATTGTCACCCAATTGACGGTCTTCCATATTCTCGCGACGTTTACGTGCTAACACATCGATTTCATATGGATAGGAATCTTCCTGCGCCCATAGAGTCAACGGTGTGTTTTTGTAAGGCACTTTACCTAGTTCAAAAGCGATATCCGTGTCGGCTTTAAAATAGAAGCTTCGGACACCCGCTATGTCGAGGGCGCCCCAAAATCCGCCGAATACTTTTTCCATTCGGTACACCACTTCAGCATAGATTTCTTTGCGAGGGCGCGCCGACAGTTTTAAATCGAAATAAGCGATGGTGGGCCATATCCGTTCTGTTTTTGCAGAATAATTCGTGGGATAGAGTAAGAGATTTACTGAATGAACGGTGGCTTCGCCGTTCAATTTTACGCCGGTCGAATTGAGAACACGGTCAAATGCCTTTGTCAAATCGCTTTGTGATGTTTTGAGAGCAACCAACTGTTCGGTCAGATCCTTTCCCTTGGCACCTAGTTTTACCAACTCGTCGTGATACTCCTGAACGAGTTTGTAGACTGTCTCGCGGTCACCGCTAGCAGCGCCCATAGCCGGAAGTGAAGAACCACCTAAATCGGGCGGAAGGTCGGGCATGGCAGGCAGTTGGGCTAGATGAATGCGTTCTTGCGAGCCATCCTCACGCCGCACGGCATTGAAAGCTTGAGCTGAGATTAGGGCAAGCTGTTCACGCGTGATCCCTTGCCCATCGTTTGGTATAGCAGAGTCAATAATTCCCCGCCGGGAAAGGTCTCGTAATGCCTGCAGCGACCAGTCGGGCACCTGGCCAGCTTGGCTTTCAGCCACAACTTGGGTCAGGGGCGACTCGGCAGCCAAAGGCAGGCTGGCCAAGGCCGCGAATGCAAGGCCTAAGCTGATTTTGAGTCTGAGATTCACCGTTTGCCTCATAAGCGTCATATCAGAAGAAAGACTTTATTTCAAACATCGTCTGTCGCGCCACGAAATCATTGCTCGTGGCTGAAGAATCATGGTGGTAGACAAGCTTAGCTCGCATGTAGAAAGCCAATTTGTTGGGGCGAATATTCCAGTCAAGGCCGACGCCGGCAGTGCGGTCGTGGTATTCCAGTGTACCTTTGACTTGCTCGCCTCTCATATTTGTGAAATCACGCACCGTACGATCAGAACGCCATTCTTCAATGCCCATAGAAAGTGATAGGACAACGTTATCGATGGGATTCACTGCAATCGTTGTGTCGAGAATGCTCTGAACAAAGAGATTACTAGGATCAAGCGACGGCATGAAAAGGCCGGTATCATTGACGGTCGTGATTTCACCATAAGTCTGCCAGAACACATGATTGCCAAAAATGCCAAACCAGTCATCCAAATCAACTCGCGTATCGATGCTAGCAGTTGAGATGCTTTTGGTCGATGCAGGCAATGCCAAGCCAGTCACTGGGTCAGAGACTACAAAACCTTCATAGTTCATTCGCCATGTGCCGGTCTCGAGCTGGTGATAGGCACCATAAAGATACTTGCTGTCTTTCGATTGAATAATAGTATCTTGAGGAACATAGGTATTGTTGTAATCATCCAGCTTTACGTTTCCAGATTCGGCGCGCGGATTATTTGTGAAGAAAGGCTCTGTCGTTTCAAAACGATTTCCGTAAGTTGCTAGCACAGTCGGTGTGAGGTTGTTATAGGTGGCACTTTGGGTTACGGGCGTGTACCAGCCAATATAGTTATTGACAAAAAGAGACCACCAATCAGCGCCGTTTAAATTGCTGCCGTTAAGAAAATGCGAAGACCAGATTCTTGAATCAGATGGAGAATTTTGCTGGCTATTCTGAATATTCATATTAACGAACATTCCACCAATTCTAAATTTGGCACCTAATGAATAAGTACTGGTGTTGTTGATAGGCAAAGTAGGGTCGGCTATGACAGTTTGGTGTATGAATCCTGATGTGCTAACTAAGTCAGGGCGAACTCGAAAAAGATTATTGCCGTTGTTTTGCACATGCGTGCCGAAATTCGGATCAATGTAGTAGCCACCTACTGCCCAAGTTACGGGTCCCAACACTTTTTCGACACCCACGCGAAATGCGTTGCCCTGCACGTGTACGCCACTTGAATTGTCCATATAAGACATAGTGCCTTCGGCGGTCAATTGGCTGCCCAGCATGTTCTGCTCGATCATGAGTGACCAGAGCGTGTCATTGTAAAAACCAGGCGTGCCGCTGCTCAAGTTGGGACGAAAAGACCATGCTGATTGCTGACGTCCTGCCCAGTTCTGGGTATTGGCCGCAGGGGCGAAGAGTGCTTCCCCAAAATCGTTCGTACGATTGTAACCAATGAAACGATAGCGGCCGCCCCAGGTGTCAGGCTTGTTGATGGTCAGCATTCCACCGTTTACCCGAGGCGTCATCCAGTTGTAGAAGTTATCGTCGTAACCTGAGAAAGCCATTATGTCGAGCAAATCGAGAAGGCGATAATCGACTCTGACGCCCATGGTGTAGAACTCGGACTCTTCAGGCGAACGCTTAGGGACACCCGTTGAAAACTGATTTTCGAAATATGCCTTACTTAAGATATTAGTTAAATACGGGTTCTTGTCATAAACGACGGGCCGGTTACTAAGTCGCCCCGATAGTGTATAGAGCGAGGTCTGAAATGACATAAAACCAGCCGTACCGCTAAAATTGCCTTTAGACCATTTGGTCTTGAGGCCGCCCAGCAATACGCCCGCTCTACCACCTGTACCTGCGCTAGCTCGAATTTCGTCGGTATCGTCTTTGAATGAGTCAGGCCGCCCAGGCGTCCAAGCAGGACCAAAGCCGGTCTCTAAGCGACTTCCATCGGGTAGTTGGGCATTGATGTCCATTTCCATTTTGCCCAAAATTGCCACGCCGTGTTTGTCGGCCCGGCCATCACCGTAGATATCAACGGCCGTGAAACCTATGCGGCCCGCGATGTTAGGGAAACTTGTGCCGTCATATTTTTTGCTCTTAATTTCGCCCATGATCTCGTCGCTTAATTCGCCAACAGCATCAATATTTTCGCCTATGGGACCGAGCTCTTTTTCAAGTTTTTCCATTTCACTGCGGATGACTTTGAGTTCCCCGCCAAATTCTTGGCTAAGCTTGCTAACCATTTGGGCTTCTTGGGGCGAGATACTAAGGTTGGCTGGTAATTTACTCGGGTCGCTTAATTCTGCGATTTGCACAGCCAATGCTGGGTCAAGCAAGCTGCTATGAACGCTGGATAGGCTAGCCATGAGGGCTGGCGCCAGTGTCAAGACCAAGACGGCGGTTACCATTGAGGCAAAAATGCGTTTGAACAAGTCGTTGCTCCGTTGTTCTGGGCTTAGCCTTTGGGGGCTGGCCCACTGCTCTGGCGGATAATCAATTCAGTATCAAAGACCACGTTCTGGGGCTTGTGTTCTGCGCCTTCGAGTATGGCTTGGCGCAGGATCTCAAAAGCTCGGGCGCCCATTTTGACCATGGGCTGGCGTACCGTGGTGAGTGCTGGGTCGACCAACTCAGTGAAGGGTTGGTCGTCAAAGCCAATGACCGACATTTGTTCAGGTACACGAATACTTTGCTTGCGCATGGCCTGTAGCACGCCGGTGGCGCAGACGTCACCCGCGGCCACAAAAACTGCAGTGGGCGGTTGCGATAACGTAAGCAACTGGTTGCCTGCGTCAAAACCTTCTTCGCGCCTAAAGTTACTAACGGGCACACTCAGCTCAGAATCGACTTTGATGCCGGCTTCACGCAAAGCTTCTTGGTAGCCTTCTTCGCGCGATTTGGCCGGAGCCACACGTGCAGGGCCATTCACAATGGCGATGCGTCGATGGCCCTGTGCGATCAAGTATTTCACAGCATCATATCCGCCCTTGCGGTTGTCAGCCATGACACTGTCAAAGCCTTCCATAGGTGACTCAAGGTTCACCACAGCCAAGTTATTCTTTTGAAAGTACTTCTGCTGCTTTGGCGTCAGCGTCAGATTCATGGTGATAAGCCCGTCGACTTTACGTTCGCGGGCGATGCGCGTGATGACCGCTTCTTCGTTCTTGAGCAGGCCACGGGTTCCATAAAGAACCAAATTGTAGTCAGTCTGTCTGACCTCGGCCTCAATACCACCCATGGTTTCGAGTACGAAATACGACGTAAAAAAGGGTGCAGCCACCCCAATCGTATTGGTGCGCTTCAGCACCAGATTGCGAGCGCCTTCGTGCGGAAAATAATCCAGCTCTTCGATGGCAGCTAAGACCTTACGGCGGGTCTCTTCGCTAATGCGTGGTTTATTGTTGATCACCATTGAAACAGTCGCGGGAGTAACCCCTACTTTCTTAGCGACATCTTTAATGGTGATACCCATAAAACTCCCTACTTTCTATTTAGAACCGTGTTTCATTTTAAAATCTATAATTTCATCAAAAATGCTTTTCGTTAAGCAGTTTGGGCTCTCGAGTCTGTAAATTTAACCGCTAAATCGATGAAACTACAAGCTTGTTTTTCGTGGTTTATTAGGCCTAAACAGAGTTTTCCACAATATCTAACGCACGTGGTCCGAATTACGGTATTTTTGGAGGTATTCGAGAATCCAAACCCAGTCAGCGCCACCTACCAGTTCGGTCGTATAAGCGTCATAGGCTTGTGGTTGAGCCTCAATTTGGGCTTTGAGAGCATAGATCTGATAAAGCCGATTCGAAATATGCTTAACACGCAATCGATCACCTTTTGCCAGGGCCACTTTAGCTAACCATTGCCAAGCCCTGGCGTAATTCGGTTCTAGCATGGTAGCAGCGTTAAGTTCATTTTCTGCATCTTGACCTAGACCAAGCGCCCAATAAGTCATGGCGTTTTGATAGCGCAAACTAGCCTTTTCAGGAAAGGATTGCGCGGAGTGTCTGATTGAGGCGACGAGGTATTCTTTTAGGGCGAAGTGTCCCAGACCCTTAGTGTTAGAACCCGGGATCCAAGTAGGAAGTAAACGTGCCAAGTTGTCTAGTGAAGCGCTGTCGCTTTGTGCAAAAAGGGCAGCACCCACCCGCTGCAACGATACATGGGATCTATAATCTTCGGGCATGATTTGATAAAAACTAACCACGGATTCTAGGGCTTCTTTGGCGTGCAGCAAGCGGCCATTCTTTTGCCAGATCTCAAATTGTTTCTTAGCCTGGGCTACACGATAGATAGGGTCTAGCTGGGAGAGCCAGGAGATACCCTGCATTTTTTGTATAGGGGGCAAGGCGCCCGCTAATGCAAAAGCAAATAGACCCAAGAGCAAAGACTGAGACCCTAAACCCATGAGCCGGTTTCTTTGTCCTGCACTTTGTGGCCATAGCCAAGCCAATATTAAAACAGTGGCCAGGCCTAGCGCGGGTGTATGAAAAACTGTGTCCACGAACGATTGGGCTAGAAGTGCCATCCCAATCGCCTCAAAACTTAAATCAAGTTGTGAAGGCAGCTGCCTAAGTCGCATGCCTAAAAAGAGGAGAGTGAGAAGGGCGAAGGCAGCAGCAATAGGCCAGCCGCGCTCTACGGCGAGTTCTAACCAATCATTATGGGCATGGTCAAGTCTTAGGGCTTGTTTAGCCAAGCTTGTTTCAAATCCTATTTGAGGACGAGCTTGATGTTCTATAGCCATGGCATAGGAACCTGATCCCCACCCTAACCAAGGTTTTTGATGGGCAGTTAGAATACTGAGTTTCCAAAATTCGGCACGTCCGTAAAGCAAGGGATCTTTATCTAATTGGGCAGCGCTTGCAAAACGGATTCTGAATCCATTACCAGGCCAAGGTAAGGCATAGATAGCTAGGGTCAAGCCTAACGCAAAGGCTGACACCTTCCATGCAGAACGCCGGCTTTGCTTCAAAGTCCTAAGAGTAAGCCATAAGCTGGAAATCAATAGTGCTAGTAGAGCGCCTCGCGAACCTGTAGCCGCTATGGCCATGGCCAAAATAAGTAGACTCATTCCGCGTAACCAAAGTTTGCTAGCTGCGCGATAGTACCAAAGCCAGACGCCGGGGACCCAAAACGCGCCAGCCAATAAATTGTCATTAGGAAAGAACCAACGAGCTACTTGAGTATCATGATTCACGCCACCCATGAACCATAGGCCAAGAAGAAAAATCGAGGCGACAATGACACTCAAGCAGCTAGCGATTTTTTCGCCCTGCAGCGGCGACAAGACTTTCTCGCGTGCAAGGAGCCAAAGTAGCCAGGCAACTAGGTTCCAGCTTAGTTGAGATAGAGCGGCCCCAGGTGTTATGCCAAAATAGATTCCTAAGGCTGGGGTGAATGCGAGACTTAAAGCAAGCCAGTCCCAAACATCAAAGCGAAGAGTCAGTGAAGCAGTCCACTTTAGCTTGAAGTACGCTAAGCCCGCTAAACCCAATGCTGCAGGCAGTGACCAAAGCTCAAGCCCGCCATGATAGGCCAAGATCAATGCTGCAACCAAAAAGTAAAGTGTCGACAGTTGGCGCGGTTTAGCTGAATCAAGAGGCGACGCTTCGTTCACTTTGTTTTGTATCAGACCTATGGCAAAACCAAAAGATAAGAGCCAAAGGGGTTGCAAGAAACTCATTTCAACTTGAGCGTGCAAAAAGCTAGCCAGTAATCCCCAGCAAATATAGAAATTTGAATTTGTTTTGTCAGAGCTTGCCAGGGTGCGATGAATACTTGCCGTCACCCTTATCAAGAATGGCAAGAGCAGGACTAGGCCCAGCACACCGCTGGCGAGCAAAATAGTCAGCAATATCTGATGGGGATCTCTGCCCACCCCAAAGCCCAAAGTATCCTGCGCGGCTTGATAGGCCGAAAGCCAAGCGCCAGGACCATAGCCTAGCCAGGGGGCTTCTAAGAAAGCGTGGTAGGCAGGTACCCAGAGAAGCATGCGGTCCGAAAGTTGATGCGTGCTTGCACTCTGACTAAACAGCCATGCAGAAGCTATTGACAATAGTAAGAGCCAACGTACCCACGCGCGCCGGTATGCCAGCATGAGCAAAGCAGCGCCAAAAAAAGCAAACCAGGCTCCACGTGAGCGCGCGGCGACAAAAGCTAAAGCACCCGCCAAGGTGGCGCCTAGGGCTAGCAAACGAATGCTACGGGATTTATTTTGAAATGCCTGCGCACCTAAAAAGGGCAGCCATAATATAAGAGCGCTAGCCATAAGATTGGGCGTGAGATAGCTGCCCCAAGGCCGCCAAGAAACAGGGTTGGCGGGTAAGGCATTTGAATAGAAGGCTGTCATTTGGTAAAGAGCGTAAGTTGCCTGGGTTAGTGCCCACAGGGAAAGGCCCAGGGTAAGGGCGAGGCTACCCTTTGAATGACCCGATAGGCTTTGACCTGCCCAAAGACCCAGCATCAGGATGCAGGCCATTGCCAAATATATTTCACTGCTGCTTTGCCCCGCTGCCATTGAAACGAGGGTGAGCAGCGATCCGCTGACAATGATGAGGCCGCTTGTAGTATGAGAACGTATATGAGTTGTGGGCAGAAAAGCTAAGATGGCAAGCAAGCTGGGGCCTATCCAGCTTAAAGGGCTACCTAGATTGGGTTGAAAGATGAGGCTAGCTGTAAAAGCCAAACTGATGCCGTAGGCAATCATCCTAGGGCTTCAACATGGCAAGATCAGCTGCTGCAGCTTGGCCATTCTTATCATCGAGCCAACAAATGCGAGCGCCGGTGTAATCCCAATAGAGTCTGCCGCCATCGCCCAACAAGGGTACATGTTCTACCGTAGCGATGCGCACACCTTTAAGGTCTGAAATCCAGATACGACCTTGGTCATAGTAGGCGACTCGTCCTGCAGCAGCATAAATAGCAGGCCATACAGGACGACCTGAGCGCGAAGGCGCGGTCCAAGCTTCACCTTGCCAGGGTACGACCACAATTTCAAAACCATCGGCACTCGGGCGTAGCGTAATCTTAGCGGCAGCTTGCACATCGCTTTCTAAAATAACCAACTCATGGTCAAGCGGCGGCGAAAGACGAAGGCGGTCGGGAGGGCACTCTCGCGTTTCGCGAGACTCGTCGAGGGCCGGATTCCAGAATACCTGCCGTGGCTTAAGCCAATTTGACTTTGAGAGCCGGCGAACTGGTTCGGCAAAACCAAGCCGCACGGCATCATCCATATTTTGGGCGGGAGCTTTATATTCAAATAACATGACTAAGCCAAGGGCTGCCAAAAGCAGTCCCAGCCAAGGTCCCAAACCAAAATTGTCAGCGGATGCTTTCAATTTTTACTCCCTGACGCGCACTTGAATCTGTCATGACTTGAATGACATAGTCACCTTGATAACCGGCAGTATCGCTTAACCAAGTACTAAAACGTAAAGCTCGGGCTCGTGAAAGCTTTGCGCCGCCTTGTTCTTTTTTACCAACTAGGCCGGTTAAGCGTAAGCGCCGGCCCGTACCGCCTTGAAAACGGCGTAGAGCCTCAACAAGAGCAGCCTTCTTAGCAGGATCTAGCGCATCGCCATTCGCTATAAAAACATCGAATACCGTGTCGCCGCTTCCCTTCCAAGTATGAGTGCTGGCACTTAATGGGCGCCGTTTGCGACTTAGGCGTTTTGTGGGTTCGGGTTGAAGCGCGCGAGCAACGCGAATAGGTGAGAAACGGGCCCTAAGGGTTACTTGCGTTGGATTTTGAGCCAGATTCCCTTCGGTTGCAGCTACCTGGGCGACAACAAGTTCGCTCTGAGTGCTAAGCAGTACTAGTTTGGGATCACTTAACTCGAGAGACCAAGTCCGTCCGCGACTATCGACTGCAGCGAGCAATTCGAAATGGCCTTGGTCGACACCCGTGTCTTGATTTGTACTAGTCAGCGCCCAATTCTTGAAGAGGCTCTCATCAATTGGTAGTGAGCTCATGGACGGCTCGACTAATACTAACCACCAGACTCTTCCGCCTTCCGGATCGCGCGTTGCTAATTCGAGTCGTCGAGAATCAAGCGTTTCATAGCGATTCGCTGCTAGGACGGTGCCATCGTCCATGATAGGCAAACTGCTTAACCCAGGCTCAATCAAGGTTAAGGTCCAAAGGCTTCCGCTAGCGAAACCAGGAGCGTTCAATTCAAAACGTCTTTCAGCTAATGTCTCAAAAGCTACGTCCCCGAGCAGTTCAGTTGGCAAGACGTTGAGGGACGATAATTCCCAGCTGGGCGTCAATTCGAGGTCACTATGAAGTACGCGGGCAGAAGCTAACAACGCATCTTCGGGCCCCCTTAGGCTCAGCCTATAGACTAAGCCTTCGTCGAATTGCACCGCTAAACCGAGAGCATCCTTGCCGTCCCAAATAAGTTCGCGAGGTGGATCGCCTTGGCCTTCAAGAGTACGCACCAAGTTCCCTTGTTTATCGCGAATATCGAGACGCCAAGATTTCACATCACGGCGATCAGGCGTCTCGAGACTTAGGCGGGCTCTTTTAATATTGCCGGTATTTGGGTCGACAGCGATGTCGCGCGCTTCAACGGGAGCCTCAAGCATTCGGGTCGCTTTAAAAACCCAAGCCAATTCGAAACGATGCTGAAGTTCCCCTTTGTCACTGCCCAACAAAGCATACTGCACGCCGAATCCTGAAAGGCCCTGGGCCCAACCCGCGCCCGCGCTCCAACGCTGCCGAGCTTGATTGCTCATGCCCGCGCGACTGGTTATGGACCCCCAACGCCATTCAGTGCCTAATTTGCTGACGACAGGCTCAGGCGCTAGCCCATCGACCTCTCGAGGCGCCTGCCATTCAGCGCCAATACTGCCTAGGCCACGCCAATGCCAGCTTAAACCTGTACGCCAAGTGCTGCTTTGGGTTTTAGCCCAATTGCGATCTGGCCATGAAGTTAAAGCATTTTGAATTACGCCCCCGATAATTAACTCGTGATTGCGCCAGGGCAGCTTTTGGGCTCGTCGAAGCCCGAAATCCATATTGAAGCCCGAGACAGTAAATGCACCCTGTTCAAGGCGTTGGTAATCAAGGCGTAAGCCAAAAGTACTAGCAGTATCCAGATCTAAACCCATGCCAAGAGAATAGCTAGTTTCACTACCGGCTAAGGGCCATGAAATAAGATCTTGGCTTATTCCCAAGCCCAAACGTAATCCGGGATCAACAGGTGTTGAGAGCTGTAGGCCGCCCTGCCAACCCAAACTGCCTTGATGGGCGCCACCCACTAAAAGCTGGGTAGTTTCGGCAGGAAGCCCGCTGGGGTTTTCGTAAAGTGCTTCAAGCGAGAGTGGCGCGGCAACCCAGGCGCCGCCTGCGCCAGCGGGCCGGGCCCAGCCATAGCCAGAACGGTAGTTGTCAAAAGTTGAAAGCGACGGCCAGACGAGAGCAGGCGCAGCGAAAGTAGTAATGGCAAAAACTAGGTGCCTTGTTTTCATCGAGCCACTGCGAATTTCAGGACGCGAATTTGCTCAAGCGAACCTGTGCTGGTACGGGCTCGTACAACGATCCAATAAATGCCACTACTGAGGGGCTTTCCTTGCGGGCTTTGCAGAGAAAGTTTGAGCGACCCCACACTGCCGGTGCCGCTGTTAATAAGCGCTAACTCACCCGCCACGTTGTAGAGCCAAACGCTAAGGTCGACATTCTCACCAAAATTATAGAAGAGGACAGGCTGCTCATTCGATCGCACCAAAGATGGCGCTACACTCAGATTGCCCGAGGACCAATTACCGTGTTTGAGATAAAAAGCGACTGAATAAACCTCTCCATCACTGCGCGTCATGCGAGCTATATAAACACCATTTGGCAGCGCTTGATTCTGGCTGTTCACGCCATACCAATTAAAACTGCTGCCTTGATTATCACTCACGACTAAATAGCGCTTAGTCTCAGGCTCAAAAAGGCTGGTATCTAGCGATATGGCCCCAGGCGCTAGGTAAGAATTATATTGGCCCAAAATCGCTAAGACCGTGCCACTGGCATTCACTATCTCGATCGTAAGCTGTAGAGGTGAGGGTGTGGCAGTCTCGGTGAAAGTTGGCGAAACGCTAAATGTAGGGCTGACGCTAAAGCTGGGCGTTGCTGAAGGCGTTGCCGTAAAAGTGCCAGGCAGCGTAGGCGTGGCGCTAGGCGTCGCGCTCGCTGAATAGGTCGCAGTAGAAGTTCTGGTGAAGGACAAAGTCGCGCTATTGGCTGGACTCGTCGTCGCTGAATAGGTGGCAGTTTCAGTCGTGGTACTGCTAGCCGTGACGCTCGCGCTGGAACTTGCTGAAGGTGTCGCCGTGCGAGTTGCGGTCACTGTGGCTGTATCGGTGTGCGTGTCACTCGGTGTGCT
This sequence comes from uncultured bacterium, assembly GCA_964521965.1. Taxonomy (GTDB): domain Bacteria; phylum Oederibacteriota; class JAJYGY01; order JAJYGY01; family DAIDJD01; genus CAZFUM01. Next base: position 128 of record CAZFUM010000058.1, on the reverse strand, counting down.
GGTGGCAGTGTGGGTAGCAGTTTCGGTGTTGTTTAACGTTGCTGTGGCCGTACTTGTCGCCGTACGCGTCATCGTCACAGTAGCTGTCGGCGTCCCTGTCAGCGTAGCTGACGGGGTCACCGACGACG
>CAZFUM010000057.1:0-14046 GCA_964521965.1 uncultured bacterium | reverse complement strand
CCGTCATCCACGGCTACACCCACGTCAAATTCCACCTTCACCTCCACTGCCACAAATACGCGTACGGCTAGCCCGACGTCTACGCCATCGGCCACGCCCAATCCCACCGCCACGGCCACACGCACGCCTTCGGCGCCTAGCATTGCGGGACCCATCAAGAGCGGCGGCGGAACATTTGTCTTCACAGGCAATGGTCAACCCGGCGATGTCATTGTGATTACGGTGAATGGCGGCAATGTGGGTTCGGGTGTGGTGGCGCTGGATGGCACTTTTAGCATTTCTGTGGGCGGGGCACTTAGCAACGGCGACGTGGTCGAAGCCCATGGAGGCAGCGCTACCGGGCCTTCGCTGGGCAGCGTAACCGTTGTGACAGGTTCGGGCACGGCAGCCACGCCCATTGGCACCGTCAGTGGTGGCGCCTCGGTCATCACGGTCAATGGTGCGCCCGGTGAGACCGTGCTCATTGTGGGCGACCCAGATGGTCCGGGCCCTGCTGTGGACCAAGTTTTGGGCAGTGCTGTCGTGGGCCCCAGCGGTCAAGTGGCTGTCTGGCTCGACACGCCTCTACAGCCTGGCGGCACTTTTGACGTGCTCATGAATGGCCATTTGGAATACAGCGGCGTTGCGGGCCCCTTGGGACCAGCGCCCGTCATTGTTCTCGGTGCAGTGATCGAAGAGGGTAGCGTCATTTCTGGCACGGGCGTGCCTGGTAGCACGGTCTATGCTGTGGATGACCAGGGCTTGATCTTGGGCAGCGTTGTGGTTGACGCCCAAGGCAACTTCCTCTTGCCGGTTTCGGGCGCTGTGGCGGGCCATCAGGTCAAAGTCATTCAAGATGGTGTCGAAGCCAGCCGCTTACTCTCAGCCTTTAAGATGGGCGGCGAAAAAGGCTTCTTGAGCACCAATATTTTTAAACCTGGTTTGGGTCCTGATCTGGACCTTTCGTTCAAGCCGGATCAAGACGACCACGTCACAGTTAAGATATTCAATGCTGCGGCTGAGTTGATTCGTCCTGTGGTCGAAATGGACGTAAAGGCTGGCGTGCTTTATGGCGCGAAGTGGGATGGCAAGAATGCCTATGGCGAAGGTGTTGCATCAGGTATCTACGTGGTTTCGGTTTACGGCAAGACCACGCGAATCTTGAAGAAAGTCATTGTCATTCATTAAGCAGGCTTGACCCTGGGGGCGCAAATAAGTCAAATGGGTGCATGCCCAGCCAGAGCGCCAGCCAATTTCTTAATCAAATTTGCAAAGACCCCGAATGGGGCTCGCGCGTGGCCGCTAGCCGCGTCATTCCTGCCAGCGAGGCGTCTTACTTAGAGCCTGAGCAGCCATTGCCGCCTCGCTTGACTGAGCTGCTCAAACAACGAGGTCTGGGCAAGCTCTATCGCCATCAGGCATTGGCGTTGAATGCTGTTAGGGCTGGCCGGCATAGCTGCGTGGTCACGCCCACGGCGTCAGGCAAAACCCTCATTAGTCTTTTGCCGGTGCTTGAAAAATTGCTGCAAGATCCCAGCCGTAAATCGCTTTTTGTTTATCCCATCAAAGCATTAGCCCAGGACCAAAAAACTGTCTTTGATGCTTGGTTGAGTCAGCTCTTTATCAATTCTAAGGCACCGCAAGCTGCCATTTATGACGGTGACACTAGCGCCTATCAGCGTTTGAAATTGCGTCGTGAGCCTGCGGCTCTGACATTGACCAATCCCGATATGTTGCATTTGAGTTTTTTGCCGCATCACAGTAGCTGGGGCAAGTTGTTGGGCCAATTGACCTATGTTGTCATCGACGAAGCCCATAGTTATCGGGGTGTTTTTGGCGCTCATGTGGCCATGGCCATTCGTCGCCTAAGGCGGCTATGCAGGTTTTATGGTTCGGACCCTACCTTTATTTTCTTAAGTGCGACGATTGCAAATCCCGGTGAATTTTGTGAGCGTTTGTTGGGTGAAAAAGTCGAGGTGATTTCAGAGAATGGCGCCCCCAGTGGAGAGAAACATTTGGCTTTGTGGAACCCTGAGGGTAGCCCTTATCGCGAAGCGACCGATCTATTCATTCGCCTGCTGGGCGCTGGCTTCAAAAGCATTGCCTTTACCAAGGCGCGAAAAATTACTGAACTCATGGCCCGCTGGGCCTGGGAGGCCAAGCCTGCGCTGCGCCAAAGTGTCGCAGCCTATCGCGCAGGTTATTTGCCTGAGGAGCGTCGTGAAATCGAAGCGCGACTATTTGGCGGCCAACTTGATGGCGTTATCTCGACATCGGCATTAGAGCTAGGCATCGACGTGGGCGGGTTGGATGCCTGCCTCTTGGTGGGTTTCCCCGGCACCATGATTTCGGCCCGTCAGCGTATGGGCCGGGTGGGCCGCCAAGGGCAGTCTTCGGTAGTCTTTCTGATTGGTCTGAACGACGCCTTGGACCAATATTTCATGGCCCATCCCGAGTCCTTTTTTGACCGAGTGACTGAACGCGCCCTGCTGCCCACCGACAATTTGGTAGTCTTAGAACGCCACTATGCCTGCGCTGCGGCAGAGCTTCCCTTAGGGCCCGGCGACGAGCGTGAGTTGGGCCCTCACTGGCAAGCACGAGCCAAAGATTTTTGGCGACGGGGCCTCTTGCGCCAAGACACGCAAGGTGCCTATCACGCCACCGGCAAGCGGCCTGAGCGTGACGTCAATCTGCGTGGCAGCGGCGCGTCTTTTCGCATCGAGGTCCAGGTGGCGGGCGCGACAGCGAGCCGTTGGCTGGGCACGCTTGAAGTTCCGCGCGTGTACCGCGACGGCCACGAAGGCGCCATTTATCTTCATCAAGGCGCGCAATATCAGGTGCAGTCCCTCGATTTGGGTCGGCAGTTGGTCAAAGTGCGCGAAGTGGATGTTGATTACTACACCGAAGCCCGCGGTCTGGATGAAATTGAAATATTAGAAGTTACCCAGCGTCTAGATCTTGGCCATCTTGAATGGTGTTTTGGCCGTGTACGCGCCCGCGAGCAGGTGACGGGCTATGTTACCAAGCATATGAGTTCTCAAAAAATACTGAGTGAGCATGAATTAGAAATGCCCATGCATGAATTTGAAACTCGCGCTGCCTGGTGGGTGCTGCCAGTTGAATGGCGAAAAGAATTGGCGTTGCTTGGTTTTGATTTTGCGGGCGCGATTCATGCCCTCGAGCATGCTCAGATCGCGCTTTTGCCAGTCTTTGCGAGTTGTGATCGCTGGGATTTAGGTGGGGTCTCGTATTGGAATCAGCCTCAGCTCGACAAGCCCGTCATCTTTGTTTATGACGGTCATGCGGGTGGCGCGGCTTTGGCTGAGACTGGCTTTGCAGTGCCGCAAGAGTGGTTAGCTGCAGTTGAAGACTTGCTTGTGCAATGTCCCTGTGAAGATGGTTGCCCTGCTTGCGTTCAATCTCCCAAATGTGGCAACGGCAACAAGCCGCTGGATAAGAAGGGGGCTTTAGAGCTCACCCAGCGTCTACGCAAACGTATTCAGGGATACGCGCCCCCTTCCCCTCTCCCCAGCGAAGCTGGGGAGAGGGGAAGGGGGCCAATTAACTTGGAGGGGGAAGGGGTGAGGTCGGAAGTGGAGGTTTCATATCAAGAATTCGTAGGGGCGCGCAGCAGCGCGCCCGAAGGGAAGGGTGAATTGAAAAACATCCTCTTCTTCGATCTCGAAACCCAATATCTCGCCGCCGAAGTCGGTGGCTGGGACAACAAAGACAAGATGAAAGTTTCGGTGGCAGTGACCTATAGCGCGGCTGAACAGCGCTTTTATCAATATACCGAGGGCCAAGTCGAAGCGTTGGGCGTTCAATTGCTCAAGGCTGACCTTGTGGTTGGCTTCAATTCTCGTAATTTTGATTATGAAGTGCTGCGCCCCTATTTGGGTGATAGCGTGGACAAAATTAAGACGCTTGATATGATCGAAGAAGTGACCAAAAGTTTAGGGCGTAGGCTTAGTCTGGACAGCTTGGCGAAGGCGACCTTAAATTCACCTAAAAGCGCAGATGGTCTTAAGGCGGTTGAGTGGTGGCGAGAAGGGCGACTTGGCGATCTTCTCGCCTATTGCCAAAAAGATGTCGAAATCACCCGTGATCTTTATGAATTCGGCAAGAAATACGGCTATCTGCTCTACGAAGACCGTCAGCAGGGCCTTTCTAGGCTCGCGGTTTCGTGGTAAACGGCCTTTGACAGTTGCAGGGCCCTAAGTATAATGAAGCCCTTTTTGAGGCCTTTTCTATCCCGCTTCGGCCCCCTCAGCCAAGCAGCAATCGGGATCGCGAAGGGCCTTGGGCGCGGGTGGTGAAATGGCAGACACGTACGCTTGAGGTGCGTATGCCGAAAGGCGTGAGGGTTCAAGTCCCTCCCCGCGCACCATTTTTGGCCGCCCGCAAAACGGGCGGTCATTTTTTTGGGGTCGAATTGCCCTGGATTTTTATAGCGCTGGCCACGGCTTTAAGCGCGCCTTATTTCTTGCTAGCTCACGCGCTTTTTCATGGGCCTGAGCAAGCTGCTGACTGGCCCATGTTTCAATGGGCCTTGATGCCTATTTTGTTCATGGCGTTTGGCCTTGGTTTTGTCTTGCTGCGCGCTAAGCCACAGAAGCATGGCTGGGAACTGCCTTTGCTATTGGCTTGGGCGCTAGCCTGCCTTTTGCTGCCCTTGCAAGACCGCATGATTTACGGTGCATTTGAACGCAGCGGATTTTTGGCGGCAGGGTGGATCTTCGCCATGCCCTTGTTGGCCTATGCCATGGCTCGGCGCTGGCAGCTTGAGCCGAGCAAGGCACTGTGGGCCGCTGCGCTGGGCGCATTGCTCTTGATTCAAATCTACCAGTTGCGGCGTTATCCTCTGGGTAGCTATTCCGACATGCTGCTTTTGATTCGTGCCACTTGGGTTGATGCCTGGGCGGGCAAGGCAGTTTATGCCGCGCATCCCGTGCTCGCTTATGATTTACCCACCACTTATTTGCCTTTGACTTGGCTAGTCTATGGGCCTTCTGTATTCTTAAATATCGACCTGCGTTGGACTCAATTGCTGCTTTGGACTTTGTTCGCGGCTTTGGCTTGGCGCCTAGGCCAGAGGCAAGGTCATCAGACTTTGGGGCCCTTGCTGGCTTTGGCGCTTTGTCCTTGGGTACTCTTTCGCCATGAAATCTATTTGGCTTGGTACTTGCTCAGCATCTTGGCCATGGCTCTGCTTTATGCTCAGGGCCGAGAAATTAAGGCCGCATTTTTCTTTGGTTTGGGGCTCGTTAGTTCTCAGTTCGCTTGGGTCTTGGGCCCGCTTTGGGTCCTTTGGCGTTGGCGTCGCCAGGGTACGAAGGCCGCTTTGCAGCAATTGGGCCTCGCCTTGGCTGTGGCTTTCTTGGTGCTTGGACCTTTTGTGCTGCCTGATCCCAAACCATTTTGGGATAGCGTGATAGGATTTTGGGCCCATAAAATCGAGTTGAGCACCTTTAATGTGCTGGGTCTCATGCCTGGCTTGCGGCCCTGGTTGCCCGGGCTACAAACCCTGGTCTTGGGTATTGCGCTAGTTTGGTTTGCGATGGGCCAGCCCAGCCTGCGCCGCTTTTACATGGCGGCTGGGCTGAGTGTGGGCTTGATGGCCATGAGCCTGCATCATGTTTCGCATTACTTCTATTTTATCGCCTTGCTGTGGCTGGGCTTGGGCGCGGGCCTACCCCGCCAAGAGGGCAACGCGTGAGCCTGCATTCTGAAATTATACGGCGCCGTACTTTTGCCATTATTTCCCATCCTGATGCTGGTAAAACAACGCTGACTGAGAAGTTTTTGCTTTATGGTGGCGCGATCCAGTTGGCAGGCTCGGTCAAGGCGCGCCGCGCCCAGCGAAGCGCTACGAGCGATTGGATGAAAATTGAGCAGGAGCGCGGTATTTCGGTAACTTCGACGGTTTTGCAGTTTGAATACCAAGGCTGCCGCGTGAATCTGTTGGATACCCCTGGCCACCAAGACTTTGGCGAAGATACTTATCGCACCTTGATGGCAGCTGATGCCGCGATCATGCTTTTAGACGGCGGCAAGGGTGTCGAACCCGTTACTGAAAAATTATATGCAGTTTGCAAAATGCGGCGCATTCCTGTTTTTACCTTCGTCAACAAGATGGATAGACCCGCTCTCGAGCCCCTACAAATTCATGACGATGTGCGCTCTAAACTAGGCTTAGAAAATACCCCTTATAACTGGCCCATCGGTAACGGGCCTAGTTTTTGTGGGGTGGTAGATCGGCAGACTAAGCAAGTGACACTTTTTGAGCGCCAAGATGGCGGAGCCAAAGAAGCTTTGTCTCGCCACGCCTCTTTGGATGATCCTCTGGTGTTTGCCAAGTTGGGTGCCGAGGGCGTGGCCAAGATCCGTGATGAGCTGGCCATGTTGGATGACATGACCCTTCCGTTTGATCCGGAATTAGTCGGCAGCGGTCAACTTTCGCCGGTCTTCTTTGGCTCGGCCGTAACCAATTTTGGTGTCGAACAGGTGCTGGATGCTTTCTTAAAGCTGGGACCGCCGCCTGCTGGGCGTGAGAGCGATCAAGGCTTTATAAATCCCGATGAAGAGCGCTTTACGGGTTTTGTGTTTAAAACTCAGGCCAATATGGACCCACGTCATCGAGATCGTATGGCGTTTATTCGCATTGTCTCTGGAAAATATGAATCGGGCATGGAGGTGATCAATGCTCGCAGTGGACGCCCAGTGCGGCTCAATAATCCCAAGGAATTTTTCGGTCGTGAGCGCGAGACGGTCGATAGTGCTTTTGCGGGTGATATTCTTGGTCTACCCAATCCGGGACAGCTTCGTATTGGCGATAGCTTGGCCGTTGGCAAGGCACTGCGTTTTCCCGGCATTCCACGTTTTTCACCTGAACATTTTGCGATATTGCGTTGCGCTCCCTCTTCACGCAAAAGTTTCAACAAAGGCTTAGAAGAGTTGCTCGAAGAAGGCGCGGTGCAAGGCTTGCGCGATCCCAAAATGCCAGGTAACGACCTCATTTTGGCCGCGGTGGGCCCCCTTCAATTTGAAGTCCTGCAATATCGTCTGATCAATGAATACCGAGCCGAGACCCAACGCGATGACATGCCGTATAAGTTAGCCCGTTGGATCACGGGCCCGGTCCCGGCGATTGAGGCCCTGCGGCAATCCAGCACTACCCGTTTAATGGAAGATTTGGATGGCCATGCTGTGGGCTTGTTCCGGGACCCTTGGAGCCTTGAGAATATTGTGAGAAATAATAAAGATTTGAGCTTTTCCCCAATTGCCCCTTTAGATTGAAATCCTTATAATGGCACTGACATAGTCTCTGAGTTTATTGCCTTTTTAGTTTCGAAAGCGTTTTTGATGAGGGTTCGATGCGAAATAGCGCGCCTGGCCTGAGCTTAGATGGCAATCTTTGGGAATTTCAGGGCGTCCCTTTGGGGACCCATCGCCCGGGCCCTGCGGCATGGCAAACTGCACGCGTGCCCGGCAACGTCCACCTCGATTTAATGAATCTTGGCCAGCTAGCTGATCCCCATATTGGCATGAACGAAGCGGATTTAGCTTGGGTTGAACGCAAAGATTGGTGGTACCGCCGAAGCTTTAAGCTGGCTTCAGATTTGCTCGCTTGTGCACGGGTGCATCTTAAATTCGAAGGCCTCGATACCTTTGCAACCATTTGGCTCAATGGCGAAGCCGTGGGCTTGGCGCAAAACTCTCTCGTGGAACATGAGTGGGAAGTGCGCCGCCTGCTAAAACCTGGTGAGAATGAACTGCTTGTGCGTTTGGCCTCGCCTGTTAAGGCCGCTGAAAATTTGGCCCGCCAATTTGGTGATGTTCCCGGCGTAGGTGATAGCTTGCGCAATTGGGTGCGTAAAGCCGCCTATAGCTGGGGCTGGGATTGGGGCCCGCGCATTGTCACCAGCGGCATCTTTAAGTCCGTGACCTTAGAAGGCCAATCTCAGCGCCGGTGGACTGACTTGCATCTTCAAATTAAGAGCGTCAGCCAGGTTCAAGCAAGCGGCTTTATCGAAGCCGAGATTGATTCAATTCAGGCTGGTCCCTGCACTGTGAATTTTGAATTAGGGCCATTTAAAGCCACCCGTAAAATTAAACTTAAAGCAGGCTTAAGTCGGATTCGCGTGCCCTTTAAAATCAACCGGCCCAAGCTTTGGTGGCCGCGCCACTATGGCGACCCTAACCTTTATAATTTAGTAGCGGCTTTAGATAGCGGCGAGTCAGCTAGCTGTGCCGTAGGTTTGCGTCAAGTCGCGCTCGAGCGCAAGAAAGATTCTGAAGGCGAGAGCTTTGTCTTGCATGTCAATGGCAAGCCGGTTTTTTGTGCAGGCGCCAATTGGATACCGAGTGATACCTTAATGGGTCGCCTTAGCAAGGCGCGGCTTGAAAAAGTACTGAGCACAGCATTTGATTCTAATATGAACATGCTTAGGGTTTGGGGCGGAGGCTATTACGAGAGCGAAGACTTTTATGCCTGGTGCGACCGCCACGGCATCATGGTCTGGCAAGACTTTCCCTTTGGCTGCAATGAGGTGCCTGAGACGCCTTGGTACGCCCGTGAAGTTGACAGCGAAGCGCGCAAGGCCGTTGTTCGATTGAGGCGACATGCTAGCCTGGCGCTTTGGTGCGGCAATAATGAAAATCACCAGGCTCGCTATGACCATTGGTTCGGCAAGCGCGAGCGCAAAGATTGGGGCGCGCTCTACTATCATAAGATTCTTCCCAAGGCCTGTCGCGAACTTGATCCCGGCACGCCTTATTGGCCTGGTTCGCCCTTTGGCGGCAAGAATCCCAATGATCCGAGCCAAGGCGATCGTCACAATTGGACGGTTTGGGCCAACTTGAGTGACTATTTTGCCTACCGCCAGGACAAAGGCCGCTTTATGTCTGAATTTGGCTTTGCGTCTTTACCCGGGCGCCGCACCCTTGAGAAGGCGGTCCCTGAGGCCGAGCGCTATCTGCATAGCCGCACTCTCGAAGCTCATGACAAAGTTGGCTCAGGTGGCGCGTATGCCCGCATCGCCTATTTCATGGCCAATCACCTGCCCATGGGTTCGGGGCTAGAAGATTTTAGGTATCTGAGTCAGGTGAATCAGGCCGAGGCCCTCGTTACAGGCATTGAGCATTGGCGCCGCCGGCAGTTTCTGACTTCGGGTACGCTTTTTTGGCAGTTGCAAGACTGCTGGCCCGTGACGTCTTGGGCCGTGGTGGATAGCGAGCTAGAGCCCAAATTGGCTTGGTACCGCATTCGCGGGGTTTATGAGCCCGTCTTGCTTAGCGCCTGGGAAGATCTGGGCGTTCCGCGTAATGACCGTACGGGTTTCTTGCCTAAGCGCGGTGGGGCTATTGGTGGTTCTTGCGAAATCTGGGTGACGTCCACAGGTACGCAGTCGGTTTTGGGACATTTGAATATTGAACTTTGGGATGAAAAGGGTTGCTTGAACCGACTTGAGAGTAAAAAAATCAAACTCGCAGCCAATCAAAGCGCCAAAGTTTGGTCACGTCACCGTTTTGAATTGGGCTTGATAGACCCCGCCCGTCAATATTTGGTGGCTACTTTGACTTGGGCTAAGCAGTTGCGGCGAATCCCTCTTTATTTTGAGCGGCCTACACGCCAATCTTTCAGCGATCCAGGGCTTAGCCTTAAGGTTAGCCAAAAAGCCGGCGTCTGGGGCGTGAGCATTAAGGCTCGCAGGCTAGCGCGCTACGTCGAGTTGCAGGCCAACTTGGCGGGTACCTTTAGTGATAATGGCTTTGACCTGCTGCCCGGTGAAAGTCGCTGGATAGAATTTAAGTCAGCTCAGGCCGCACGGCTTAGCCGACCGCGCATCAAGGCCCGTAGCCTCTACGAAGCGGCCCGCAAGCGGGCTTGAGGCAAGCCTTAGGGTCGTGTTAGGGTGGGCCTGTGACCAACGCCTCTATTCAAGCAGCTTATCGTTATTGCCGCAAAAAAGCCTTTGGCCACTATGAGAATTTCCCAGTGGCTTCGCTATTTTTGCCCCAACCTCAGCGTGACGCGGTCGCTGCAGTCTACGCTTTTGCCCGCCAAGCCGATGATTTTGCCGATGAGCCTGCTTATGCTAAGGGGCGTGAACGGCTTTTAAGGGCTTGGGCCGCAGCCTTGAACCGACAAGACCCTCGCCCAGAATTTGTGGCATTGCGTGATGCCCAGCATCGCTTTGGCATACAGAAAGAGCTGCTCAAAGATTTGGTGACAGCCTTTTTGATGGATTGCCGCAAACAGCGCTATGCTGATTTTGGCCAAGTTCTGAAATATTGCCGGTACAGCGCCAACCCCGTGGGACGCTTGGTCTTGAGAATCTTCAAACTGGATAGTCCGATCCGGCTGGCGGCTTCAGACGCAATTTGCACGGGCCTGCAACTCGCTAATTTTTTGCAAGATTTTGCTTCGGATGTGCAGCAGCGTAATCGCATTTATATTCCGTTTGTTGATCTCAAGCGCTTTAACGTCAAAGAAGCGCAATTGCAAGTAGGTCGAGTCAGCCCCGAATTGATGGATCTCATGCGATTTCAAGTGGAACGTTGCGAAGGTTTCTTCAAAGCGGGTGAAGGCTTGCCCGCTAGTTTGCCAGGTCGTCTTGGTACTGAAATACGCCTCACGCTGCTGGGCGGTCGTCGCATTTTGGCCAAAATACGCTCGCAAAATTATGACACGCTTTCAAAACGACCCAAATTAGGTTGGGCCGATGCGCCATGGTTTGGCTACAAGTTATTGAGTGGCGCTTTATCATGAAGGTCCCGGGCTTCGATTGGGGGCAAGCAGACTATGCGCGCCAGCTGCGTCGCTCAAGCTTTGCCGCCGGGGCTTGGTTGCTTAGTGTTCGGGCTCGAGCTGATTTGAGAATCTTTTACGCCTATTGCCGGGCCATTGATGATTGCGCTGATGAATTCGCGCCTGCCCAGGCCAAAAAATTCTTAAAGCAATGGTCTCAGGCCTTGGATGCGGCTTTTAAGTACCCGCAACGCACAGATCGGCTCCCGCAACTCGTGACGGATTTGGCCGAAATGTGCCGCCGGCGCGAACTGCCGCTGAGCTTGTTGCGTGAGCTGATTCAGGGCGCCCTGAGTGATGCCAAAGCTCAAGTTCGATTTAAGACCCGGGCAGATCTCGAAGTCTATATGCGTCGAGTGGCAGGTTCCGTGGGTGAAGCTTGCTTGCCTCTCTTTGGCTTAAATAGAAAAAAAGCCAAAGTTTATGCCGATGCTCTGGGTCTGGCTTTCCAATATATTAATATTGTTCGCGACGCTGCTGAAGATGCGGGCCGGGGGCGACTCTATTTTGCATTGTCTGACCTTAAGCGCCATAAGCTGCAAGCGGCCCATGCCTTGACGGGGTTGGGCATGCAACCCTTGTTGGCTGAATATGGTGAGCGGGCGCGTCTAGCCTTAGAGAAAGCCGATCAGCATAGCCACGCCCTGCCCAGTGCAGGGCTCAGGCCCTCACGCATGATGCGCGTGGTTTATGCTGACATTTTGAATCGCATGCAAAAAGACGGCTATCAAGTGTTTGAAAAGCGTTATCGCGCATCGCGGCGTGCCAAGCTGGGGGCTCTTATTTCTGGGCTGCTGGCATGAAGCGGGCTTTGGTGATCGGTGGCGGCTTTGCGGGTTGTGCCGCTGCCTGGGAGCTGGCCCAAGGCGGCTGGCGCGTGACCCTCTTAGAGCAAGCGCCGCGCTTGGGTGGGCGGGGCGGGGCATTTCATCACCCCAAGCTTGGGCTTGATTTTGACTGCGGCCAACATTTGTTTTTGGGCGCCTATAGTGAATGTTTGCGTCTTTTTAAAGCTTGGGGCGCACCCCAAGACATTCACTTTGATCGCCGCTTGCGAGTGCCCTATTTCTTCGCGAATGAAACCCGCGTTCTTGAGTCGCGCTTTCCCGGTGGGCCCTTGGGCCTGGCCCTGGGCCTTTGGCGTTCGGGCCTGCTCAATGGGCGCGCCAAGCTTGACCTAATACGTTTCGGCTGGGCGGCATTGCTCGAATTGCTCGATCCTCGCGGCTTAGATGATTTGAGCGCGTACGATTGGCTGACTCAGCGCGGTGTCGGGCCTGAGTGGATGAAAGCCTTTTGGGAGCCGTTGATTTTGGCTGTGATGAATGGTCGGCCAGAGGCCGTCTCGGCAGAATGGCTAGCCGAAAGTTTGAAGCAAGGATTTTTCAAGAGTGATAGGGCGGCGGCTTTGGGTTTTCCGCCTCGGCCGTTGTCAGCTTATCTCGATCCGCTGGTGGCTAGCCTTTCAAAACGCGGGTCCGATGTTCGTTTCAATGTTCGAGTGAGTCAGGTGAAAATTAACGGGCCCATAAAAAAAGCCATACTCGAAGATGGTCGCGAATTCGAAGCAGAAGCCATGGTGCTGGCTCTGCCTGCGGTGCTGGCGCAGCGGGTCTTGGGCCCCGAGATGTCGGCTCGCCTGGGCGTTGATCTGGCGGCAGCCCTGCCCCGTTCGCCCATACTCACAGCTCACCTATTTACAGCCCAGCCTATCTTGCCTGATCGGCTCGGAGTGTTGACCAATTCTGGGGATGAGCATGGTTTTGAATGGGGGTTTGACTTGACCCAGACAACGGGCCAGCGCGGGCCCCAAGGAGAATACTGGAGCGCTTTTCTCGTGTCAGGCGCTGAGATCTTGGGCCAGCAGCCCCAGGAGCAGGTCTTTGCCTTGCTAGATCGTCAATTGACCCAACTTTTTAAGCATTACCGGTCTGACAGCGTGACCCAGCGGGTTTTGCTTAAAGAAATGTCTGCGACCCCGCTTTTTGTACCGGGTTCGGCCTCAGCCCGCTTGCCCCAGGCTACGCGTATTTCGGGCTTAGCCTTGGCAGGCGACTGGACGAATACGCGCCTGCCAGCTACTCTAGAGGGCGCTGTACGCAGTGGAATCGCTGCGGCCGGGGTTTTATCATAATATCTTCAATTATTGAGGCCAATTCTTGACCGAGATCAATATTAGCCTTGTCCGTGTTCGTTGGATTGAGCATGCCAGTAGGCGCATTCTCTTGCTTGATTTTAGCCATGCCACGGTGGGGGAGAGCCTGGCCCTCATCGCAGATTTTTGCAAGATCGTCGATGCTGAGCCAGATGATAGCGTCTATTTGTTGTCGAACGTCACGGGTGCGGTTTATGATTCGGCTGTCGCCCAGCAATGGAAGGCTGCCCGCTTTGAACGCACCCATAAAATACGTCGTTCATCGATCTATGGGCTCTCAGGACTGGTTGGAATTGCAGTTCGCGCATTCCACCAGGCTTTGGCCCTCTTTGGCAAGAAAACCGATTTAAGAATTTGCGGAAATCTGGAAGACTCTTTGAAGTGGTTAGAAGAAGGCGATTGATTAAGACGCTGGTTTCACTGGCGTGAGCAGCCGGAATTATCCGGCCCGACCTAGCTACGCTTGGTACTCGGATCTACTCGGCCGTTAAATTTTATTCCGAATCCACGATGCTGAGTTGTTTTTGATATATTCTTTTATTGATGCGAGTGCCTCATCGCTCCTTACGATTTTGTCGTGAAAACCACGCTGCCAGACAAAGGTTCCCGATTCATTGCCCCCGATGCTTCGGGCTGTACGCGCTTTGAATCTGCGGATCACTTCGCTCAAGTTTGCTCCACGCTGCAAGACTTCAATGGCTAAATGAACGTGGTTCGGCATGACAACAAATTCAATCATCTTGATACCGGTTTCAACGTCATTTAATTTCCTGGCGGCATTTGAAACTATTTGGCCATATTCGTTGAGTAAGTGGGGCGATTCAAAATTTGAAAATAGGCATTGGGCATTTTGACAACATATCGTCACGAAATAGATGCCGGGACTGGCATAGCTCCAACCACCTAAACGCATCTTTTTTCGGTCGATACTTCTTTTCTTTAGGGTCATTTTATCCTTACGTTTTACTTTTGTAGGGGCCGGATTTATCCGGCCCCGACCTAGCTACGCTTGGTTCTCGGATCTACTCGATTTGAATTCCCGGCCTACCCAAAAATGGAGATTCCGATCTTAAAGAGGGGCCGCATAAATGCGGCCCCTACA
>CAZFUM010000056.1:0-14185 GCA_964521965.1 uncultured bacterium | reverse complement strand
GGGGGGGGGTGGGGGGGGGGGGGGGGGGGGGGGGGGGGTGGGGGGGGGCTTTCCAGCCATCGGCCCCTTCATCTAAAACAAGCTCCGCTTCTTCACTACTTTCGACAATTCTTTCTGGGCGAGGCCGCATTTCAGGTTCAACTCGCAGCCAACGCTTGCGCGGCTTACCTGCACCCAGCACCTCTACAAAGACCGTCAAATCTTGTGCCCAAATTTTCAAGGTCACCGGATAGCTTCGGCCATTTTTAATGATCAGATTTTTACGACCTTCACGACTAATGGCAGCATCTCGACCCGGCTGCACATAGGCATCTTCGACATCATGAAAAGAATGGGTGTGGCGCTCAACAATGCTAAGACCGGCTAACAGAGCTGCGTTATAGAGTGCGGTGCTGACTTGGCAATAGCCCCCACCCTTGCTCATGATCACCTTGCCACCATAAAGCGTGCGGCCTTCGCGAAAAGAATTGTTATCCCACAAGGGCTGCATGACTTGTGTAAAAGAAAGCTGAGCCCCCGGAGTGAGGCTAATGCCATTTAAAGCCGCGGCCGCCATGCTGACATTATGCCAAGTTCCTGCATCGACCATGCGAGGGCGCTCGCAGCTGAACTCAGACAGCACATGAGATTTAAGCTGGGCAGCCAAGAGCAGGCCCACCACGAAGACAAGGCAGGCTCGCATCATGGTGCTAGCTCTTGACCTAATGGACTCGCGGTCGAAGGCGATAAAAGCGGTGTATTCGGAAGAATAGGACTCATGAATGGCGCTAAAGGCGGCGGTGTAGGGCCTGTCAGCGGTGTGGACGCTGGATGGGCCTCAAGCACCGGTTCCGGAGTTCCGTTCTTGTCTGCTTGCCCCTTGGCCAGGGCAGCCGCACGGTCACCCACCAGCAAAAAGGTAAAGGCCGGACGCTTAAAATTACCCCCCACCGCGCGGCCGCGCACAGCAATCATGCGCAGGTCAGGGGCTGTGTCGCGGTAACGTTCTTTGATTTCACGCGCATCCCAACTCGCCAACCATGGAATATCTCGAGTCTCAAAGGGCTTAAGCTTTGGCACGTCAATATAGTTGGGCGAATAGCTGAGTACCCCGGGTGTCCACACGCCATCTAAGCGAATCAAGGCTAGGGGCTTAGCTGTCAAATTGGTCACTCGCACTTGAAATGCCACACCTAAGGGTATGTGCTTGCCCTCGGTAATTTCAAGGCGCATCGGCACGACCCCGTCACTTTCACGCAGACGCGATATAACCGAAGCGCCCGTAATGGCCCATTCACGAATGTCGTGGGGCCCGCGCCCGCCGGCCAAGGCGCGATTCAGATCATGCCAAAAGTAGCCCAAGTGAGCCGCCCGCGGTTTGAGTATGCTCAGGGTGTCCATGGCGCGCGTGAAATGCTCTTCGGGCCCTGTCAATTGACGTTTGTTGCGCAAAAGATGGTCATCCACCGGCTGACCGGTGACGAAACTGCCGCCGGGATTTGTTAAATAGCTTTGCCACTCTCGCATCATGGCATTGTGCTGGCCCTCATCCACCTCATAGAACATAGGGGCGTTAAATGCAATGCCAGCGTCATTAAACATAAAGCAGTCCTGGCCATGCTGATGGCCCATGTTCCAGCCCAAGGAAAAAAGAAAGAACGGCTTGCTGACGCCTGATTCATCAATCATAGACTTCATGACCTTGGCCATACGACGGGCTTTCCACCATTCCCAAAGATGCTCTAAGGGCTCATCCCATTTATCTAAAGCCAGCTCGCGCCCCAGCCAAAGCTGGCGCTGCTCGAGCGTCGATTGGCGCAGTTCTTCAGGCAATTGCAGTTGCATGTCGCGTACGAACTCATCGGTGAATTCTAGGCCGCCCTTGTCATTGCGCACATAATCAAAGCCAATATACGAGATGCCTGCTGTGTTGCTGAGTTCTTGCATCATGGCCACCACTTCGCGCTTGCGGCGCTCATCACCCATGCTGATAAAACGCAACGAGTGCAGGCTATCGGTGGCCTTTTCATAAGCGGTGGTAAAGGTGTAGGGCGTATGGGCAAAGTCGCCACCGACCATGTAGAGCACGATATAAGAGCCAAAAGCAGGACCCTGCCCCCTCGCTGCAACCTCAGCCGCAAACTGGCGCGTCATATTGAGGTGCTGGGGCTCCCAGGTGCGTTGCTTGCCCTTGTTGTTGGCATAGGTCAAAGAACCCGCATGCCAAAAGGCATCGGCATGCATAAATCGGGCCCACTCTAAAATGCGATACCACGAAGGCTTCTCGCCATCGACGCCCGGAAAAAGATTGTAACCATGGCGCCCTGGTTCGAGCGTCATGGCCGCAAACCCAGGCGGCAAGTCATAAGGCGGGCGGCCTAGAATGCGAAAGCTGGTCTCAGCCTGAGGGGGGGCCTTTTCGTCCCAACGCACCCAATAATCTATGCCGGGCCCGGCATAGACCTTGCGCGCTTTGGCGCTGGCAGGGTTGGCGAGCAGTTCAACTTGGTAGTCGCCCAAGACGGGATTGAATGGAATCGGCCAGCGGCCCCGCCAGACTTTTGCAAGCGGGTCATAAATGAGAACGGCTTTTTCACGGCCACGCATGCCCGCCACGTCATGGCCGCCTTGGCGAATGCGAGCCAGCAGGGGGCCAGCGCCAAGCGCCGTGCTAGGCTGAGGCATGCGCACGGTGATCTCAACCCAATCATAGCGCCAGTATTCGGCTTGGTCGCAGCTCAACTCAAGCGTGCTCACCGACAGCGGCGCCTCGATCGCTCTGAGGCCGCTGTGCCAAAAACAAAGGGCGGCCAGGCAAGCCGCCCTTCGCATGAGCTGCTTAGCCCGCGCAGACATTTATCGCGCGGCCTCCCAGAGACGCTTTTCAGCCATAAAATCTAATTTGAGGCCATTGAGCTCGGCCCGAGCTTGATCAAACTTGCCACTTTGCTGGGGTTGAGCCGCGTGAGCATAGGCTTCTTTCGCTTTTTCAGACTTGCCCAAATTTTCATAGGCCACGCCAAGGTTGTTCCAGGCCGTGGGGTTGTCTGGAAAGGTCTCGACCGATTTAAGAAAGCGCATCACCGCATCTGAATATTGGCCTTGGCGCAGCAGGGCTAGGCCCCAATTGTTTAAACGCCAGCCTTCACGTTTTGCAGGCGAACAAATACCCACGGCCGCATAGGCCGCGGCTGCTTCAGCCCATTTACCCTCATCCATCAAACGGTGGGCCACCTCAAGCGCTTTTTTGAGAACCTCGCCCTTGAGCTTGCTAGGCGCCTCTTGAAAGTCACCGGGCGCAGGTGTTGTCGCGGTCTTGGGCCCTTCGGCCTCAGGATCACGCTGCTTGCCCTTGCCCAGAGCTTGATTCTCTTGCTTGAGCAATTCAAGCGCGCGCCGGTAAACGTCGATGGCCTTAACCCGGTCACCTAAAGTCTCATAGGCTGCCCCGAGATTAGCGCGAGCTGTGAAATTCTTGGGGTCTGCAGCCACCGCCTTATCCAGCACGGGCAAGGCCTCGCCTGCGCGTTCAGCCTTGATCAAGCTCAGGCCCCAATTGTTCAGGCGCCAACCTTCACTGCGGCCAGCCTTTTGGGGGCTGCAGGCTTCATACTCGGCTGCAGCTTGGGCCCAACGTCCGGCAGCCATATGCTCTTTGGCCTTGGACATGCTTCCCTTGCCCGGCACCGGGCCAAGCCCCTCGGCAGCCCATAATCTTACGCCTAGGGCCAGCAACGCCAGACAGCTTAGAACCTTCATACCAACTCCTCTTCGCGGGCTCCGCAAATCAGCAAGCAAAGCTCTAGCAGGGATCTTTCCATGTCGCCGCCCGAACCCCTCAGGCCCAGGTTCATATCGGTTAGACGAGCCAGCCATGCCCTCAGTTCCTTTTCACTAAATTTGCGACAGCGCTCAAAAGCTTTAAAGGCAGGATAGGCATTAAGCTTTTTCCATTCTGTAGCCAAACCCGCGGGAAGATCTTTAATAAGCTTGGGGTGGGTCTGGGCGCGATAAGACGGAAAATCAACTAAACGGGCAGCCACCAAGCCTTCATCCATCATAGCCCGGCACTGTAACAAGCGCCGCAGTTCCTTGGCCAGGGTGTTAAAGACCATGCCTAATTCATGCTGGGCCAAAATCGACTTGAGCAGGGGCAGCAGTTTGGGCAAGCCCTTGTCGCGTTCAGCCAAGATATCAAGCAACTTAAAGATGCTTTCTTCGGGCTGGGCTTCGCAAACCGCGTCGAGATCAGCCTCTTGAATTTCAGTACGGGGGTGAGCGTAAGAAACCATTTTGGCCAACTCTTGACTCATTAAACCCAAATCATGACCCGCAGAGCCAAGCAAGCGCTGCATGGCGCGCGGGTTCATGCCCACATTTTGTTGCTTAAGCAGACCGCGCAATAATACGGCTGCGGTCTGGGACGCCTGAGGGCCTTTGGCTTCTTTAGAAAAATGCAGCACAGCCCCGCGTTCTTGAATCATTTTATAGATACGCTTGCGCCCATCTGCGGCCAAGGTCGAAAACACCAGGCAAGATGACACACCGACACTCAGGGCCTGCTCGATGCCATCGGCGAGTATACCCGACTCGTCGACGCTACTAGGAATCGCCACGCCCGCACCCAGGCCTGCCGAGAGGGCCTGGCTGAACCAAGCGCCGCCGACATGCTCAGAGGATGCGTCGAGAGCTGCGGCAATATCTTCGGGCGAACGACCTTGAGCATCTTCCCAATTGGTTTCAAGCAGACTCAGGGCGCGAGCAAGGTGCCGGGTTGAGGCAGCGTGCTCACCATTTTCCCAACTCTCTTTGGCGCGGGTCAGAATTTCTGCGCCATTTTTTTTCGATTGAAAATAACGGGCTTCGGGCACGCCCACGACTTTGGGGCCTGCCATCATCGGCACGATAGACCAGGCATCGAGCACATCTAAGGCGCCGGCCTTGCTACCATCGAGCTGTTCCATATTAAAGGCGCGCAAATCTTCAGGCACCAGCGCTTCGAGCAAGCGGTCATAGGCCTGCTTCACCAAATAATCTTGGTCACCATGAATCAAAATCACAGGCGGCGCAGACCCCGCTTTGGCCTTATTGAGCAGGTTTTCGAGATCCCTGAGTTCGCTCATGCAGCGCCCAGCAAGGGTAATTGCCGCTCAGCATATCCGCGATAATGCTCGGCCGATAAAAGGGTCTTGGCCACTTCTTCGTCGGTGACCTGACGTATGATTTTTCCGGGCACGCCCAGCACCAAGGAGCGTGGCGGGATGACTTTGCCTTCAGGAATCAACGTGCCGGCGCCAATCACGCATTCGTCACCGATAATGCTGCCATTGAGTAAAATGGCGTGGATGCCGATTAAGCAGCGATGGCCTACCTTTGAGCCATGCACGCAGGCCAAGTGCCCAACCACACAGTCTTCACCCACTTCACAAGGGTGGGTATGGTCATTATGCAACACGGCGTTGTCTTGAATATTCGAACCTCTGCCAACTTTGATGCTGTTGTAATCGCCGCGCAAAACGCTGCCGGGCCAAAGGCTGACATCATCTGCCAGGCTCACATCGCCAATCACGGTGGCACTACTATGAACGCGGGCATGCTTGCCAAAGCTAGGCACTTTGCCCTGATAGGCCTCGATCATGTGAGTTTCTTGGTCATGGTAAAATAAACCGGACCCATCAAAGCACCACTAAAACGGCTATAGAAACCAATGGGACCCACCCAGGGAATGCGGGCTTCTTTGTGCTTGCGACGTTTCATCTCTTCGAGTGATTTGAGCAAAAGCAACTTGCCGAGGCCCTTGCCACGCTGACTCTCAAGCGTGCCGGTGGGGCCGAACCAGCCTGGGTTGCTAGCATCACCGCAGCCAAAGCCCACGATCTGGCCAGCATCTTCAGCAATAAACGTAAAGCCGATATCCAGACCCATGCGAGCTTCTTGCACCCAGAAAGGGAAGGCCTGACCCACCATGGCTAACAAGGCTTCGCGGTCCTTAGGGCCCGCCTTACGAATACGGGCCTTTTTCATCAAGCTCATTTCGTCTGAGCTGAACTTAGGCTTGAAGCGCCTCAAGTCAGCTGTCATGTCACGAACCATGTCTTTGAAATCAAATCCTCGGCGTAGCAAGAGACAAATCATGGGGGTGTCGTCAACGCGCACACCGCCGCTGATATAGGGCGCAGGGCAGGCCCCCACTCGAATGTCGAGAATTTGACGCTTGTGAAAGCGCCGCTCGAGCTCAGCCACTAAGAGGCTACCCACGCCTTTGCGGCGCCAGCGGGCCTCGACGCCAACATGCTTGATCCAACCGGCCTTGACCTCACCGCTTTTGCGAGCCACACCCAGGCCCAGGCCTATCATTTTCTTTTTTTCGACGGCCTTCAGCAAAAATGCGTCGTCGCGATCCGGATCGTTAAAGGTCTGAGTTTTGAGCGCAGCCTCGCTCATAAATGCGAGATCGCGGCCGCCCGTACGAACGAGCTTGGCCGCGATCTTGAGGTCTGCGGGTGTAAGAGGCGCCAATTCCACGATTAGCCTTTCTGGGCCAGTACCACCAGCTTGATAGCGCTCTTCTCAACGCCATCAATCATGAGATGGATAAATTCAGGCCGACAGCAAATGTCGATTTTATCTTCGCGCAAGTAGTCTCGGGCAATGGCTATAGCCTTAACGGCCTGATTCACACTGCGCGCTCCCATCGCCACCATTTCAACTTCCTTGCCCTCGCGTACATTATTCGCGATGGCACCGGCCACCGTAGCGGGATTACTTAGCGCCGCTACTTTCAATAGCATGATTGCCACGAACCCTCCCCACAGCATGCCGGCCGGTACACGCTGTTCCCCTGGGATCTTTTCCCCACGCAATTGCGCAGGTTTTAAAAACTAGCTTTCCAAAACATCTTTAACGATAGGTTCCACCCGTATGCCACGCTTGATGAGGTAACGAATGCCCTTTTCGATGGCCACTTCACTGCCCAAGAGCTCGAGCTGGATATAACCAAATTTTTGAGTCACGCTAGCACGCCTTACATTGGGCACCAGATCAAACTTCTTAACCAACTCATAAAGAATAGGTTGGTTAACCAGCCGCGCTGGAAAATCAAGTTCGAGGCGACGCCCCGTACGAACTTTGGAGCTGCGCTTTTTTGCCGCGGTCGGCTTGGCCGCGGTCGGCTTGGCCGCGGTCGGCTTGGCTGACCGCATCAGAACCCACCTGCAATGGCCGGCACAATGCTCACTTCGTCGCCATCTTTAAGAGCGGTAGCTTCAGCCTGCAAAAAACGTATGTCTTCTTCATTTAAGTACACGTTCACAAAGCGGCGTAGCTTGCCGCTGTCGTCGCAAAGCCGTTCACGCAAGCCAGGATGCTTGGCCTCAAGGGCCGAGATCATCGCCGTGACGTCAACCGCTTCAATGCTGACCTCAGAGGCGTCGTTGGTCAGATTGCGCAAAGGCGTAGGGATGAGAACTTTAACGGGCATGTCCAGGTTTTCCTTTCTTACTCTCGGGCAGGGTTTTTTGGCTAGATTCAAAAGCAGCCAGGTTTGCTTTGATGGTGACAGGCTCAGCCAGCTCACCATGCAGAGCTTCTTGGGTCTTAAGGCCGGTGCCAGTGATGTAAGCCACGGTACATTCATTTTTCTTGATTTTACCGCTTTCGACAAGTTTCTTCAGGCAAGCAATCGTCACGCCACCCGCGGTTTCGGCAAAAATACCTTCGCTCGAGGCCAAAAGCTTGATGCCAGCGATGATTTCGTCGTCCGAGGCCCTTTCAGCCGCACCGCCAGATTCTTTGATTGTTTGCAGGGCATAATAACCATCTGCGGGATTACCAATGGCCAAGGATTTAGCAATGGTGTCGGGCTTGACGGGCCGGAAAGTGTCAGTGCCTTCGAGATAGGCGGTTGAAATCGGCGAGCATCCTAACGCTTGGGCTCCGCTAACCCGGGTCTTCACGGCACCGATAAGGCCGCATTTTTCAAATTCCTTCAAGCCTTTCCAGATTTTCGTCAGCATGCTGCCTGAAGCCATGGGCACCACCACATGGTCGGGCGAGCGCCAGCCCAATTGCTCAGCCACCTCAAAGCCCAATGTTTTGCTACCCTCGGCGTAATAGGGCCTAACATTGATATTCACAAATGCCCAAGGGTATTTGCCCGCGATCTCAGAGCAGAGGCGATTGACTTCGTCATAGTTGCCCTCGACCTTGACTAAATAAGGCTCATAAACATTCGAAGCTACAACTTTTCCAGATTCTAAATTATGGGGGATGAAGACATAGCGCTTCATGCCAGCTTTTGCCCCATAGGCTGACACTGCATTAGCCAAATTGCCCGTTGAAGCGCAGCTAATCGTGTCAAAGCCCAACTCAAGTGCCTTGGTCACGGCAACCGAAACCACTCGATCTTTAAATGAGTGAGTCGGGTTTGCGCAGTCATTCTTGATATAGAGCTCTTTCAAACCGAGCAGCTTGCCCAGATTCTTGGCCGGCAACAAGGGCGTGAAGCCCTCATGCAGAGTCACCGGATTATCGCCATTGGCAGGTAGAAACTCTTTATAACGCCACATGGTCAAAGCTCGAGCAGCGATTTTCTCGCGACTTACGGTCTTGGCAATCTTGACGTAATCATAGGCAACTTCTAGTGGCCCAAAGCAAAACTCACAGACATAGTGAGCCGCTAGGGGATACTCCTTGCCGCATTCACGACACTTTAATGCTTTGCTTGTGGATGACATGGCGCGCTCGTAAAAAACCAGAAGGACTTTTCGTCGGGGCTCGTCTGGTCTCACCCCCGGCACAGGGCGAGGATTGGCTCCTCGTCCCCCTTCTACGGAAAAGCAGCTGGACTGCTTTTACCGCAAATTGTTGGAAAGGAAGAACCATCCCAACAAACTATTCCATCCCGATTGTAACTCGGTGCACCCATTCTATGGGGCCGCATGAATGCGGCCCCGTAGAAAGGCATTCCCTCGTCCACCGTCGGGTGGCGTTGCTGCTTACGCCCTCGCGGGCGCTCTTTGCGCTTTCAAACCCAGCTTGTCAAAGAGCTTGCGATCAGCATCTGACTCAGGATTGGGCGCGGTGAGCAGCTTCTCACCGTAGAAAATTGAGTTGGCGCCCGCTAAAAAGCAAAGTGCTTGCAGCTCATCGGACATGCTCTCGCGCCCGGCCGAAAGCCTGACTTCGCTCTTAGGGAACAAGATGCGGGCTGTGGCGATCACGCGCACAAATTCAAGACCGTCGATCAGGGGTGTCTCAGCCAAGGGTGTGCCGGGCATAGGCACCAGGCGGTTCACGGGCACGGATTCAGGCGCTTCGGGCAAGCTGGCCAGCTCGCTTAAGAATGAGATACGGTCTGTGCGCGACTCGCCCATGCCCATGATACCGCCACTGCAGACCTTGACCCCGGCTTCACGCACGGCGCGCAGGGTGTCGATGCGTTCGCCAAAGCTGCGCGTACTAATGACCTGCCCATAGTACTCGGGCGATGTATCGATATTATGGTTGTAATAGTCTAAACCCGCGCCCTTGAGCTTTTGAGCCTGTTGGGGTTCGAGCGAGCCCAGAGTCATGCAAGTTTCAAGGCCCAATTGGCTTACGCCGCTAATCATATCGCATAGCGCAGGCATGTCTTTGTCGCTGACTTTTTTCCAGGCTGCTCCCATGCAAAAACGAGTAGCCCCGCCAGCCGCCGCAGCCTTTGCTTTGGCTAGCACTTCAGGCAGGGCCATGAGCGGCTCGGCATCAAGACCGGTTTGATAGCGTGCTGATTGAGCACAATAGGCACAATCTTCAACGCAAGCGCCGGTTTTAATAGAAAGCAAGGTACTCAGCTGAACCACCCCGACGGGGTGATTCAAGCGATGAATCTGCTGGGCCTCAAAGATCAAATCTAAAAAAGGCCGCTCGTAGATTTCGCGCACCTGCTCACGCATGCCGCTCATTTGCTCTTGGCCTTCTTGCCCGAAAGAATCAAGGCCTGATCAGGATGCTCGCCGATCCACTCGACTCGATTGGTGGCCAATTGATAAATCCCACCTACCACTTTAATTTTGCCGTCGCGCACCAACTGAGCCAGCTTGGGGGCCTTCATGAGCAGGTCTTCCATGCTCTGTAGCACATTGCGTTCAACCGCTGCTTCCATCAATTCTTGGCCCGAAAGGCGTCCCAGCTTGTCCTTGGCCATATCGGCCGCGGGCTGAATGCTCTTGATGAGGCCTTCGATCGAGGTGTCTTTTTCTTTGTGGTGGCCCAAGGCGGCCTTTACCGCGCCACAGCTACTATGGCCCAAGACCAGCACTAAGTTAGTGCCGACATGAAGCACCCCATATTCCACTGTGCCAATGACCTGATCGCCCGCAGCCGTATTACCCGCAACACGCACGCCAAAAATATCGCCAAACCCCGCATCAAAAACTCGCTCAAGCGGTACGCGCGAATCAGCGCAGCTCAAAACAGTGGCGATGGGGTGCTGGGCTGCCACGATCTCATTGCGCCGTTCTTTATTGGTGTGGGGATTTGCCACCCGGCCTTTCACCAGCCGGTCATTGCCCTCACGCAGCAACTTGATGGCCTTGTCGGCGCTGACTTCACCGCGCTCGCCGTAGATCGCGGCTGAGTCTGATGCGCCCAATGGAAATACCAGCGCCAGAGCCAGGCTTAAGACCCAGGTCATTTTCTTGATCATGCTTCCTCCTGCTTGGGTGTTAGGTGCTCTTGCCTTGCGCCGCGCAAATCGCCCGGCTGGGGCATCGTCTCGGCATCGCGCTTAGCCCAGCGTCTCAGCCATTCCCAGCTGGCCACGGCTGCAGCCACACTGACGTTCAAGCTCTGTGACAAACCATACTGCGGAATACGCAACGATTTAACCCCTAGGGCCAGCGGATCAAAACTCAATCCCGTAGCTTCATTGCCTAATACAAAGGCGCAACGCTGCTCTAAGTCGACCTGCCCCAGTACGTCGCCTTCGCCAGGGGCCAATGCATAGAGCGTGTAACCTTGAGCCTGCAAGTCTTTGACCGCCTCGGCCGCAGTCTTAAAAAACTTCGAAGGCACTTTTTTAAAGGCCCCTACCGCCGAACCTGGATCAAACCATTCTACCCCCGCCAGGTAGATACCGGCGCAGCCAAAGGTCTCAGCGCTGCGAAATATTTTGCCGATATTAAAATCGGGGTTCAAACCGTCAAGCAAGAGCATCAATTCGTGCGGCCCCGGCTTGGCTTGTCGAGCCGCCAAGCTTTGGCGCAAGAACTCAAGCTTGCTCCTATCGGTCTTGGCCTTAGTCACTCGGTGTCAAGCGCTCAGGCGAGACTTGCGCAAAAGCGGGCGATACGTTCGAGGCCCTTCTCAATCGAAGCCAGATCGGTGGCATAGCTCAGGCGCATAAAGTCGCTGGCCCCAAAATCAGCACCGGGCACCACGGCCACGCCTTCGGCCTCGAGCAATTGCGAGGCAAAGGCCGTACTGTCTTGGATGGGCGCCCCGCCTGGGCGGCTTTTACCAAAGTGGGCCGATACATTAGGAAAGCAGTAAAAAGCGCCTTGGGGTTTGAGGCACGTGACGCCCGGAATGGCATTGAGCTTTTGCACCATCACGTCGCGGCGCTTTTGAAACTCCACTCGCATGGCTTCAAGCTGCACCCCATCGCCTTTCAGGGCGGCCAAGGCTGCCTTTTGCGATATCGAAACCGGATTGCTGGCGCCATGCGACTGAATATTGTCGACGGCTTTCATCAGGTCTTTCGGCCCTGCGGCGTAACCAATACGCCAGCCCGTCATCGAATAAGCTTTCGACATGCCATTGATCGTGATCGTCCGATCAGCCATACCCGGCAGCGATGCTATCGAAATATGCTTGGCGCCATCATAGATCAACTTTTCGTAAATCTCATCTGACAGTGTATAGATATCGCGTTTAGACAACACCTCAGCCAACTCAGCTAATTGGGCTGCGTCGTACATTGAGCCCGTGGGATTGCTGGGTGAGCATAATATAAAGAGCTTGGTCTTTTCGTTGATTACCTTTTCAAGACGTTGAGCCTTAAGCAAAAAACCGTCTTCTTCAAGCGTGTCAACGATGACCGGCTTGCCGCCGTACATCTTCACAATCTCAGGATAAGAAACCCAATACGGCGCGGGGATGATGACTTCGTCACCCTCATTGAGCAAGGCTTGGCAAACATTGGCAATACTGTGCTTGGCGCCATTGCTCACCACAATTTGGCTCGGCTCGACTTGCACGCCATTTTCTTTGGCTAGCTTCTCGGCTATGGCTTTGCGCAAGTCCATAATGCCCGAGCTAGGGGTGTACTTGGTGAAGCCCGCGTTAATGGCGGCAATAGCCGCTTCTTTAATATAGGCAGGCGTATCCATATCGGGCTCGCCGGCCCCAAAACCCACAACGTCTTTGCCATCAGCCTTCATCTGGTTCGCCTTTGCCGTAATGGCCAAGGTCGGTGACGGCTGTATCGACAATGCTTTTTTAGATAAGTTCATCATGACTTTCTTCTCCGTTAGGACTAAGTATTTTTCTCAGTCAAACTCACGCGTGAGCTGGCTTAAGGGCTGCAAACTGACCCAAGGCAGCTTGCCAGACCAAAAGCTGAGTGGCCGAGAATCCCAGAAGCGCAGTTCTCCGGGTTGAGCCGCTGCCAGGGCCAAGGCCCCTTCGGCGGCTTCTTGCAAACTGCCCTCACTGGCATCGGCCGCGCCAAAGACAGGCCCCACCCAGCGGCCAGGTTCGGCCAGCGCTAAAGCCTTTTGGTCCCGGCTTTGGGCGCATCGTGTGATCTTAAAACTTAGGCGCTCTTCGACTTCAGGCCACCACGACTCGTTCACCGCTTGCATCAAGCTGCGGCAGGCATCGAAATTTGGTTTATCGGGCACGAGCCCGGCATGGCCTACTATTTTTCCCAGGCAACCACCTGGCTGAGCTGAAAAACCAAGTGCTTGAAAAAAACCCAAACTCTCAGCGCTAGGTGGCGGCGCTATGAAGGGCGGCGGCGCAAAACCAACCTGCCAGCGCCGAGCACCTTCACCGCGCAATCTTTCACGAAGGCGATCGAGCATCTCGCGACCCAAGCCTTGGCGCTGTCGACTGGGCGCGATGGCGATTAACTTAAGCCAAGCGTTTTCACCCTCAACCACCGTGGCCGCGAAACCTAAGGTCTCGCCCTTTTCGCGGGCGAGATAGACCAGGTTGGGATCGTAAAGCGGATCAGCCATGACCCGCCCCATAAGATCTTCGGCATCCCACGGCTGTCCGAAGGCCTGAGACAGCATCGCGGCCACACCGGGATAATTGGGCTTGTTGGGTGGCCTGATTTCCATGTCTCGCCGAGGGTGAAAGCCCTGATATTAATAGAAGAAAGCCTGCAATTCAAACCCTTTAAAACCCAGGCTTTTTTAGCCCCCCAAGGCTATAATGGCGCAGTTTTTAGGAGCTTGGCGAAATGTCGACAATACACATGGACGATTTCCACCCTGAGATGAACCTTTTTGACGCGCTTTCACCTGATGCGTTCAAAAAGGTCCTGGGGATAGCCCGACGCGAGTCGGTAGAAGCCGGTTCAGCCTTATTGCGCGAAGGCGCCCAAGGCGAAACGCTTTATATAATTTTGTCAGGCCGCGTCAAGGTTTACAAAACTGGCGATGACCTTGATCAAAAAGAGATCGCATTGCTGGGTTCAGGCAGCATCTTTGGCGAGATGAGCGTCTTTGATGGCGAGCCAAATTCTGCCAGCATCATCGCAGTCGAAGACAGCATCGTGCTTGCTGTCACGCGCCAACGTCTCTTTGAGTTCTTGCGCGCAGAACCCGAAATCGCCATCACCTTGCTGCACAGCATGGTCTATATACTTTCGTCGCGCCTGCGCAAATCAAACGTGCATGCTTCGTCGGTGGCCAGTTCGGGAAATCCAGGTTTAAGCATGGCTTTAGGCGATTTACTTAAGGATTAATGACAAGTCACGAGGCCTCTTACTGCAAGGCCTCGTGATCGGGCCTTGACGGAGGAGGGGAACGGCACCTATAATCCCGACTCCTTAAGAGCGCCTACGCCGGGATGGCGAAATTGGTAGACGCACCGGACTTAAAATCCGTTGGCCTCTAAGGGCCGTGCCGGTTCGATTCCGGCTCCCGGCAGTTTTTTTAGCAAGAGAACGGCACGACCACCTGACGCGGGGTGGAGCAATGGTAGCTCGTTGGGC
>CAZFUM010000055.1:0-14362 GCA_964521965.1 uncultured bacterium | reverse complement strand
ACCGTCCACTCACTCAGATTCGCCTGCGAGTCAAAATTGCTGTTGTAGTAATACGTGGGCGTGATTTGCGGGCCAGCCGGGCCTTGCGCGCCTTGGGGGCCCATGTCGCCTTTCATTGAGCAGCCCAACGCAAACAGCGCGCTGGCAAGGAGGGCGGGGGTTAGGATCAAGCGGGTGAATGCGTGCCGTTTCATGAATGCCTCAATAGGTGGTGGTGGCCCAGCCAACAGGCCCGAGATTGGCGTTTTGCCATAAGATTTCGTCGCTGAAGGGGTACGTGATGTGGCCCACGCGCAACGAGTTTTGAAATAGTAAGCGTACGGCCCAGAGTTTAAGGCCCGAGGGAGCGGCCAGAATTCCTCCTTTAAATCTTGCGGTTCGTACGCTGCCATCGAGGGGCGGTTGGGTGTCTGAGAATTCGGTGAACGCCGAGAAATAATAGGTGGGCGGGTTATAGACTCCGTCATTGCTCCAGCGATACCAGGTCACGAGGCCCACGCCGCCCACCAGGTCGGGCCGCACGCCTGAGGGCAGGTTCTTGGCGGTGACGCTGATGTTGAAATTTGACTCGAAAAAATTGGTGCCTGTCATGTTCGGCCAGACAAAAGTAAGATCTGTTCGTTGATGAATGTTGCGGGTGATGGTGATGGACCAGCCTTTGCTTAGGCTGGCCACGGCCAGGTTCTGAATAGCGCCCGCATTTCCCAGCAATTTTACGTTGGCAGTGCTAGTGAGCGAACCATCTGAGGTGAAGATGGCGGCCGTGACACTCTCGCCTTTCTTAATCATGGGCGCGCTGAAGCTGACGCTCCAGCCTGAGGGCAAGCTGTTCGCATCGACACTCAACGCCAAGTCAGCCTGCAGGGCTGAGTCATTGCTATAGGTCAGCGTGTAGTTGAATTGTTGACTGGCCCAGGGATACCAATTGTTTTGAAAAGGCGCTGGTGAAATAAGCAAAGCGCTGCCGCCAGCCTGGAGTGTGACGTTGGCCTGTGGACTTTGGGCGCTGAGATAGACTTGACTCAAGGCCGGGGCCACGCTGGCCTGAGCTTCGAAGCCAACGCTGTAGCGACCTTCGATGATAAGGCCTTCAAATTTAGCCTCGCCCGTCGCGTTGCCACCACTGCCCGTATTGATCACCTGCTTGCTGCCATCGGGCGCAATTAAAGCCACGGTCTTGCCGTTCACAGGCGCGGCGCCATCGACCACGCTCACCGTGATGCTGGCGTTCGACATACTGGCGGCGTCAGCGCTAGGGCTTAGGCTGTTGAGATTAGATTGGCAGGCGTTGAGGTAGAGAGTTGTGGCAAGGAGCAGAGGCCTGACGAACATGGCGTTGAATTTCATAAGAGGCCATATAATAGATAGACGTATGGCTTTTGCGCCAAGAATTTCACCTGTCGAAAAAGATTGTTAGGTTTTATAGAGGCCTTATGTCGATTAAAGGGCTTTTGGAATTTCTTTAGCAGAATGACAGGCTATACTTCTAAGTGTGAATGCAAACGGAGGGGCGATGAAAAAAGCAATTCTTGCGATTTGGCTGGCAGCAGCTTTTGCCTGGTTTATGGCAGCATGCTCACCGAGCAGTTCGCCTATGTCGCCAGCAGCCACACCGGTGCCGGGTACTGCGACGGCCAGCCCCACGCCTTGCCCAGCTTGCAGCCCGACCGTGACGCCCACCTATACGCCGATCGTGGTGACAAACTCGGGTTCAACTTTTTCCCCTAGCTCGCTCAATGTGAACTCAGGCACGAGCGTGACTTTTAATCTGAGCGCAGGCCATACGGTGCATATTGACGATGGCACCGGCTCGAGCGTCTGCGGCCCAGATAATTTCACCAGTTTTCCAACCAATCGCGTTTTTTCTGGCACGAGTGGCACGATTTACCGCATTCATTGTGACAATCATTCTTGCGGCACTTCGTGTTTGTTGGGTTGTACGGGCATGGTCATGACGGTAACGATTAATTAGTTTTGGCGAGGGCACGTTAGCGGCATTGGCGCGAGCGACCCAACTCCAAGTGTTTTTTTAATTTAAGTGTTTAGGCCTTACAAGATCCCGCGCCAAATCAGCGCGGGATCTATTTTTTGGGCGACTCATTGGGGCGAGAGGGGCCGCATGAATGCGGCCCCTACGGACGTGAAACGTGGGGCCCGGATCCATCTGGCTTGTTTGCGCAAGGTAACGTCAAGAAGCACGCCCCCTTCCCCTCTCCCTAAGCGAGCCACGCAACGGCGCTTATCTTGTAAGCGAGCTGGGAGAGGGGAAGGGGGCCAATTACCTTGGAGGGGGATGGGGTGAGGTGGCGAAGGGGCTGGGTCCCGCATTTAAATGGGCGCTGCCGTGCGCCCCTACAAGGTTGGAACGAATCGACGGCTATCTAGCGTATAATCCCCCATGCTCTCATTGACACTTTATAGCGATCCCGTTTGCCCCTGGTGCTGGATCGGCAAACGTCGCATTGAAAAGGCCCTGCGGCAATTGGGCCTCGAAAATGAAGTTTCATGGACCTTGCGCAGCTATGAATTGAGCGATCGCGGGGCTAGTTCGGGCACGGTACTTGAGCACTTAAAAACAAAATATAGAACGGATGACGAAGGCGTGCAGGCCATGTTTGAGCGGGTGAGCATGATAGCCGCCGAAGATGGCATTCAATTTGATTTTGAACATGCCATCTCAGCCTCGACCTTTGATGCCCATCGATTGATCAAGTGGGCGGCCCGCCAAGGCAAAGACCGAGAGCTGCTCGAGCGCATGCATCGCGCGCATTTTCAAGAGGCCAAAGATTTATCCGATTTTCAAGTTTTGGCAGGTCTGGCGGGTGAATTGGGTCTGGATGCTATTGAAGCCGGTAATTTGTTGAAAAGTAATATGTACGCCGAAGATGTTGAAAGAGAATTAGTAGAGGGCGGGAAGATAGGCGTGCGCGGCGTACCCTTTTTGATTTTGAATGACCATTTTGTAGTGAGTGGCGCCCAGACCGTGGATGTTTTTGTGAGAGTTATCAACCAAGCTTTGGGCACAGAAGCAAACAAACCCTAAATAACCCAACTTTTTGGCCACCCCCTCATTCTTGTCATCGCGCTCTCTTTCCCCTACCATATCCCCCTTTCCCTTACTCACCGAGACCATGTCCAAGCCCTTCTATATATATAGCGACCCCCAAGGAGCCCCTGTGAACGTCCGCCAAGCCCTTATCGGTGGCCTCTTAGCCGCCGCGCCCTTTATGCCAAACCGCAACCTCAATGCGTCGCCCAAGAGCTCAGCGCCTGCCGCAGGCACGGTAGCTAGTGGCGTAGTCAAAAAGACGCTGCCCAATGGCATGACGGTGCTGGTCAAAGAAGTCAAAAGCGCGCCCGTGGTGGCGGTGAACGCTTGGGTCAAAGTTGGCTCAGTGCACGAAGAAGAGGGTGAAAAGGGCCTGACCCATTTTATTGAGCATATGCTCTTTAAGGGCACGGCCAAGATGAAAGTGGGCGAGCTCGATCGCCTGATCAAGAGCAATGGCGGTTATAACAATGCCCATACCCGCTATGAGAGCACTGACTTTATTGACGTGATGCCGGCCGATAAATTTGACATTGCTTTAGAAACCATGGCCGATGCTCTGCGCAACAGTAGCTTTGATAACGCTGAGATGCTGCGCGAACGGCAAGTGGTGCTCGAAGAACTGCACCGCGCCCAAGACAATCCGGGCTTCGAAGTCTGGAACCGCATGGCGCACCTGACCTTTCAAAAGCATCCCTATCGCCATCCCATCATTGGCTATAAAGACCAACTATTGAAAATGGACAACAAGCTCATGGTCGACTACTGGAAGAAATGGTATCGCCCGCAAAACATGGTTTTTGTCGTAGTGGGTGATGTGAAGGCCAGTGAGGTGCATAGCAAAGTTGCCAAGGCCTTTGCGTCATGGAAAGCCTCAGGCCGCAAGAGTGCAAGCATGCCGGGCGAAGATACCGCCACCCAGCTGCGCTCAGAAGAGGCCACGGGCGAGCATAAGACAACTTTAATGGCCATGGGTTTTCCTGGGCCGTCTGAATTAGATGAGGACACCGCCGCTTTAGACGTGGCTTTGGGTGTGCTGGGCCAAGGCATGAGTTCACGCTTGAATCTTGAAGTGCGTGAAAAGAAAAAATTGGCCCAAGGCCTTAGCGCAGGCCAATACAACGGAGCCAGCCCTGGTTTAATCTATCTCTGGGCCGATCTTGAGCCGCAGCAGGTGAAAGACGCTTTGCGGGCTATGTGGGATGAAGTTGAAAAGATGAAAAATGATCTTGTCGAGCCCGAAGAACTTGAGCGCCAGCGTGTGCGCCTTGAGCACGCCGAGGCCGATGAGCGCATGAGCATGGAAGGCATGGCTGGCAAATTGGGCTATTGGGAATGTTTGGGGGATTATCGTTTTTCAGACAAGAGCGCCCAGCGCATGCGCAAGGTCACGGCCGAAGATGTTCGCCGAGTCATGCGTCTTTATTTCAAGTCAGAACGCGCAGCCTTGGTTGTTTATCGTCCGAAAGAAAGCAAGGCGCTCAATTTACAGCCCAAAGATTGGCAAGCCCTGCTTGATGGCGAGGCCGCCATGACCCATGCCGCCAAACCAGCTAGCTCGGCTTTGAGCAAGAGCGCGACCAGCGGCTTGAGCATCCCTAAGCCTGAGGCCGAAGGTTCAGCCACCCGCTATCGTTTTGGCAATGGTTTGACCCTCATCGTCAAGCCGGCGCGGCATACGCCCGTGGTGGCGGGGCAGCTTTTGCTGCGCGGCGGCACGCGCGTCGATGGCGCAGCCAAAGCCGGTCTTAGCCATTTGCTGGCTCGTGTGCTGCTGAAAGGCGCCGGAAATTTCAATGCCAAGGCTCTGGCCCAGCGCTTAGACGATCTCGGCGCCAGCCTCACGCCTTATTCTGACGATGATCGCTTTGGCATTGCGCTACAGTCCTTGGTCACTCGTTTTGATGAGAGTCTCTCGCTGCTGGGTCTTATTGTGCGCGAGGCCACCTTGCCTGAAGATGAGATTGAGAAAGAGCGTGAGCGCACGCTCAAAGACATCAAAGATAAGACGGACTCACCCGATGAATACGTGGCAGATTTGTTCAACGAGGCTTTTTTTAAGGGCAGCAATTATGCCTATCCCAACGAAGGCAGTGACAAGAGCGTGCGTAATATAAAGCGCAAAGACCTGCTCGAGTTACAGCGCAAAACCTTGTCGCCTGAGGGCGCTTTGTTGACCTTGGTGGGCGATATAGCCCCTGACAAGGCGGCAATGTTGGTGGCGCAGTATTTAGGACCCCAAGCTTGGCCTGCGCAGGGCTTGGCCTATGGCCAGCCTAAAGAAAAGGCGCCTCAGGCAGTTGCGAGGCGCCAAAAGGTGAAGCTTAAAAAGAAACAAGCGCATGTCATGTTGGGCTGGCCGGCACCTGCCCCGAGTTCGCCTGATTACTACGCTGCTCGCGTGCTCAATGGTGTGATGGGCGAAGGCATGGATTCGCGCCTCTTCAGAGAAGTGCGCGATCGCCGCGGCCTTTGCTATGTGGTGCATAGTTTTA
This sequence comes from uncultured bacterium, assembly GCA_964521965.1. Classification (GTDB taxonomy): domain Bacteria; phylum Oederibacteriota; class JAJYGY01; order JAJYGY01; family DAIDJD01; genus CAZFUM01. Next base: position 8,818 of record CAZFUM010000055.1, on the reverse strand, counting down.
TGGATCGGCGCATTGAGCAGGGGGCTTGGCGGATATATGTGGGCACTCAGCCTGAAAACGAGGCCCAGGCCACCCAAGTTTGTTTGGATGTGGCGAAGGGAATTGTTGATAAAGGCGTGACAGCCGAAGAACTGGCAGGCGCAAAGGCCTATGCTAAAGGCATTTTTCAAGTGGCGCGGCAGGACTTTGGCACCGAAGCCCGCTTTTTTGCCAACTACGAGTGGTGGGGCCTGGGCGCCAAGTCGATCGATGATCTGGGCAAGCATATCGATGCCGTGACCCTCGAAGATGTAGCGCGCGTGGCTAAGAAATATCTTTTGATTGATAAGACCACGATTACGGTGGTTAGGCCCTAGAGACTGATTTGAATTTGCTTTTAGACTTTTTACGCGAACGTCGCAACTTGATCTGGGGCTCGCAGGCCCTGGGGCTCTTGACCTTGGGCTTGGGGCTCAAGATCGCGGCTTGGACCAGCGCGGGCCCTGATTGGGCTGGCACAGCCAGGCTGCTGAGCTTCTTGGCCGCCGGCTTGGCGTTGAGCGAGTTGTTCTTTTTGATTTTTGATTTCAAGGGCCGGCGTCTGAAAGCTTTGGCGCCTGAGGCTTATCCCTTGCGCGGCTTAGAAGCTGGCAAGCGCGACTTTATTCAGTCTAGTCTTTTGCTCTCGCCCACCCGTGGTTTGGCCCGCATTTGCATAGGCTGGGCCGTGGCCATGTTTGGGCCTGCCATGGCAGCTCATGGCATGGAATACATTGGGTCGGCTCTTTTGCTGGCGCTGTCGCTAGCATTGCCACTCTCGCTTTTTACATTCAATTTATTGGCGCGCGATAGCCTGCGCCGCATCACACCCTTCTTTCATTTCGAGGGCAGCCCGGCTGAAGGTTTGGCGGCGTTTCAACCGCCATTGCGCCAGCGCTTCTTTGGTTTGAGCGTCGGGCCCTTGGCACCCTTGGCGCTTTATTGCGCTTTGAGTTTGGCTTTAGAAGGCCAAGTGGCTCTGGGGCTGGCGGCCTATGCCTTGGTCTTGAGCGCGGTGCTTGCGTACGCCAGCAGTCGTGCGCTCGAGACACTCAGTGTGCAGCCCTTGCGCGAGCTCGAGGCAGGCCTGCACGCATTTGAACGCGGTGATTTTGAACTGGCGCTCGATACGGTCAGCGGCGACGAGGCTGGCCAAGCCATCAGCAGCTACGAGGCCGCGCGCAAATCTTTGAGCGGACGGGTTTTGCATTTGCGCCGTTTTGGCAGCCTGGCCGCCAGTTTGGACGAGGTTCGCGCAAAGACTCTCAATCTTGACGGTGAGCTGCGCAGCGTAGCGGTCTTGGCTGCGCGTTTCGAGGCATCGTATCACGAAGGTCGTTTGGCGCCCGCAGAGCGCCTGCGTTTGGCAGGTCGTTTTTGTGCCAGTGCTGCGGCCGAGGCTGAGGCCCAAGGCGGGGCTTTGATGGATTTCGGCTATGGGTTTGCGGTGGCTGTTTTTGGCGCGCCCAGCAGCCATCCTGATCCCGCGGCAGCGGCGCTCTTGGCCGCTTGGCGTTTGAGCGAGCGCCTCAAAGTTTTTGGTAACCAGCAAAAGATGCATTTAGGCGTGAACTTACAATGGGGCTTGGCGGTGAAAGCCGGCGAAGAAGCCTTTGGTTTGATGGGACCCAAAGGCCGAGAATGCTATGGCATGGCCGGGCCCTTGGCTGATTATGCGCTCGATGCTGCCCGTGACGGGGCTTGGGTCGAAGAAAGTCTGGCCCAGAAATTGGGCGAAAGCGCAGGGTTTGGCTATGGCGAAAGCCGAGGCGCGTTTTTGCGTCTGATGGAAGGCCCAGCCGGGCCCCAGCCTGATGGCGCGGCTGAAAACCTTGGTTTTACACCGGGATCTAGGCTTTAAAAGACTCCAACCCAGGGCGCAAACGGCCCGTATAATAAGAACAACAACTTTGATGGAGGACTTTCGATGCGCAAGATTTTGATGACCCTGGCTTTGGCAGCTTTTGCAGCCCCGGCCTTTGCCTGTGAGATGGGCGATCATGCCGCCATGAAGACGAAGGGCGCCAAAGCCTCGACCACGGCGAGTGCTTGCAAGATGGATAAGGCTGGCAAGTGTGCCGATAAGGCCTGCCCCGTGCACGCGAAAATGAACAAGAAAGGTAAGGCCAACACCGCTAGCAAGATTAGCAGCGAAAAGATCTAAAACCACGCTCGGGTTAGAACCCCCGACACTCACATTACATAAGGAGAGCAAACATGTTTGATCCCAAGAAGCCCTGCGGCTGCTAAAGCCGGGGGCCTAGCGCCCCAAAGCAGTGACGGCGGAGCCAAAAAGGCTACCGCCGTTTTTGCATTTTGGGGGGCGGGGGGTTAAACTGGGCGCCATCATGGCAGAAGACAGCACCTATCGAGACTTAGCCAAGGATATCGAGCTAGATATCTTGCGCGGCGTGGCACTGGGCGGCCGCCGTGGTTCTGAAGTCGACCTTTTGATTAGTAGTCAAGAAATCGGTAAGCCCGATTTTGCGGTACTGGCGCTTGAGTTGGCCAACGTGAACGTGACCGAAGACGAGGCTGCTCGGACTTTTCATGCCCTCAGCTTGCACCAAGCCCAAGTTTCTGAGGTCTTGGGCCGAGATGTGGGCGCGCGCGTGGCAGCCCTCGATCTCTTAGAAAATATTGAGCGCGAGTCGCAGCTAGATGGCCTCACCGATGCGCCTAGCTACTGGGAACTTGAGCGCATGGCCTTTCGCGATCCGCTCACGGGTCTCGATAATTTTCGTTCATTCTCGGCTCGTCTCGAGCAAGAGTTGCGGCGAGCCAAGCGCTATCGTCACCAGCTCTCACTGGTCATGATGGATTTAGATCACTTTAAAGCTTTCAATGATACGCATGGCCATCCGGCCGGTAATGTGGCCCTGAAGCATTTTTCTAAAGTCTTAGAAAGCAGTGTGCGTGAAACCGACGCGGCGGCCCGCTATGGCGGCGAAGAATTCGCCGTCATCTTGCCCGAAACCGGCAAGCGCGTGGCGCAAGATATGGCTGAGCGTCTGCGCCAGAACTTGGCGACCGCGCCGGTTGAACTCGAAGCCGGCGGGCACCATCGCATTACCCTCTCATTGGGCGTGGCCACTTTTCCGCGCGATGCCTGGGCCCAAGAGCATTTGATCAAGGCTGCCGACGAAGCGCTTTATCGCGCCAAGCAAACCGGCCGCAACCGCGTCAGCCTTTATCATCCGGGCGACGCGGGCATCTTTCGTTTTAGGCCTGAGCCGGGACAAATGGTTGAGCGCTGCGCGGTGGTGGGCAGCTTCAATGGCTGGGACCCCCAGTCAGACCGCATGCATCCGCAAGAAGATGGCTCTTTCTTTGCTAAGGTGGGCTTGGTCCCCGGTAGTTATGAATACAAGTATGTCTTGAATGGTAGAGAATGGATGGCGGACCCTAGTGCCACCGAGAGTATTTCAGATGGATATTGGGGGCATAATTCTGTGGTGCATGTGAAGAAGACATGAAACCCCGACTTTTCATCACTGACCTAGACGGCACCATCCTCGTGGACGAGGGTGAAAAGGGCTGCTATACGCCTGAACGCACGGCTCGAGCGCTTCGCGCTCTCGCCGCCAGCGGTGTCACGGTTGTTTTGGCATCGGGCCGCATGCACGAAAGCATTCAAGTCATCGCCGATGGTCTGGGTCTCAAAGGCCCTATCATCTCGTACAACGGAGCCATGATACGCATGGGTAACGGCGACTTGCTGCTTCATCATCCCCTTGATATCAGCGTTGCGCATGAGGTGGTCGAGTTGGCCGAGAACAACGACTATCCTCTGAATTTCTATTTTGAAGGTCGCATCTATTCGCGACGCTTTCATCCCTGGTGGGATCTTTACGAGGGGCGAACCTGCTCGCCCATGACAGAGGTCGATTCACTTCGCCCCTATCAAGGCAAGGCACCCACCAAGCTCTTGCTGATGAATCAGCCTGCTAAAATTAAGGAATTAGAGGCCCTCTTAAAGGGCACTCATGGCGCCAAAGCAACCGTGCTGGTAACGGCCGATGAATACCTCGAATTCATGAATCCTTTGGCCGATAAGGGCCTGGCTCTGCGTGGCTTGGCCGAGCGCTTGGGTGCTGACTTGGCTGACTGTGTGGCCTGCGGGGATGGTTATAATGATCTAGGCATGATTCGTGAGGTAGGGCTGGGTGTGGCCGTGGCCAATGGCCGCCAGGCTTTGAAAGATGAAGCTGACGTCGTGGTGGCAGGCCCCAGCGAATGCGGCGTGGCAGATTTTATTGAAAGGGAATTGCTTTGATGGACAAAAAAGTTCAATGGTCCATGGCCGGCGCGGTTTGGGTGCTGGTGCTCGGCATGCTAGCGCTAGGCTACTTTGCGCTTTCGCATGGTTCGGGCAAGGGTGGCGCCCAAGCGGAATATTCGTTAGAGCCTGCGCCCGGTCGCCATCTTTGCCCTATCGATCGCTTTGAAGTCACCATGGCGGCTGACACGCCGCGCCTTACGTATATGGAAACCACTTACTACTTTTGCAGCCGGCGCGATGAAAAGGGTCGTGATCACAAGACTCTCTTTTTGATGGATCCTGATTATTACCTCAAAGGTCAAAGCGCCTATCCCGATGGCATGCCAGGTGAAAAAGGCGTGCTAACGCCGGCATCCACAGCGGCACCTACGGCAGTACCCCAGGGTTAATTGATGGCTTTTCTTTTTCCTCACGATAGACATGAGCGGCTCGACAGCAAAGAGCGCCTGCGTTGCGTGCCCACCGAGAAGCTGCTGGCTGCTTTGGCGTTGAAGCCTGGCATGCGCTTAATCGATGTGGGCAGCGGTTCGGGCACATTCTTCTTTCCTGCTTTTGAAAGCGTGGAGGGAGAAGGTGTTTTTGTGGCTGTCGAGTTGCAAGAAGAAATGCTCAAACACTTCTTTGCCCGCCTTGAAAATTATAAGAGCCATCCGAATTTTAGTCGCATCGAAGTCGCCCACGCCAAGCGTGACCGCTTGCCTTTGCCAGATGCAAGCGCCGACCGGCTGATGCTGGTGCATGTCTGGCATGAAATTGAAGACCGAGTTGCTTATGCCAAAGAATTGTGGCGGGTCTTGGCCCCTGGTGGCCAGCTCTTGATGGTTGATTGGCGCACGGCTCAAGAAGAGCCGGGCTTGCTTGACTTAGACGAACTCATGGGTCCGCCTCTGTCTGAGCGGGTGGCTGAAAAGCTTGCTTTGCTTGAGCTCGAGACCGCTGGCTTTGACAAGCGTGTGAGCCATTCGGGTTTTCCGCAAAATTGGTGCCTTACGGCACGCCGATGAGATGCGTCGAGTCTTAACTGAGATTGAGTCGCGCGAAGAGACTGACTTGGCCAAGCCAGCCTGGGTCATGCTTTATAACGATGATTGGCATACATTTGACGATGTCATTCAGCAATTGATCAAGGCCACGGGCTGTAGTTCAGAGACTGGCGAGACCCATGCCCAGCGCGTGCACCATGAGGGTCGTTCGCGTGTTTTTGATGGTGTGCGCGAAGACTGCGAGCAAGTGGCCCGGGTCTTGCGCGAAATCAGGCTGCACGTTGAGGTGGATTGGGATGCTTAAGTTCATCATGATTTTGGCAGTGCTGCTGCTGCCTGGGTTGAGCCCGGCAGCCCAAGACGAAGGCGATGCCCATGCGGCCCCCGCCGAAGACGACACCCGCTATTTTGCGCCCGAAGAGCGCAGCCCCACGGCCGAGGTGGGGGCTAGCAGCGCTTCGTTCTACAGCAGTGCCCGTGTGCGCGTTTTTGCCTGGCCCGACCCTGAGCACTTGCTGAGTGACGCTGAAATCTTTATTGAAGGACAGTTTGCGGGCAAGAGTCCACTCAACCTTTCAAGCGTACTCATTGCTAAGCCGCGCGTGGCGGTGAGTTCGCGCTTGGGCAATATTGAGGTTTCGCGTCCAGCGGTGGTGTTTCCGCCCGAGGGCGAACTACGCATCGCCATGCTCGACCCCGACGCAGGCTCTTGGTACACCAGCCCGGCCTTTGTGGCAGGGGTGGCCATGCTGGTGGGTTCCTTAGTGAGCTTTGCCCAGCTGACCCCTGAGAGCAATTCGATCGGCATGGGCCTCATGATAGGTTCGGCAAGTCTGGTGGGCCTGACGCAGGGCATCGCTTATTTATGGCATCGGCCTAAGTTGACGCGTGGCGCTGCCGAATACAATGCCCAGAGCGAAGCGGCTCCAGCCCTGGGGGGGCGTTGAGCGCAGCTGAACTTATTCAGCGTGTGGCCGACCGCCTAGTGGTCGACCAAGCATTTGCACCCATCGAACGCGTGGCCCCGGGCTGCGCGGGCGCGGCCGGCCGTTTTGATGCTTGCGTGGCGCGCTTAGAGGCCGAGCGCCTTGACGTGCACGCTTTCTTAGCTTGGCGCCAGCAAGATGTGCAAGAGCTGAGCTGGCGGGCCGAGACCTTGCGTCTAGCACTCGAAGATCAGACGCCTCACTATCGAGGCCGCGTGCACGCGACCTTTTGGCTGGTCTGCAACAGTCAGGTCGAAGAAGCCCAAGCCCTTTTGCTGGCCGGCATGCCGCAGTTTCATTTTTTGGCGCGCGTGGTCCTGCACGGTGCAATTTTTGATTTAGCGGCGGGTCGGGCCCTGACCCATGATTCGGCGAATATTCGTCCGGCGTCGGATGTTTTTGAAGAATATTTTAGTTCACGCAGCGGCAGCTATGATGCTGAGGCAGTATTGGCCCAGCGTGAGGCCGAAGAGCAAAGTGTTCGCAAATATTTAGGTCATACGGGCACACGCGCCACCTATGTGTTGATCGCCCTTAATGTTGGCGTCTTTCTTATGAAGATGAGCTTGGCAGCCCAGTTGGCAGGCCGCTTGAGCCAAGATCCTGATGCCCAGACTCGCGCCCTGGCCGATGTGCAAGCCATGATCGATTTGGGGGCCAATGATCCGGCTTTGACGCTGGGGAAGCTGCAGCTATGGCGTCTCTTGGGTGCCATGTTCTTGCATGCAGATCTGGTTCATCTCGTGATGAATATGATGGCTCTGCTCTCGCTAGGCGCCTTGATGGAGCGCTTCGCAGGACCGTGGCGCTTGCTGGTGGTCTATTTAGGCGCGGGACTGCTGGGCGGCTTGCTCTCAGCCTGGCAATCGGACGGCAGTTTTAGCGTGGGGGCATCGGGCGCCATCTTGGGGCTGGCCGGGGCGCTGCTCACAGCGCACTGGCGTCGGCCCCGCGGTTTTCCCAAGGCTCTGGCCGAGCGCCTCTATGGTTCGCTTCTTAAGCCTGTGGCCTTTATATTTCTTTTAGGCATCACGCTCAGTTGGCTGCCTGGCCCCCTGCGCTTCGACAATTGGGGCCATTTTGGCGGCCTTTTGGGCGGGGCAGCACTCGCTTGGGCTTTCCCAGCGCTGCTTGGTAAGAGTCGCGAACGTTTGTAATTTTTGGCTGCTTTAAGTAGACTGTTAAACCTTTTTCCCGTTTTTGAGTCCAGCGTATGAGTGCTCCTACAGAAATTCGTAATTACGCCATCGTGGCCCACGTTGACCATGGCAAAACCACTTTGGTCGATGCCGTGCTTAAGCAGGCCGGCGTTTTTCGTACCAATGAGCATGTCATCGAACGCGTCATGGATAGCAACGATCTAGAGCGTGAGCGCGGAATCACGATCTTCTCGAAAAACGCTTCCTATATTTATAAGGGCGTGAAATTCAACATTGTCGACACGCCGGGCCACGCTGATTTTGGCGGCGAGGTCGAGCGCATTCTTAAAATGGTCGATGGCGTGCTCTTGCTGGTCGATGCGGCTGAAGGCCCTCTGCCCCAGACCCGCTTTGTGCTTAAGAAGGCCCTGGCTTTGGGCCTGCATCCCATCGTGGTCATCAACAAGATCGACCGCCAAGATGCCCGTCCTCACGAAGTGCATAACATGGTGCTCGACCTTTTTATTAGTTTAGAAGCCACCGATGCCCAGTGCGACTTTCCCTATATTTACGCCTGCTCGCGCGCCGGTACCTGTCGTCTTGAGATGGAAGATCCCGACAGCGACCTCATGCCCTTGCTCGACCTGATCGCCGAAAAAGTGCCGGCACCCAAGGTCGACACCGAGGCGCCTTTTCAATTGCTGGTCTCGAACATTCTCTATAACGATTTTGTGGGCCGCATCGCGGTGGGTCGCGTGACGCGAGGCAAGGCCGACTTGCTCTCGCCCCTCATGCTGATCAAAGAAGAGAAGCAAGTGCGCGGCAAAGCGACCAAGATCGTGGCCTTTGAGGGCCTGAAGCAGGCTGAGATCCCCTTGGCCTTGGCTGGCGACATTGTGGGCATCGCGGGCTTTGAAGATGTTTTCATTGGCGACACGCTTTGCCATGCTGAGACCCCTGAGGCTCTGCCCCGTATTTCAGTCGACGAACCCACACTCTCGATGACCTTTGGCGTCAACACCTCGCCTTTGGGTGGTCTCGAGGGCAAGTTCGTCACGGCTCGTCACTTGCGGGCCCGACTCGAAAAAGAGCTGCTTTCAAATTTGGCGTTGCGCGTAGAATTTGGCGAAGGCGACAGCAGCACGTTTAACGTCAGCGGCCGCGGTGAATTGCATCTGGGCATCTTGATTGAGACCATGCGGCGTGAAGGCTTTGAACTCGAAGTCGGCAAGCCTAAGGTTATTATGAAACGCGACGAAGCGGGCAAGCTGAGCGAACCCTATGAACGCCTTATCATCGATATGCCTGAAAATGTCATGGGCGGTGTGGTCGAGCGCCTCGGCGCACGCAAGGCAGAGATGCTCAACGTGGGGCCAACCGGCCCGGGCCAAGTGCGGGTCGAGTATGCTA
>CAZFUM010000054.1:2602-14378 GCA_964521965.1 uncultured bacterium | reverse complement strand
AGCTTTCAGTAGCTTGCAAGGCGTTGGCCAGCAAGGCCAAGAGGGCTAAGGCGGCCCATTTCATCGCTTAGCTTTCTTCTTGGCTCTAGGCTTGGCCTTGCTGCCCTTGGCAGACTCAGGCTTCAACTTATGTTTTTTCATTTTATAAATCAGCAAGGTGCGACTAATGCCCAGCTCTTGGGCTGCCTTGGTCTGGCTGCCGCCCGCCTTTTGCAGGGCGTCAGCCAAGAGGCGATGTTCTAAATCTTCCACCTGCCGATTAAAGCCGCCAATGCGTCGGCTTTTTTTGTCATGAGCCTCGACAAGCTCTGAAGGCAAATGCTCTGGCCGAATCATGCTGGCCCCATCTGCGAGCACCAAGGCCCTTTGAATAGCATTTTCAAGCTCACGTACATTACCAGGCCAAAGGTAACGACCGAGAGCCGCCTCAGCTGCAGCATCGAGACGCGGGGCTTGAGGACCTTTGGGGCCATGTTTCTCAATAAAGAAGCGGGCGAGCGGGGCTATTTCTTCGCGCCGGTCTCGCAGACTTGGTAGCGACACCGGCACCACGTTTAATCGAAAGTAAAGATCTTCGCGAAAACGACCCTCAACAACAGCCTGCTTAAGGTCTTTATTTGAGGCTGCGATGACGCGCACGTCCACCCGTACCGCTTGGGTGCCGCCCACGCGCTCAAACTCTTTTTGCTGTAGCACGCGCAACAACCTGACCTGCGAATCTAAGCCCATGTCGCCAATCTCATCTAAAAAGAGCGAACCGCCATTGGCCAACTCAAAACGGCCCAGGCGACGCTGATGGGCCCCCGTAAAAGCGCCTCGCTCATGGCCAAAGAGCTCGCTCTCGAGCACACCCTGGGCCAAGGCGGCGCAATTGACTTTCAAAAATGGCTTGTCCTTACGCTTACTGTTAACGTGAATGGCCTCGGCGATCAGCTCTTTGCCCGTGCCACTTTCACCCTGAATAAGCACCGCGCTCTCGGTAGGCGCCACCTTGCGTATGAGCTGATGGACTTTTTTCATGGCTCGACTAAAACCTTCGACCCCTTCAAATTTATAGCCATCGGCGACTTGGGTTTTGAGCCCTAAGTTTTCTGCCCGCAGGCTGCGATGACCTAGAGCCTTATCAATGACAATGCGAAGATGCTCGAGTGAAAAAGGTTTGGTGAGAAAATCGCTGGCCCCCAGGCGCATGGCTTCAACCGCTGTTTCAACGCTGCCATAAGCGGTCATGAGAATGACCGAGCTGTCAGCGCCCTGACTCTTGAGGGCTCTCAGCAAATCCATGCCGTCGAGTTCGGGCATACGAAGGTCTGAAAGCACCACGTCAAAACTGCCCTTTTTGACCATGAGTAGGGCCTCACTGCCTGCGCCAGCGACTTTGCACTGGTGGCCCTGATCTTCAAGAGCTTCTTTAAGCATCTTTCGCATCGATGCCTTGTCGTCGACGATCAATATGTTGGCCATGCCACTTACCTCAGGTCAGTGAATTCAAGCCCCGCGCTCGCGCGCCAGGGGCAAGGTCAGGGTGAAGCGCGCGCCCTTGCCCGGGCTGCCTTCAGCCTCAAGCTGGCCACCGTAGCTTTGGGCTATCTTAAGTGCTATCGACAAGCCCAGGCCCGTGCCCATGGGCTTGGTGGTAAAGAAGGGCTCAAAAAGTCGGCCGCGGGCCTCAGCGCTGATGCCCTTGCCTTGGTCTTCGACCCATACCTGCGCCTCGCGCCCGCGCCGCGCCACACCGATGCGAATAGGTCCACCCTTAGGGCAAGCTTCACGGGCATTCTTAAGCATATTGACGAGAATTTGACGAAGCTGGTCGCGGTCAGCCCTAACCTTGAGACGAGCGCGGCTTTCCCATTGAACCTTCCACGTGCTCTGCTTAGCCCCAGGAAAAACCACTGCCACGGCAGCTCGAGCCGCCTCGAGAGGATCCACCGCCTGGGCCCGCGCCGTGTTGGGCTTGGCGTAATCCAAGAGGTCACTAAGCACCTTGTCGGCCACGCGCACTTCTTCTCGAATGGCTGCCAGGTGTGCGCGCCGGGGGTCATTGGGTTTAAGACGTTGCCCCGCCAATTCAGAAAATCCCACGATGGCCTGAAGGGGGTTGCGAATTTCATGCGCCACCCCCGAAGCCAGCTCACCTAGGGTTGCAAGGCGCTCACGTTCTGTGACCATCGCACCTAGGCGTTCGGTCATTTCGTTAAAAGTGCGCCCGACTTCGCCCAGTTCATCTTGGCGACGCGCATCGACACGGGCGCCAAAATCACCTGCCGCCACTCGGCGCGAGGCCTCGATCAACTCACGCAAAGGCCGAACCACAGGCCGTGCTGCCACGGCAGCCATTAAAAGGGCTAGCAAGAGCGAGGCAAAACTGAGCACCGCCAGGCCAGCACCATAGCGCTTAATCACGGCCAGAAAATCAGCGCTGGCCGACGCGCGCGCCACGGCTAAAACTTGGCCCGTCGCATTGCGCAAAGGCGCATAGGCGCTCTTATAGAGACGGCCGCCCGAACCGCGAAAAAGTGGAGTCGCTTTGGCCGACCCACGCAAAGCTGAAGCCCACTCGGTCGCATCGAGAGCTAGATCATTGAATGCTTGTCCCTCGCCTTGGCTCTGGCTGTCCACCAAGACCAAACCCTTAAGGCTAATCACACTCAGACTCTCAACATCAAGGTCTTCAGCAGCTTGCTGCAAGCGCTGCCGCACGCGGGCCGCTGCCTGGCCACCGGGCTTTAAGGCCGCCAAGTCTTCGGCGCTACTTGAAGCTGAGCTCACCGTGGCTACCGTCACGAGGCGTTTACCCAACTCTGACTCAAGACTGAAACTGGCCAGGTTATAGGCCAGCCAGGCAAAAAGTCCTAGCACGGTGCCCACCAGGCCGACAAAGAGCAGGGCCAACTGACGGTTGAGGGTCTTAAAGCCCCAGCGTTGCAGCCATCCACCTTTCATACTAAAGCCTCCTGCAAACGGACCCGCACAGCCCGACTCAAGCCTTTGATTTTCTCAAGCTCGCCAGGCTTAGCGCGGCGCAAGCCGTCCACACTGCCAAAGAAAGTCAGCAAACGTTTACGCAGCACAGGCCCCAGGCCCTTGACGTCATCCAAGACAGAATGGGTCATGGCCTTGGCGCGAAGTTTGCGGTGATAGGTGATGGCAAAGCGATGGGCCTCGTCGCGCAAGCGTTGCAGCATGAGGCGGCCCGGTGAACGGTCATCAAGCCGCAAAGGCTTTTCTTGGCCCGGCAAATATATCTCTTCAAGGCGTTTCGCCAAACCAAAGACCTTGAGTTTCTCGAGCCCAAGCTTTTTCAAAGCGTCCATAGCAGCGCTTAACTGGCCTTTACCACCATCAATCAACAACAAATCAGGCAAGGGGCCTTTTTCATCAAGCATACGCCGATAACGCCGGCCTACCACTTCACGCATCGATGCAAAGTCATCGATGCCCTTTACTTCTTTCACTTTAAAGTGGCGATACTCAGATGGCGTCGACCGGCCTTGAATCATCACCACCATCGAAGCCACCGTATGCGAGCCCTGTACATGCGAAATGTCAAAGCCATCAATGCGCCGGGGCGGCTTGGCCAGGCCAAAAATTTTAGCCAGTTCAGCCAGTGCGCCCACCCCATCACTGCCTGCGCCCTGGGGCAGGTCTTGCTCGGCAGCTTCACGGGCTTGATAAGATTTAAGCAAAAGGCGGGCATTTTCTTCAACCATCTCGACCCAACGCTTCTTTTCACCCTTCTGAGGAAAACTCAAATCAAGCGACTTACCCCGACGCTTGGCCAGCCAAGCGCGGGTCGTGGTCCAATCTTCAAATTCATGGCTCACAACTATTTCATCGGGCACATAGGTTCCGCCTGCATAAAACTGCGGCAAGAAAGAAGACAGCACCTCGCCAGGGGACGCGCCATCGTGATTGCGCAAACGGCAGTCGCGGCGGTCAATCAGCTTGCCCGCGCGCACATAGAAGACCTGCACCACGACTTGGCCACCCTCGCCTTGGGCTAGAGCGATCAGATCAACGTCTTTGGGCTCTTTCAGCACCACTCGCTGGCGGGCACGCACGGTCTCAAGCGCTCTCCATGAATCGCGCCAACGTGCGGCATCTTCAAACTTTTCACCCTGGGCCGCTGCATGCATCTTAGTTTTGATCTCATCGAGCAGCGAATCTTCACGCCCTTCAAGCAAAAGGCGGGCCTGGTGGGCATGCTCAGCATACTGTTTTTGCGTTTCGCCCCAACTCACGCAGGGGGCATCGCATTGGTGCAAATCATAATAGAGACAGGGCCGTGGCCGCTTACGGTCAATTTCAATATCACATTGGCGTATGCCTAGGTGGCGCTGCACGAGTCGTTGAGTCTCTCGCATGGCGGCCGCATGCACATAGGGCCCAAAATAGCGGCCCGGGGCCTCGTGAGGTTTGCGGGTGACGAGCAGGCGCGGATAGGGTTCATCGGTTAGCATCAAATAGGGAAAGCTCTTATCGTCCTTTAATAAAATATTATAGCGAGGCTTATGCTTCTTGATCAGATTGCCTTCTAAGATCAAAGCATCGACCTCGCCCGGCGTCACCAGCGTTTCAAGGTCGCGAATCTGGCCCACCAAGGCCAAAGTCTTGGCCGAATGTCCCTTGGACTCTTGAAAATAAGAACGCACCCGCGAGCGCAAATTCACGGCCTTGCCCACATAGATCACCTTGCCACGCGCGTCGCGGTAGATATAAACGCCGGGGCGCTGGGGCAGTTCAGCCAGTTTTTGAATCAAAGCGGGTGTCATCGCCGACCCTTCCATTTGCCACTGGGCACGCGTGGAGCCTGGCCCATCTTAATGGCGCCGCCTCGGCGCGCCACCTTCTCAGGCTTACGGGTAAACTGATAGAGCTCGGCCTGAGTCAAAGATTCACCCGGCTTAAGATTACGCAAGCGACCCACTTGATCGCGAATCTCACCCGCACGCTCAAATTCCAAGCTCGAAGCCGCCGCCCTCATTTCTTTTTCTAAGATCGTGATCATGCGCGGCACTGCATTGGGGTCCAGCCATTCGCCGCTCTCACCCGCCCGGGGCAACGGCACCGTGTAATAGTCAGCTTCATAAATCGAACCCATAGCATCTTTGATAGCAGATTTAATCGATGCAGGCGTGATGTTGTGCTCGACATTGTAAGCAGCCTGGCGCTCGCGACGCCGGCGCGTCTCAGCTAGAGCCCGTTTCATCGAATCGGTCTCGCGATCAGCATAAAGTATGCAACGCCCTTCGACATGACGGGCAGCTCGGCCCATGGTTTGTATCAACGAACGGTCCGATCTGAGAAAGCCTTCTTTGTCAGCATCGAGAATCGCAACCAAGCTAACTTCGGGTAGATCTAAGCCTTCACGCAGCAAATTAATCCCCACCAAGACGTCAAATTCGCCCAGTCGTAGGCTGCGCAGTATCTTTACTCGCTCTAAGGTCTCGATATCGCTATGCAAATATTCCACCCGAACGCCATGCTCGCTAAGATAAGTCGTCAGTTCTTCAGCCATGCGTTTGGTCAAGGTCGTGACCAAGCTGCGCTCAGTTCGCGCAGCCCGCAGCTTGACTTCTGCCATCAGATCATCAATCTGGCCCTTGCTGGGGCGTATTTCAGTCACCGGATCCATCAGCCCGGTAGGCCGAATGATTTGCTCGAGCACGCTGCCCGGTGTGGCTTTAAGTTCATAGTCGCCGGGGGTGGCCGAGACATAGACCACATGCTTTACGCGCTGTTCAAATTCTTCAAAAAATAGAGGCCGATTGTCCATGGCCGACGGCAGACGAAAACCGTGCTCAACGAGGCTGCGCTTACGCGAGCGGTCCCCCTCGTACATGCCCCGTACCTGGGGCAGAGTGGCATGCGACTCATCAACAATCACGAGAGCATCATCCGGCAAATAGTCGAGCAGTGTTTTGGGGGGCGTCCCCGGCTCGCGCTGGTCCATATGCCGACTATAATTCTCAATGCCCTGACAGGCCCCAGTCTCACGCAACATTTCAAGATCGTAACGCGTGCGCTGTTCAAGCCGCTGGGCTTCGAGCAATTTTCCCTCGGCCCTCAGCTCGAGAAGCCGCTCATCCAACTCGATCTGAATATCCCTCGTCACCCGGGCAATCTCTTCAGGCGGGGTGACGTAAATGCTAGCAGCATAGACTGCGAAGCGCTCGTGCGCCCTGAGCACCTTGCCTGTGAGCGGATCATTCTCGGTGATCTTCTCCAGCTCATCGCCAAAGAAATCCAAGGCCAGCACCTCATCGCCATAAGCCGGAAAAATCTCAATACGGTCGCCTCGCGAGCGGAACATGCCACGGTAGAAATCATTGGCCGCCCGCGTATATTGCATATCGACCAGCTTGCGAAAAACCTTTTCGCGCGAATAGCTCTGGCCCTTCTCGACCATCAAATACATTTCACGATATACATCCGGATCGCCCAAACCATAGATGCAAGATACTGACGAAACCACGATCACGTCTTTGCGCTCAATGAGCGCATGCGTCGCTGATAAGCGCAGGCGATCTAATTCATCATTGATGCTGGCATCTTTCTCGATATAGGTGTCGGTCGAAGCCACATAGGCCTCAGGCTGGTAATAATCGTAATAAGAGACAAAATATTCGACGCGGTTCTCAGGAAAAAACGACTTGAATTCGCCATAAAGCTGGGCTGCCAGCGTCTTGTTGTGCGAAATGATCAGGGCGGGCCGCCCATACTGCGCAATGACATTGGCCATGGTGAAGGTCTTGCCCGAGCCCGTGACACCCAAGAGAGTCTGGCGGCTCTTGCCGGCGACAAGCCCAGCCTGCAGGCCTGCGATGGCAGCCGGCTGATCGCCCTGGGGGGCGTAATCAGATTTAAGTGTGAAGAGTTGGGCCATGGCTGGGCTAGCTTATTTCTCGAGGCCTTTTTTGACGTAAATTTCTTTAAGTATTTTTCTGACGGCATCGTTATCAGGATCTTTAGCCGCGATGGTCTGGCAAATGCGCATCGCATCTAAAAGCAGATCTTGGGCCATATAACGTCGAGCGGTATCAATCATCGCGTTCACATCTTCTTGAATATGCTTAGTCGCCGCTGCATGCAGGGCGTCTGAAATGCGGCGACTGGCTTTCATCACCGCGGTCTTGTCTTCGCTGCCGCCAACACTCAAGCGAGCATTTCGGCGCTTCAGGGCTTCTTCGACCAAGGCGGTCTTGCGCGCCCCTTCTTCGACTTTCAATTTAATCACCGCTTCACGCTCAACGCGCGCCCGGTCTTCGGCCACTTTACGCGCTGCCTCAATATGCTCTTGCTCGTCATGGGCCCGACGAGCGACCGACTCAGATTCGACCTTGGCCTGCTCTTCAAGTCGCTGTTTAGCCGCATGCTCGTCTTTAAGTTTACCCTCAATCTCGGCTACAGCCTTTTGATGCATTTCTTCACGAATCTTTTCAATCTCGCTGCGCATCAGTTCTTGCAGCTGATCTTTGAGGATCTTTTCTTGAGTGGCAATGCGGCCGCGTTCATCGACTAGCTTCTTTTCATTCTCGGCACGTTCAATAGCCATGCGCCTTTCAAGTTCTTTCAACGCTTCAGCTTTGGCCTGAACTTCTGCTTCTTGGCGAGCCATCTCAATGGCATGGTGCAGCATTTCGCCATCGCGCTTAGTCTGCTCAAGCAATTGAGATTCGCGCTCTTGCGCCGCTTCTTTCTCAAATTTGAGGCGGTCTTCTAAAGCATGCTTTTCTTCTTCTAACTCACGCAGACGAGCTTCATCTTGGGCGTTCAAGCCCACTTCCTCTGGCGGAGCAAACGGCGTAGGCATGCTGGTAAAGGTCTGCCCTTGACTGGCCCGCTCTGCGCCACGGTGACGTATCTCGCCCATGGCCTTTTCAATCACTTCGAGCTCAAACTTGGCCGCTTCGTCAGCCGCGGCCAGCTCGCGCACCAAGCGTTCGCGCACCGCCTGCTCAGCTTGGGCCCACTCAGCCACTTCTTGGGCTGACATTTCACCGACCTTGGCCTCGGTGACCCGCTGGGCATCTTTTGCCAAGAGGCTTTGCCAAACCGATTGAGCCGCCTGCTTCTTTTTTAAAGCTTCTTGCGTCTTTTCCATTTGCTGGCGCAGGTCAATGCGGGCCGGATCAATCTTGATCATGATCATCAGGGTTCCAATAGCATCATCAAAGTTTTCAGCCGCTAAATATTGGTCTGCCGTCGTCTTAAGGCGCTCAAGCACCTCGTGCGTGGCCTCAGCCGCAGCTTGGTCGCCAGCACTGGGCGCGGCCTGGGCCTGCTCGTCGCGCAGGGCCTTGGCGGCCGATAGGCGGGTACGGTGACTGCGCACGTCATCTAAGAGACGATTCACGCCCAAATGTCCCGGCTCAGCGTCGAGCAACTTTTGACCAAGGGCTTCGGCACCGTCTAAGTCACTATTGGCCAGCAACTGATTGGCGCGAGCTAATTGGCGGGTGAGATGGCTTTCGAGTCGCTGGGCCCCATCCGGATGTCCACTTTGGACACGCAGGGCCTTCTTGATAGCAGCCAACTCTTTGTCGTCAAAATTTTGATCTTTAAAAAGGCGCGCAGCTTCGAGATGCTCAGCAGCAGCGCCACTGGCATCGCCCTTGCGCGCCAAAATATCAGCAACCATGGAATGAATATTTGCGTCATCAGGAAATAGCTTGGCGACTTTACGATACTCATCCAGGGCGCGGTCCCACTGGCTGGCCTGGGCGTAATTGTAGGCCGATTTGAGCAGCTGTTTTTTATCGTAGGCGGGCATGCCGGCCCTGAGGGGGTGTCAAAAATTAGACAGTTAATTATAGGTTGGAAATAAGGCAAGAAGCAACCGGCTACCGGTCAAAACTGGCTCAAAAACCTCGGGTCATTCTCATAAAGTAGGCGTATATCTGGAATGCCATGTTTAAGCATGGCCACACGGTCCACACCAAAACCAAATGCAAAGCCAGCTGTAGCCTGAGGGTCATAGCCCACGGCCTTAAAGACTTCCGGATGCACCATGCCTGCCCCACCTAATTCTATCCAACCCGACTGTTTGCAGAGCCCGCAACCCGAACCTTTACAGGCAAAACATTGCATATCGACTTCGAGCGATGGCTCGGTGAAGGGAAAGTGGCTAGGCCTGAAGCGCGACTTTAGATCACGACCAAACATGGCTTTCACAAAAGCTTCTAAAGTGCCTTTCAGATCACTGAGCCGGACCTTTCCAAACGCATCCACGGCCAGGCCTTCGATCTGATGAAACTGAGGGCTGTGAGTGGCGTCCAGCGCATCGCGCCGAAATACACGACCTGGCGCCACCATGCGTATGGGCGGCTTGCGCGACTTCATGACCCTAATTTGAGTCGGCGAGGTATGGGTACGCAAGAGCTTGCCCCCAACATAAAACGTGTCAAAGGGCTCGCGCGAAGGATGGTCTTCGGGCACGTGCAAAGCGTCAAAATTATGAAACGCATCTTCTAATTCAGGGCCAGTTTCAATGTTAAAACCCATGCGCCCAAAAATAGCACAAGCTTCGGTCATCACCTGGGTGAGCACATGGCTAGCGCCTAAAACCTGCGGCCGGCCCGGCAAGGTCACATCGATTTTTTCAGTGGATATACGCGCCTGCAGCTCTTTGCCTTCAAATTCAGCCTGACGAGCTTCAGCCTTCTCAAGCAAAGCAGCCTTAGCTTGGTTCACGCTAGCGCCAAAAGCCGGACGTTCGGCTTCGGGCAACTTGCCGGTCTCTCGCAAGAGCAAGGTCAGTTCCCCTTTTTTACCGAGGAATTTCACCTGCCAAGCTTCGAGATCTTTTAGGTCGGCAATAGCCGCGAGTTCGCTTTCCGCCTGTTTTTGAATGCCTGCTATTTGTTCTTTCATAAGGCGCCTATTCTAAAACAAAAAAACCCGCACAAGGCGGGTTATCCCATGGCTGAAAAAACAGATTTAGCGGCTGCTCTTGCTTTTCGTAACTGCTTTGGGACTGACGCGAACTTTCTCTTTCTTCAATTTCGTCCGAAAATACGCCATATAGGCTTCAACTGAGCCCGTCTTTTCAAATCCCTGCCAAAGTATTTCGGCTTTATCTTTTTTTGTTGAAACCATAGGCTTTTTCCGAAGTTTTAGTATGTGGAAAATATACCAGCCTCAGAGGCTAAAATCAAGCAAGGTCCTGAAAAAGCTCTGTCAAATAACGATTTAATTCAATTTTCTTTGGCGCAAAGCCTCAAAAAGTGCCAAAGAGCCACTCACGGCCGCATTTAAAGATTCAGCCTGCCCGGGATAGTCTAAACGCAAGGAGCTCATACAAGCCGCCAAGGTATCGGCCTGCAAACCTTGGCCTTCTGAGCCGACCACCAAGCAAATACGGCCCTTCAATTCAGCCTGCCACAAAGATTTTAGGCCCCGCACATCTAAAGCCAGCGTGGCCATACCCTGACTGCTCAGCATACGAAGCAGCCCAGCTAGGTTCAAGCCCTGCGCCAGCTTCAGGCGTAGAGCTGCCCCGGCGGATGCGCGCGTGGCTTTAGGGCCGTAGGGATCAGCGCAGCCCTCACCCAAGAGCACGGCATCACATGCGCAGGCCCAGGCGCTGCGCAGCAGGGTGCCGAGATTGCCGGGATCTTGCACTCCATCGAGAGCCAGCAAAAACACAGCCTGCTTGAGCTCAGCTTCACCCGCGGGCTTGGGCATGGCGCAAAGCATGCTCACACCTTGCGGCGTCTGAGTATCAGCCACTTGTTTGTAAAGACGATCGGCAGCCACGCTGACTTTGCAGCCGGCCGCTTTCAGGTCGCGTGCCAAACTTTGGCCTTCGTCACCGGCCGCCCAGGCTTGTGAGAGCAAGGCTTCTCGGGCCGAACCAGCAGCCAAAGCCTCGCGGGCCAGGCGCGGGCCCTCTAACGGAAAAAGCCCGCTCTCATGGCGGGCTTTTGCCTCGCGGTTCATGCGGCTAAAGCGCCGCAGAACCGCATTATCTTTGCTTTGAATTGTGCTTTCCATAGAAGCTCGCGGCATGGCTTAAGCCGCGACTTTGATACCCTTCTGGCTCTTGGCCGCAGCTGCCAGCTCGGCAAAGGCGCGTGGATCATTCACGGCCAGATCTGCCAGCATCTTACGGTCAATCTCGATCTCAGCTGCCTTGAGGCCGCTGATCAACCCACTATAACTGATGCCATTCAAACGGGCGGCAGCGTTGACGCGGGTGATCCACAGCGAGCGATACTGGCGCTTGCGGGCCTTGCGATCACGAAAAGCAAAGGCATCAGCGCGGCGCAGAATAATCTGGGCGTTGCGCAGGCGGTTTTTGTTGCCGCCCCAGAAGCCTTTGGTGTGTTCAAGGATGCGCTTACGACGGGCGCGGCTGGTTTTACTATTTTTTACGCGGGGCATGGTTTACTCCTGTTCTTTGCTGGGATTGGCTTAGGCGTAGGGCAGCATTTTGCGCAAGGTATCTTCGAACGACTTCTCGAGCGTAACGAGGCCGCGCTTGGCCCGCTTGTTGCGATTGCTGTTACCGATCATGCGATGGCGCGCGCCGGTCCGCTTAAAGCGAAACTTGCCCGTACCAGTCACCTTGATCCGTTTTTTCATCCCACTGTGGGTTTTCATTTTAGGCATTGCGGTCCTCTTGGTTCGGGTGGTCTTAATTCTAGTTCTCAGCCTTTTCGATCTTTACTTCTTTCTCGATCTTTTCGTCTTTCTCGATCTTTTCGGACTTCTCGATCTTTTCGGACTTCTCTACCTTCTCGACCTTTACAGGCTTCTCGGTCTTCTCGGT
>CAZFUM010000054.1:0-2502 GCA_964521965.1 uncultured bacterium | reverse complement strand
TCTTTTCGGACTTCTCTACCTTCTCGACCTTTACAGGCTTCTCGGTCTTCTCGGTCTTCTCGGTCTTCTCTATTTTTCCAGACTTTTCAGCCTTGGCCGCCTTAGAGCCCTTGGCCGGCGCGATCACCGGCGCGGGCTTGGGCTTAATCGGCCCCTTGGGCGCCAACAAACAGCCCAGAAAATTGCCTTCCATCTTGGCGCCTTGCTCCATGATGGCGTGGTCTTTCAAGTTCTCGAGCGAGTATTCAAGAATCTTGCGGCCATACTCTTGGTGGGCCATTTCGCGGCCACGGTACACGATCACCAAGCGAACCTTGTCGCCCTCTTCAAGAAACTCACGAATGTGCCTGAGCTTGATTTCAAGATCGTGTTTATCGATCTTAGGGCGAATCTTGATTTCTTTCGTATTCACGGTGTGCGCTTTTTTCTTGGCCTCTTTCTCTTTCTTTTCTGACTGATACTTATACTTGCCATAGTCCATGATCTTGCATACCGGCGGCTTTGCCTCGGGCGAGACCTCGACCAGGTCCAGACCCGCTTCTTTCGCCAGCTCTTGGGCTTTAAAAGTCGGCACGACCCCCACCTGCTCGCCGTTCTCGTTAATTAAACGGACTTCACGCAGGCGAATGCGGTCATTGATGCGCAAGGTCATGCTAATGGGACACCCCAAAAAACAAAGTCAACCAAAGCTTGAGCCACGCAAAAAAATGCACGCAGGCCTTTGCCTTGGAAGTTTTGTATTGCTTAAGTTGTCTGTACTCTCGTCTTTAACGAACCCTGGCCCTGGATGTGGGCTTGGGTGAGGACCGGTCGGCCCTGCTTGTCTCGTAAGGGACTGGAACTATAGCCTTTTTAGGGCTTTTGGGTCAAGCGGCGCTTGCTAGCCTTGAGCCCCTCAATCGGCTTTAAAATCAGGCCTTTTTCTTTGGGCCCAAGCGCCCAGGCATAAAGCACCAAAGCCACAGATCCAAAATAAGCCGCGTTATGAAACAAACTTGTAGCGCCGCGCCAAGCACCCATATGGATACCCAAAACCGTTGCCCGAAGCCAGAATGCCAAACCCATCAATACAATCACGCGAAGCCACTCAGCAAAGCTCGGCCTCAAACGCGCCCAAAACGCAGTGATCAAAAGCACGGGCCCTAAAAAGCGCAGAACCTGCAGCACCCCAAAGGTCCAACGCGTGTTCTCGCTGGCTGTGGGTTGAAAGATCCAAAGCAGCACATACCACACGCCCTTATAAATGAAATATTGGTAGGTGTAGAGAAAATCAAAAGTAAAACTTAGCAAGCTCCCCAGCAGGCCAGCTAAGACCCACATCCAGCCGCCATTCTCGTGCCAGCCCCGAACCCAACGCAATGCAAAGCCAAGGCTTAAGCCCAATAAAATGTGAAAGAGCAAAACACTTTGCTCATCACGCGACCCGCCTAAGAGTTGCAGCCAAGGTGTGAGCGGCAAGCGCACGAGCCAAACAAAGAGCGCACCCAGCGCAGCACGTTGCAAGACCCTTAAATTCCACCAAGCCTCCCGCGTAAACCACGGCTCAAGCTCGGCTTGCAGCAAGGCCGCCTTGCATTGCCAGCAGGCTGACGCTTCGTCGGGGTTTGCAGCGCGACATTGGGGACAACGGGTCATAAAGGCGTCACTTTACAATCGCGAATTTCGCCCACTGCCGGTTAACGCTCATAAAGTCAATGGCGGCCTGTATTTGCGCGAAATATAGGCCAGGCGATAGTGCAGATAAATTGAATCTCTCGATGCTTTCGCCAGATGGCTTAAGGCCCAAATCTCGCGACAAGACAAGCTCGCCAGAAATGTTTGAGATCAAGATCTTAACACGGGCGGGCTTCTCAAGCCTAACTATTCAGGTGGCCCGAATAACGGAAGCTTTTCGATTACACCCGCAAGCGATCAGTAGTAAAAATAAATTCATAAAAAAACGCCGCTCTTGCCCCTCTAGGGACATCAAGCGGCGTTTTTCAATTATGCTTACAGATGAGGGGGCGAACCTAGATTCACGAAGTCAGAGTTCGCTATCTTACCATTAGACGCTCTGCCCAAAGTTAGACAGACAACGCAATCGGACTTTGAGCTAGGTCAATGGTGTAGCTTATTTCATGGTCAAGAGAGGAACGTCAAAGGCGGCAAAAATTTGGCCTCGCCATACATTTTCATGACGGAGCAGGCCGTTGCTGGTGATGCCCCTCAATTCAGGGGCGTACTGGACGCCAACACCAAAGCAGAGCGGCGAGGTGGCAGGTGGCCCTAACACCAAGAAAAGCCCGGGCGCGAGAACCTGTTCAAAGCCGATCTGAGGGACTACGGCTTCTTTGCCTTCGGTCAAACGATAAGACGCCACGGTGCCAAGATCGACGAGGGGCGCAAAAAGCCGGGCATATTTCGAGAATGACCATTCCATGCCAATGGGCAAAAAGGCGCCAGCAAAGGGCGACAAGGCGGTTTCGCCGCGGGCCTGTTCATATCCAAAATTCATGCCCAAAT
>CAZFUM010000053.1:0-14400 GCA_964521965.1 uncultured bacterium | reverse complement strand
GAGGACCGGGATGGACGAACCTCTGGTGTCCCAGTTGTCGCGCCAGCGGCATGGCTGGATAGCTATGTTCGGTTCTGATAAACGCTGAAAGCATCTAAGCGTGAAACAGACCTCAAGATAGGATTTCCCGGGGAGCAATCCCCCTGAAGACCCCTTGTAGACTACAAGGTTGATAGGCCAGGAGTGTAAGCGTGGCAACACGTTCAGCTAACTGGTACTAATCGGTCGTGCGGCTTGACCATGTGGTCAAATCTTCCAATGCTCGAGAATGCTCAGCGCGTTTGCTGGCTTCGAGTTCTCATCAAATGTCATAGTTTCTCGGTGTTCATGTCAGAGGGGTCACACCCGTTCCCATTCCGAACACGGAAGTTAAGCCCTCTTGAGCCGATGGTACTGCACTGGAAGCAGTGTGGGAGAGTAGGTCGATGCCGGGATAAATCAAAAAGGCCAGCCGCAAGGCTGGCCTTTTTGTATTTTGAGCCCGTTTATTTCTTAGTGCGTTAAAACAATCACCCCACACGCCACGCGTGGCCCAGAATTGCCCGCCGGCTGGGTTTTTAAATCATCTTCCGCCCCGTGTATCACGATGGATTTTCCGGTGATATTGGCCGGCCCCATGAGCATCATATTTTTCACAGAGATCCTGGCCTTCACGCGCCCCTTTTCGTCAGCCTCGACATTGCCTAGGTCACCGTTGTGGCCACCGTTGTGATTGGGCCCACCATGGGGCACGGGACCCAGGCTGAAATGCGGCCCCGCGTTCTTGGCGCCTTCGCCACTGCAATCGCCTAGGTTGTGCACGTGAATGCCGTGTTTGCCAGGCGTCAGGCCGCTGGCTTCGATATCGATTTCTAAGGTCTGATCGACTTGCGCCAAGATGATCCGGCCACTGACCCCACTGGCATCAATAGGGACTAGCTCGGCCACGGCCTTGGCTAGCAGCACTTTTTGGGGAACGACAGGGCCGACAGTACATCCTAAATTCAGCATGCTTATTGACGTCAGTAAAAGCAGAAATCGTATGGGCATTAGGATCCTCCTGGAGCCATGATAATTTTGATAGCTAGCGTAGGCAAGCGATAGAATAGGGCATGCCCTTGTTGATTCAAACTGAACGCCTGACATTGTCGCCATTTCAAGCTTCGGATGCCGAAGACATGTTTGCTTGGGCATCAGACCCTGAACTAACTTTAATGATGGGCTGGCCTACCCATAAGTCAGTCGGCGATTCTCGCAAAATCATTGATCTTTTCAAGAAAAGCGAAGAAAGCCAGCCGCCCCATTTTGACCGGCCGCTGGCCATACGTGATAAGGGTACCGGCAGGGCTATGGGCAGCACCGGCCTTCATACCAATAAGAAATTCGGCGAGAATGTCATTGAACCAGGCTGGATACTAAAGCGGGAAGCTCAAGGCCAGGGTTATGCCTTTGAAGCAGCGCAGGCCTTGGTGAATTATGCGTTTCGAGAGCTGGCGTGGATGCCTTTTATGATCTCAACGGTGAATCCGAATAACCCTCGCTCACGGGCGGTCATGTTGAAATTGGGCATGTATGAATGGCAGAGCCAGCATTCTATTCAACCACAGATCGGCCCGGAACCAAACGAGGTGTTGATTTATCGCCGAGACCGGGAGACTCGCTGATGGCCAGTCTCCTTTTTGCAGGCGCTGCCGGTGAGGTGACGGGTTCGCGCCATCTTCTAGAAATTAACGGCAAGCGCTTATTGCTTGATTGCGGCATGTTTCAGGGCCATCGCAAAGAGGCCGAAGCTAAGAATCGCAAGTTCTTGTTTGATCCCAAGACCGTCGATGCGGTGATCATCAGCCACGCTCATGTCGATCATTGCGGAGTCTTGCCTAAGTTGGTGGCCGACGGTTTTCGGGGCAGCGTTTACATGACCCCGGCCACTGAGAAGCTGGTTGAAATCATTCTTTATGACAGTGCCCGCATTCAAGAGGGCGATGCTAAGTTCTATAACAAGCGGCATCCAGATGAACCTATTAGTCCGAATTATGACGAAGCTGACGTTGATAAGGCCCTAAGTCGCATCAAGACCATTTCCCTAGGCCTGGTTTTTGAGCCCATCAGCGGCGTGAGGGCCGCGTTCCATGAAGCTGGCCATATCTTGGGCTCTGCCGTGATTAGTCTACATTGGAATGAAGGTGGCGACGCCAAGCAGGCGCGTTCGTTACTATTTAGCGGTGACCTCGGCCGACCAGGCACCCCGATTATTCGCGATCCCTGGAAACCTACACACAGTCCTGACTATTTGATTTTAGAGAGTACCTATGGCGACCGTGAACACAAGCCAGCTCAAGACGCATGGCTGGAATTAGGCGAGCTGCTCGAAGCCACGGCAGCCCGGGGCGGCACGACTCTGATACCTTCATTTGCCGTTGGCAGGACTCAAGAGTTGCTTTTTGATATTGCGCGCCTAAAAAAGCAGGGGAAACTTAAAGATTTGAAAGTATTTGTTGATTCACCCATGGCTTCGCGGGTCACCAAAGTCTTTGCTGCTACCCCTGAACTTTGGGATGAAGAATTCAATAAGCTAGCCAGCTCGATGAATCCCTTTGACGCAAGCTGGGTGCGCCATGTCGAAACTGTGATTGAGTCGCAGGCTCTCAATGCCCGGCGCGAACCGAGTGTGATCATTTCGGCATCAGGTATGTGCGAAAGCGGCCGCATCTTGCATCACCTAAGAAATCGCCTTGATGATCCGAGAAACACTATTTTGCTGGTTGGATTCCAGGCCGAAGGCACCTTGGGTCGGCGTTTGGCGGATGGCCAAAAGCAGGTGCTAATCTATGGCGAGCGTCATGACGTCAAGGCCGAGGTGCAGATGTTGAGCTCTTATAGCGCCCATGCAGATTGGCACGAAACTCTGGCCTGGCTCGGGGCATTTGAACCCGCTAAACGCATTTTTTTAGTTCATGGCGAGCCGGGAGCTGCGTTTAGCCTGTCTCAAAAGATACAAAAGACCCTTAAAGCCAATCCTGAAATACCCAGTCTAGGTGAACGTAAAGCCCTGGGCTGAGCTTGAAAAAGGGCCATTTTTAACTGAAAATCTAATTTCGCCTTATTGCAGCTTATCGATCAGAAAGGGGATCGCATGTCAGGCCACTCTAAATGGGCAACCACCAAGCGCAAGAAAGCCATTATCGACGGCAAGAAGGGTAAGGCTTTCACCAAGATCACGCGTGAAATTATTGTCGCGGCCAAAGAAAAGGGCGGCGATCCTATTGGCAATGCACGGCTGCGCACCGCGATCGACAAGGGCAAGGCCGTCAATATGCCCAACGAAAATATCGAGCGCGCCATCAAGAAGGGCACCGGTGATCTCGAAGGGGCGTCGTACGAGGCTCTCACCTATGAAGGATATGGACCCGGCGGCGTAGCCGTAGTGGTCGACTGTCTGACTGAAAACAAGAATCGCACCGCTGCCGATATTCGTTCTATTTTCACTAAATCAGGCGGCAACATGGGCGCTGAAGGCAGCGTGGGCTGGATGTTCAAGCGCAAAGGTTTTATTGTCATCAATCGCGGTAATCTAAAAGAAGATGAAGTCATGGAACTAGTGGTGGATGCCGGAGCTGAAGACATGACCGCCACCGACACTACCTTCGATGTGACCACCGCCATTGAAGATTTTGACAAGGTCAAAAAAGCAGTTATCGACAAGGGCATCACGCCATCCTCCGCTGAATTGACCATGATTCCGTCAACTTACGTAAAGCTCGAAGGTAAAGAAGCCGAGCAGATGCTTCGCTTGATGGATACTTTAGAAGATTATGATGACGTTCAAAATGTTTACGCTAATTTTGATATTCCGGAATCGGTTATGGAGGCCCTGGGATGAGAATCTTAAGTCTGCTAGCTGTCTTCTTGGTTAGCTCGCCTTTGGTGGCTGACAAGACACTCGACAAAGCCATCGCAGACTTGCGTTATGGCAAGTCTGAAGCCCGAGAATTAGCTGCCGATGCATTGGCCGTGGCTCCTGACGCTAAAGCCGAAAAAGCCTTGCTTGAGGCGCTGGCCGATTCTAAAGGCACGCTTCGCATCAAAGTCATTAGGGCGCTTGGCTATAGTGGGGGCAATGCCGCGATGGCGGCATTGAGCGAACAACTCAAAGATCCAACTAGCGAGATTCGCCTTGAGACGGCCCGCGCCTTGGGGCGTTTGGGCGACGGAGCAGCGGGTCCTGTTTTGGGCGCATTGCTTAAAGATCCTGATGGCGAAGTGCGCGCTGAAGCAGCGCGTTCTCTGGGTCTTTGCCGGGCTTTAGCCGAGGCACCTAAAGTGAAGGCCGCGCTCAAAGATAAAGATCGCCTGGTGCGCATGGCTGCTATCGGTGCTCTCGCCCGTTTGGGCGCAGGTCCCTACATTAAGGAATTGACGCTTGAGCTTAAAGATACCGACCCGCTTTATCGACGCCAGGTGGTTAAAGCCATCGGGTCAGCAGCCCATGAAGCCGGCACTCAAAAACTCTTGTTGAGTTGGCTGACTGATAAAGATCCTTATTTAAGAACTTTTTCTGTGGAAGCTTTAGGCACTTTGCCGCCTATCAAAGGCGCCAACGCGGCTTTGCTGATCTTGCTGAATGATCCGATGTTGCCGGTTCGTGTTAGGGCTATTGAAACGGCAGGTGCTTGGCGCTTGATTGAGGCCGCTAGCACGCTAAAAAAGGTTTTGCGCGATGGCGACCCACTCTTGCGCTGGAAGGCCGCTCAATCTTTGGGGCAAATTGGCGATGTATCAGCCCTCGAAGCCTTGAAATATAGTGCCGAGAACGATAGCGAAATTGAGATTCGTTCGGCTGCGGCTCAGGCCCTAGACCGAATTAACGCGAAGCCCTGACCCAGTCGTGGCCCTAAAATACCGTAGTGTCGGAATCGTCGCCCGTGTCACCAAGGCTGAAGTCAGGGCTTTGGGGCCAAGTGTGGCTGCGTTATTTGACTCTTTGAAAGTGCGTTATCACGCTGAGCCTCACGTGGCTCGGGCCTTGGGCTGGAAGATAACCCGACATTCATCATTGCGACTGGGTCGAGGCGCTGATCTTATTTTGAGTTTAGGTGGTGATGGCACTTTGCTACGGGGCGCCAAGGTGGCGGCTGAGGCCAAAGTGCCTATTTTGGGCGTAAATTTGGGCCTGCTGGGTTTCTTGACATCCATTTCTCGCGAACGTCTATCTGAGTCGCTGACTCTGGCTCTCAAGGGTGGTTTTCGAAAAGAGCCGCGTACCATGCTTGAATGCCGTTTGCTCAAACGCGGCAAGCTGGGCGTTGTTCGTTTAGCTCTTAATGATTTGGTTTTCTTGCGCGGAACCAACGGAAAATTGGCTCAGCTCGAAGTGAGCGTGGATGGCCGTTATTTGTCGCGTTATCGTGCCGATGGCCTGATCATTTCTACGGCCACGGGTTCAACAGCCTATGCCCTATCTGCGGGCGGCCCCATTATGCAGCCGTCGAGCCGAGATCTTATCTTGGCACCTATTTCACCCCATGCTTTGACGGCCCGTCCCTTGGTGCTAAGTTCAGGCCATCAAATCACCGTGCAAATTCCAGAACATACTTCTTCCTTGAGATTCAGTTTGGATGGCAATCATGGTGACTGGGTCCATGCAGGTGAAGGTATGAGTGTGCGTCGCCGGCTGGGTGGCGTGACGCTACTGGTTCCCCCTGATCACGACTTTTTTCATGTGCTGCGGCAAAAATTAGGATGGAAAGGCAATTGAGTTTTCACGAGTACCGTTGGCCATGGGTAGCTGCCGCAGGATTTTTCCTTTTCTTAATTCCTTTTCGATCAAAAGGATTTGCCAGCATCGGTTCGGCCACGAGATTTTGGTTGAGCTGGCTGCTTGTAGCCGTAGTTTTGGGTGTCTCGACCGCCGGCACCCTCACGCGCGGGCAATGGAATAGTAATGTCTTGTCCCAACACTGGGCCCAAGCCCATTGGCAAATCGAATTCTGGCTTTGGCTAGTTCTGCCACTTGTTTTAGGCTTAGCTTTAGATGCGGCCAAAAGTTTCAAAGATTGGTCGGGAGCTCGTAAAGGCATGGTTCTGGGTTTTGCGCTTGCGCCCTTGGCATCACGTGCTTTGCCCTGGGAAGCATGGCTGGCGTTGGCGCCTATCGTCCTGACGCTGGGTGCGATTTCGGCCCTATTAGGGCGTTGGCTTGGGTCTGGCCGCAGCCCGCTCTGGCCTTTTCGTGGGCTCATCGCTCTTAATTTTGCATTCATGATGCAGGGTTTCTTAGATCCACCTAGCCCCGTCTTGGCGGCACTGCTCTTTTTCTCATTAGCGTGGGCATATAATCCGGCAACGTTGCGTTGGGCCTTTGTGGCTGGTTCGATGGCATGGGCCGCGGCATTTGCCCGAGATCATACAGCCTGGTGGCCCCTGTCTTGGTGGCCGCCATTAGCGCCTATGCTAGCGATGGCCTTGGGTTGGGTCTTGCCTCTCATTCTTACTCGGAGGGAGCATGCTTCGTAGACTTGAGATTCGCGATGTGGCCCTTATCGAATCGTTGGAGATCGATTTTGAGCCAGGGCTCAACCTCATCACGGGTGAGACCGGGGCAGGTAAGTCAATTCTCTTAGATGCTCTAGGTCTGGCATTGGGTTTTCGCGCCGACCATTCGGTGATACGCAGCAAGGCCGCCGTCGCGCGGGTACAAGCTATTTTTGATTTACCGGCGAGCGAGGTCGACAGCTGGGCACATTGGCTTGATGCACGTGGTTTGCCCGAGACGCCTGGTGAAATTTGCTTGCGCCGTGAAGTTTCGTCTTTGGGACGCAGTCGCGCATGGATCAATGATCAGAGCGTGACATTAGCTAGTTTGGCTGAAGCTGCTGATCGCTTGGTTGATTTTCAGGGCCAACATGAGCACCAGACATTGTTACGTACTAAAGAGCATTTAGTTTTTTTGGATACTTTTGGCGTTCTTCACACAGAGCTTAAAGAACTGGCATTGGCGTGGCGCCGAGCCAAAGACAGTCAAGAGGCCCTCAGCAGCGGCCAATTGAGCGAAGACGAGCGTCGTCGCCGTACCCAGGATCTTCGAGACCTCGTGTCTGAACTCGACGAGGTTAATCTAGAGGCGGGCGAGCGTGAACGCCTGATGAAATCTCGCCACTCAGCTCAAAATGCTGGCCGTCTGGCTGAGGGCTTGGCGAGAAGCGCAACTTTGCTCTCTTCGCAAGATGAGAACGGGGCACTCGACCAGTTGCGTCGAGCCTCATCTGAGCTGAAACGTCTTGAAGCG
Organism: uncultured bacterium; assembly: GCA_964521965.1. Classification (GTDB taxonomy): domain Bacteria; phylum Oederibacteriota; class JAJYGY01; order JAJYGY01; family DAIDJD01; genus CAZFUM01. Next base: position 7,136 of record CAZFUM010000053.1, on the reverse strand, counting down.
CTTGACCCAGCTTGGGCTATCGAACAGGTCCACCTTGCCCAAGTGATTAGTGAAGTGGAAGATATTGCTTTTAAAGTTGAAAAGGCGGCCTCGCTGGGTGAATACAGTCCTGAGCAAGCTGAAAAAACAGAGGCCCGGCTTCATCAAATAGAGAAAATATTGCGCCGTTATGGGCCCGATGAAGCTCAAGCTCTTGAGCGGCTCGCGGCTGCTCATCGTGAGCTCGACAGTTTAGAAGATCACGATGCTGGTCAGGCCCGTCGCCAGGCCCAGGCAGTGAAAGATCGACAAATCTATAGCGGCTTGGCCTTGGCCGTGAGCCAAAAACGGTCGCAAGTGGCTTTAGCGCTTAAGAAAGAAGTAGAAAAGGAACTGATTGAATTGGGCATGGAAAAAGCTCGTTTTGAGTCTCGCATGCAGCGACGGCCAGATCCTGAGGGTCTTTTTGAAGACTCGAAGGGTCGCTATTGGGGGGGGGCCGGTGGTTGCGACGAGCTTGAATTCTTGCTATCAGCAAACCCGGGCGAAGAACCCAAATCTTTGGCCAAGGTGGCATCAGGCGGCGAGTTGTCGCGGGTGACTTTGGCTCTTAAGAAGGCACTGGGATCGGGTCAGGGGCCCCTGTGCCGGGTTTTTGATGAAGTGGATAGTGGCGTGTCAGGCCGTGTGGCTGACAAAGTGGGCGCGAAAATCAGCGCGCTGGCGCAGCAAGGCCAGGTGCTGTGTGTCACGCATTTGCCCCAGATTGCCTGTCAACCTGCCACCCACTTTAGAGTTTCTAAAAGCAGTCAAGGTCAGCAGACACATTTAGATGTGAAAAGGTTAAAGCCGGCTGAACGCGAAGCTGAACTGGCGGCCATGATTGACACTGAGAAGGTCAGTGAAAGCGCCTTAGCCCATGCGCGTTCATTGTTGCAAGGGGCCGCAGCACGATGAGCAATTCAAAGGCCGCAGTTTCGTGGCGCGATCGTGCCGGAGGGATTATGGCTTTTGGCGGCATGATCCTTGCTTTTGTGGGCGTAATATTTTCGAGTTTGCTTTTAGCTTTGCATATTTATGATTTGAGTAAGGGCGGCGGAAGCGTGCTGCTTTTGGCACGCACGGGATTTGCACTCGTATTGTTTTTCATGGCCTATGGATTTTGCCGGCGTTGGCGCAGTTTCAAATTTCGATTTGGGCGGTGGATCGAAAGTCCCGCGGAAGATATAGAACGTCGGCATTTATTAGAAGACGCCCGTGGTGCTTATCTCGAGGGTGACCGGGAACTTTCTGCGCGTACGCTCTCACGTTATTTAGAACAAAGGCCGGGACACCCCGAGGCGCGGCTTAGCCTGGCTTATTTAAAGGCGAGTATGGGGCGCAACGAGGATGCTGTTGAGGCATTGCGTTTAGCGGGAGACCCTTATCGAGATGCAGAGTGGCTCGACTCGTCAAGGGGCTGGCGTCATTGGCCTTATAGCCCTCGTATGGCCACGCTCTATGGTTCTGGCGCTCTGGCACCCCTCTTGGTCTTATGCGGATTAGTTCTGGGGGTTTACTTGGTCGGGCCAACTTTTATAAGGTATAGGGACTTTGCCATTAGAATTATGCATAAAGGCATTTTTAATACGGATGGAATGCAGCATGAGCAAAATGGCGCTTTCTCAATCTATTACAGTAATCCTGAATTTCTAAAAAGAACAATCCCTTTGGCGCAGGATGCACTCGATTACAATTTAAATTTCTTTGATTTGAGCCAAGATCAGACTCCTGATATAACACTTATCCTGAGCGCCAATGATGTTGAGTATCATCGTCGCAGCCAGGGCTTTAGCCAGCCTTGGCAGGCGGGTATGGCCGATTCGACTCACGCACAGATTCATGTTTATGATCATCCGAGCTATCGTGGCCGCGAAGCCATCGCTAATCTTGAGATACTCTTGGCGCATGAGATCTCGCATCTTTGCTTTGCCAAGGTCTTGCCAAACGCTAAGAACGATTCATGGCTGAACGAAGGTTTGGCGGATTATGTCGGATATCGATTTGCACTGGGACGGCATGGCTATGCGATGGATGCTTGGTTAAAGGCCAATTTGTTTAAGAGTTTGCTCGCGAAATCATTGCCTTTCAAAAAGTTTGTTCAAAGCGAACCGAATCGCCTTGCGTTGGATGATGTTCGTACGTTTTATCAGCAAGGCTTTTCAGTGGTTTACGTGCTTATTGAACGTTTTGGCAAAGAGTCCTTTGTGAATTTTTTGCGTTATGCCACGCAAGATGGCGATCTTGATCGCGCGCTCAAAAAGGCTTATCCCACGATTCAAGGAATTGAGCAATTAGGGGGTATTTGGGACCTCTACATGCATAGTTAGAAAATACAAAGAAAACGGCTTTTATACAAATAATGCGGCTATTTTTGCTCTTGTAATGTGATACTATAGGGCAACTTCAACTTAGAGACTTTGTCATGAGCAAACTACAACTAGGTGTGTCTTATTTTGGCAACCGACATCTCAAGCACGTGGCCAGCGACTTGCAAGATATCAAGAAGCACAACTGCAATTGGGTGCTACACACCTATGACGAAGTTGATCTACGTTTTAACCGTGGCCAAATGAAAACGATTACGCGCATGTCGCAGGATAAGGGTTTGAAAGTTTGGTACAGCCCTTGGGCCATCGGCGGTATTTTTGGTGGCGAATGCATCTCGGCTTTTGTGGCCAAGCATCCTGATGCTTGTCAGATTCTATCCACCGGTGAACGCACGCCTTATGCATGTCCTGCGCACCCCAAGTTTAGAGAATTTATGAAGACTTGGATCGAAGCCACGGTTGAAGCCGGCGGCGACGTAATATTTTGGGATGAGCCTCACCTTTGGTTGCCAAATTGGGAAGGCCGTAAAGAACGCAGTGATGAATTCAGCGTTGGCAGTCGTTACGCCCAAGAATTATTTCGCCAAAAATATAAGAAACCTTTGCCCCATCGCCACACCCCAGAAGTAGACGAGTTCAGGACTTGGCTTTTGCATGACTTCTTGACCTGGGCAACTGCTACCGCCAAGAAGCTCAAGCCTAAGATCAAGAACGCTGTCTGCTTAGTCTCGCATATGGGCACCTGGCCTGATCCGCTTTGGGAAAAAGTGGCTGCCATGAAGAATGTTGACATCTTTGCTTGTGATCCTTATTGGAAGCGTTTTCCCTACAGCGATCCGCGTAAAGACAAGATGGAAGGTTATGTTGATTTAATGGCTAGCCGCATCGCCGAGTTGGGCCGACGCTACAACAAAGAGGCTCAAGTCTGGGTGCAGACGTTCGCCATGCGCAAGCAAGATGAGCCTGATATTTCACGCGCCGTCGAGATGATTTATGATGCAGGTGTGCGCAACATTGCGGGCTGGGGTTACGAAGGCTGCGGCGCCTATAGCACGATCACGTCACAACGCCCTCGCGCTTGTTGGGATCGCTTGGGTCGGGTTTTTGCGAAATTGCGAAAAATAAAAGCTAACTAAGTGTTTAGCGAGGTTGATAACGAAATTGTTTGAACTCACTGGGGTTGCGCCCCGAGATCTGACGAAAGACTTTGCTAAAGTGAAAGATGCTCTTGAAGCCCACTTGGCCTGAAACTTCGCTGACATTAAACGTTGTGTACTGAAGTAGTTCTTTGGCTTTTTCGACGCGGGCTTGATTGAGATAGCGCAAGGGCGTCATCTTGGTGCCTTTTTTGAATTGGCGAATGAGATGTGAGCGCGAGACCCCCAGCTCTTTTGAGAGCTGTGCGACGGACAAGGGCCTGCTTAAGTTGCGATGAATGCTTTCAACCGCTTTGGCGACCAAATCAGAATAGACAGGCTTGGGCAAGAAGACCGAGAGTCGGGTGCGCAGATTTTCAGTGACCTCTTCGACCACAGCGGCGTTTTTGGCTTGATCATCTTCACTGAAATAGCGGCTCAACACTTGGCTGGTGGCGTTTTCCCAATTGAGGTAATTACCCTTGATATAGGGTAGGTCTTCGATGAATTTTCCCCCGGCCAAGAGGCGTTCGGCCTGTTCGTAATAGGGCCTTTTAGCCATGACTTTGGGGTCACGGTAGATCTCTCGTAAAGCAGGGAAGGGCCAGCCCATCTTGAGGTCATAGGCCGCTAAATGATCAGGGTCCATGATGGTTTTAAGGGCCTCTTCAGCTTGACCTTGGTGCAGGGTGCGGGCCGGAATGACATAGCAGGGTCCGCCTAGCATGACACGACGGCGCGATTCTTCACCGCTGCCCGGCAGGGTGCACCAATCGACTTGGCCTTTGAGGGGCGAGTCTTCAGCGTGAGTGAGGCGCAGGGCATCGGACCAATGATGCAAGTAAATTGAGCGGCCTTCTAAGAAGTCTTTCACACCATCCCAGTAGCCGGCTTCAAGCACGCCCGGGCCGCACATGCGCGGGTCGCGTACCCAGCGATGCAGGCGTTTGAGCGTTTCAGTGACTGCGCTTTTGTTAAATTCCCAATGCTGAGGATGGCTATAAAGATCTTGGCCTTGGGACCATAGGTGATCGAGCAGGTAGCTCAGATGGGTGTAAGAAGGGAAGTACATGGCTAGGCCTTTGAGCTTGGCCTTTTTTTCTTTTTCAACAATTGTCAGGGCACTTTCTTCAAGCTCGGTCCAGCTGCGTGGCGCGGTGAAGCCGTATTTTTGCAGCAAATCTTTGCGGTAGAAAAGTACTCGCGCCGATGTGTGTAGCGGCACAGCGAAAAGTTTTTCATCGACTACACAGCGCCGTACGCAAGAGCTTAAGAAACGGCGCTCATAATCTGGAAAAACTGAATCGAGAGGGGCGATCAAACCCTGGCGCGCCAAGAATGGAACGATGGCATCGTAAACCAGGGTGAGGCCAAAATTGGTACGGGGGGCGTTTAGTTCTGTAAGGATGTCGTAAAAGAGCATTTGGCGCGGGTGGATGACTGTATCTCGTTTGAAGATCTTTTTACCCAAGAGGCCATATTGCTTACGTTCGTTAGAATCTCGAAAGATTGGCGTGGCAAGTAGCATCTTGCCGCCCTTGTGCCTATCGGTCTCGGCTTCGCCAATTTCACGCTGGGCCTTGAGGCCTTCTTCACTGAGCTCGAGTTCGAGAATCTCGGGTTCGTGCGCCACGCCCAAGAGACTCAGTACGGTCAATGTGCGTCGCACGCTCTTGTCTTTGTGTTCCATGCGCATGAGCAGCACGCCATCAGCGCTGGGAGCCAACATTTGTCCCGGACCCAGTTTTTCAATTGATTCGGGCACGCTGCGATTCGTGACCAGTGTCGTGGCGCCAGCGCTTTGCAGACGGCGCTGCACGTTGGCACAGAAGCGTAGTTCGCTTTCGCGTAAGAATTCGGCAGGCACCGCAACTTCGATGACCGCTCGTGTTGTTTCGAGGCCCTGAAGGTTGCTTAAAAAGCGGTCGAGTTCTTGGCCATGCTCTTGCAGAGGGTGGCTGAGCGCCTGAAAACGGAATTGGCGTTCTTGGATCGATAATTGGTCATGAAAGGGTAGGGCGTGGGTTAAGAGTGGCGAGGCTTGGCCCAGCAAAAGGTACATGCCGCGGTGGCCTTGATTCATGGCTTCGAGTAGAAATTGCAGGGCAAAGGTTGTCTTACCACTGCCAGCACCGCCAAGAACCAGCAGGCTGCTTCCTTGCAAAAGGCCACCGCCAAGGCTCTCGTCGAGGCCAAGCAGGCCGGTGCGCTCACGGCTCTTGTTGTCGGGGCTGCCAGCGCTAAGGTGTATTGGCTTGAGATTTTCGCCTTGATCTTGTTTAGAATCGCTCATGCAGGGTAATTTAGGCCAAAGAATAGTCAATAGCAAGTAAAATCACGAAAGTACAAACTGAGTCATTTAAGTACAAAAAAAGTGCTTGATTAAATGAACTTCGGGGCATATTTTGGTGTCGAACTGGGTAAGAGATGTGCCCAGAGGAGATTATGCCTAAATATTTAACAAGATTATTTGTGTTGTTTAGCATGCTTTTGGGCATGAGCTCGGGTGTCTGGGCCAAACCTGGTTTTGTAGTTATGGGCTATTTTCCTAACTATGCCACGACCGGCCCCTACCCTGGCGACGGCGCTATTAATATGAATGACAACGCCATGTTTCCCTGGGAGCGCATGACTCATGTTATGGAGGCCTTTGCCTTGCCCGGGGCCAACGGCACCCTGACTTGGCCCTATGGGCAACGTGCCAACTTAGTGCTCAAAGCTCACCAAAACAATACTCGGGCTATGCTTTCGATCGGTGGAGCTGGTTCAAATAACGCGACCTGGGCTGCCAACTCAAGTACTTATCTAAATGTTTTTGTCGCCAACATTACCAACACCGTTGCAACCAATAAATATGACGGTGTGGATATCGATTGGGAATTTCCCACAGCAGGACAGATTACAAATTTCACTAATTTGATGGTCGCTTTAGGGACGGCCTTACACTCTCAAAGTATAGACTGCGGTGGCTGCGTTTTTCATACTTTACCTCGACAGCTGACATTTTTTGCAAGTCCAGGCGCAGACATTTGCGGTGTGGACTGGGACAATACTAGCCTGCAAGCGGCCGTGGATTACTGCATTTATGGCGGCTACGATTTCGGGGCGCCTCCAGGTTATAACAGCCCAACTTCTATGAGTTGGCTGCAAACCGATTGCCGCAGCATTCAATATAATTTCTGCCTGACTAACACCGTCAAGACATTGACAGGCATCACGGGCGCAGATTACGCGTGGCCGCTCACCAAGACGGTCCTCTCATTGCCGCTCTACGACATGCAACCTTACAGCACCTTTGCTGATACGCCTCTGATGGTCGCCTTGCGCAATGGAACTTACCTGGGTTTTGACTACCCCCAAGATGAAGCGCGCTACAACATTGGGGGATCGACTCACTACGTCAATACTGCTGAGTCATTTTGCCGCAAGATGAGCTGGGCCTTGAACAGCAAGGGTATGGCGGGCATTGCTCTCTGGGAAATCACCCATCTCTATCCGCAAAATCATGCGGTGGCTGATCCTGTCTGGGATACGATCGAAGGTATCGCGGCTTGCATCAATTACACCACCCCCACCCCTGGACCAACGCCTGCGACCCTGCCTCCCGGCCTCATTGATGTGGGCAATTCTGGCAGCTCAGCCAACCTCTGGG
>CAZFUM010000052.1:0-14488 GCA_964521965.1 uncultured bacterium | reverse complement strand
GGAAGCTGCGAGGATCGAGATTGCATGAACCCACCAGACACCATTCGCCATCGACCACCACGGCCTTGCTGTGCACAAAGCCGCCTTCAAGGTGCCAAAGCTGAACGCCGGCTTCGAGCAGCTCCCAATAATAGGCGCGCGAGGCCCAGCTCATGAAGCGATGATCGCTTTTTTTAGGCAGCAGCAGGTGCACTTTAACTCCGGCAAAGGCAGCCGAACGCAGAGCGCCAAGCAGACCCGTATCAGGTATGAAGTAGGGTGTGCATAGCCAGACTTCGCGACGGGCACGATGAATGGCGCCAATGAGCAGCTCATAAATGGCCTGAATGCTTTGGTCAGGGCCAGAACTAACCACGCGAGCCATGGCCCCTCGGCCAACGGCGCGGCTCGCGTTAGCTGAAAGCAAAAGCTGACCCGTTGCCATGGTCCAATCTGCACAAAAACGCTTATCCATGGCAGCCACAGCGGGTCCGCTCACTGAAAAATGCAGATCGCGGTTGCTGCCTCGGGGTCTCAAGGCGCGCAAGAGACTGCGGGGTATAGCCCCCTTATGATAGAGCTCGCTGATATTCAACCCGCCCGTAAAGCCTAGCTGCCCATCCGCCACCAAAATTTTACGGTGATTGCGCAAATTAATAAGCGGTTGATGAAAGAGACTTTCACTGCTCCAAAAAGGCGCCAGCTTCACCTCGCTGCCTTTGAACGCACGCTTGAGTTTGTTCAGAGGAAACCAAGCACCGATGCCATCGACCAGCACCCGTGTATCGACGCCTCGCGCCGCGGCTGCCCTAAGAGCTTCAACAAAGCTCTGGCCAATCGAGTCCATATCAAAAATATAGGTTGAAAGTCGAATACTGTGACGTGCACGCTTGATAGCCTTAAGCATTTCAGGATAAGCCTGGGCGCCGTCCTGAAGCAGGCGAATGCGGTGACCGCCGAGCAGCGCCTGACCCGTTAGCCCCTGACCTAGGCGCTGCAAACCAAACCAAGGCCCACCTAGCCCTTGGCCTGCGCGAGTCGGCGGCAGGGGCCGAAGCAAAAGGGGCCGTTCAGGGCTGACCTTGTTGACCACACGATTGTAACCAAAATACCAATAAAGCAAAAAGCCCAGCAGCGGCAAAAGCCAAACCAAGAGCAACCAAATGGTGGCACTCAGCGGTTGGCGTTTGTGAAATACGATATGCACCGATGCGGCCAGGACCAAGACCAAATCAAAGAGAATGCCAAGCCATTGCAAGGTCATGGTGCTTGTCCCCTGATCTTGGCTTCAAGGCGGTAAGAAGCTGGGGGCTTGAGCTTGAGCCAAAAGAGCAAACGCTGCTCACGGGCTTTGAGGCCGGCTTGAAGCGGCAAGGGAGTCGATGGCTGCACTTGGCCCTGGGCCTGCAAACTCACTTCAACTTGAATATCTCGATTCATGCCATTGGCCCCATAGATAAGCACCACATCATCAACGCTTTGTTCTAAGAACTTGAATTTTCCACCACTCGCTGACTTTCTTTCTGCCATCAGTTTAACAAAATCAAGCTGCTCGGCCCCCTCACGCGTAAACGCAGGCTTGTCGGGATGCCAAGCATAATAATAGGCGCCCTCGCTAAGCTCGCGAGCATCGACTTCATCAAGACGAAAACGACCGGCCACCGTCTCGGGCTCGCGGCCCCATTGCCCCTTGCTCACCGTAAAATGCAAATGAGGGCCCTTGGCTTGACCGGTTTTGCCAGAATAGCCAATACCCTGCCCTGCCTTGACCTTTTGCCCCCGCTTCACTTTGACGCCGCCAGGCCTTAAGTGCACATACGAGGCCCACGTGCCGTCACCATGCAAGATATCAATGTAATTGGCATCATCTGCGTAAGCTGGCGAGGGCCCGCCTCGTTTGGAATCTGCACGCAGATCAGCTACCACGCCATCTCGTGCAGCACAAACCAAAGTGCCTTCGGGCATATCAAAATCAAGAGCGCGCATGCCTTGATGGGTATAAACGCCAAAATAGGCTTGGCTAAGCAGGCGCTTAGTGCCGTGAGCATAAGGTAAAAGAAAAAGCGAATCATCGCTAAGCTGATCAGGGTTGCCCAGGCCCTCGGCCGTCAAATAGGAATAGGCCCAAGATTGCTTGGGATCACTCGGACGTATGCGAGCCAGTAATTTCTTTTGCCCGGGTTGGAGCACGCTGCGAAGTGGAAAGGCCGGCTCACTCTCACTATTTTCTCGGCGCTGCCAGCTCATCTCAAAATTGCGAGAAAAATATTTATCGCGGTTCTCGGCCCAAACTTCAACCAAGCCTTGCGCCTGTCGCGTCGTAACACGAATCTTTGAGCCCTGAGTGCGAGCCATGAGTCCGCTCGCCAAAAGCCAAAGCAGGGAGATCAGGGTCCAGCGATTGAGCACGACTTAAAGCAACTTGAGCTTTGCAAGAGTATCAGCCGGGCTGCTGACTTCAACACAATCTGGCAATACCCCGCGCACAGGAAAATCGTTACCGCCCTCATTCAAACGGTCGCCGTAAAATCGGCAGGCGTTGGCTTTCCAGCCCATGTGCTTTATGAACTCTTGCACGCCCCAGCCTTTGTCAAAGCCCTTGAGGGTGATGTCGAGCGAGCTGGTGCCGCCCACAACCACCCAAAATTCAGTCCCGATCTTCGTTCTCAATTCTTCCGCCCAAATTTTTCGTCGTGAGCCGTCAGGGTCAAAGCTCCGCTTGGCTGCATCGGGCGCATGGCGCCCTAGAACGCTCAGGGTAACCTGCGCCCCGCGATCTTGAATCTGATCGGCAACTTCGGTCAAAGGCTGAAGGCTATGCAGCGAGACCAATTCTCGAACCGCAGCCAAGACTCTTTCTTTTTGAGCCTGAGCCATTTCTTTTTGATATCGGGTATGGGGAACCTTGCCCGGCAAGGACAAGGCGTATTGGGTGCCTGAGGAACCCAGCAAATGGCTGGGAGCATCCAAGTGCTTGCCCACCTGCTCGTGAATATGAGCGATCGTTCCGCCACTAATAAAGACGAGTTCGCGGCCCTTGGACTTTTGCTTTTCGAGGGCGCGAGCCATGTCAGATTCCACGGGCATGGTGCTGGGGGCCACGGTGTCGTCGACATCAAATATAAGAATCTGAGGATGCAGGGGCATAAGTCTATTCTAAAACAAAAAAGCCCCGGCGCGGGCCGAGGCTTTGATGAGCAGGATCAAGCATGGCTTAGAGCGCCACGCCCTGTTCCTTAAGGAATTGCAAAAGGTTGCTCTGCTTCTTAAGCGTGCGCAAGGCGCGCGTGGTCATGCGCAGTGACACGGCACGACCTAGCTCGGCTATCCAAATCTTGCGAAACTGCAAGTTGGGCAGCTGGCGCTTTTTGGTCTTATTATTGGCATGGGACACAAGGTGCTTGATATTCGGGCGAGCCTTGGTCACGTCGCAGACGCGGGACATGGCGTTTCTCCTCTGTGTTTCTCGATGTGGTAAAAGGGTCGATAATCTAACAAAAAGGGGCTTTTAGGGCAAGCCCCTACCAGCGGTCCAAGATCACCCTGATTCGCCTGAGGGCCTCGCCCCTATGGGAAAAGGCGTTTTTTTCCTCAGGATTCAGCTGCGCAAAGGTGCGGGCCTTGGCTGGCAGGTAAAAAACCGGGTCATAGCCAAAACCTTGCTTGCCAATGGGCTCACGCGTGATGAGGCCCTCGACCGCGCCCAGGCACCAGTCGCTGCGGTCCCCTGGCTCAGCTAGCACCATGACGGTCTTAAAGACGGCCTTGCGGTTCCCTGCCTCTTTCATATCCGCCAGCAACTTGCGCCAATTGTCCTCGTCGCTGCAACCTGCACCCGCATAGCGAGCGGAATAGACCCCGGGAGCACCCTCCAAAGCTTCGACTTCTAAACCTGTGTCATCTGCCAGGCAGAGGCGCCCCGAGGCGGTAACGGCCGAGAGCGCCTTTTTCTTTGCATTCGCCAAAAGTGTATCGCCGTCTTCGATCACTTCAGGCAAACCGCCCACATCGGACGGACTCAACACACGATAGGGCAGGTCTTTAAGAAAAGCCCTGATCTCGTCTAACTTACCCGGATTGCCCGTGGCAACAAGCAGTTCCCGCATCATGAAGCCAGTGCAGCCTTTTGCGCAAGACTCAGATCAGCGATGCCTTGCAAGGCCAAATCTAACATCTGATTCAATTGGGCTCGGTCAAAAACCCCCTTTTCAGCCGTCGAACCCACTTCGATGAGCTGGCCGCTGCCCGTGGCAACGACATTCATGTCGACGTCAGCTGTGGAATCTTCTTCATAGGGCAGGTCCAAGCAGATCTCGCCGCCCACCAAGCCAATCGAAATCGCCGCCACACTGCCTTTCAAGGGTAGAGCCGCCAACGCACCCGATTTAATCAAGGGCTGCAATGCATCAACCAACGCCACATAGGCACCCGTAATGCTGGCGCAGCGCGTGCCGCCATCCGCCTGAATCACATCGCAATCAATTAAGATCTGGCGCTCACCGAGGGCGACGGGGTCGAGCACGGCACGTAAGCTGCGGCCAATCAAACGCTGAATTTCCATGGTGCGACCCTGCACCTTGCCCCTTGCAGCCTCGCGGTCGATGCGCTGGGGCGAGCTGCGCGGCAGCATACCGTACTCTGCGGTGATCCAGCCCTGGCCCTTGCCTTTGAGAAAAGGCGGCACTTTTTCTTCCACCGTGGCCGAACAGATGACATGGGTGTGGCCAACTTGAATCAAAACCGACCCATCGACTCCACGCTGAAAATGTCGAGTAATCTTAACTGGCCTAAGTTGATTCAGAGCGCGGCCATCAAAACGAGGCATGATTAACCTTGAGTAGTTAGTGAAGGCTCGAACGGCCCGAAAAATCAAATCGAAACTTCATGGCCCCAGCCTGTTCTTCTTGCCGCTCGGTGACTGGCAAGGGCGCAAAACGAATTTCGCGTGCCTTGGCCAGCACATGTTGATTAAGGCTCGCATAACCTGATGAACGCGTCAGGGTGGCCTGAGTCACTTCGCCCTTCGGGCTGATCGTCACCAAGACCTCGGCTTCGCTTTCTTCGGGCAGAGCCCCGGGATAATTCATGTCAGGTAGCCAATAGCCGCGGCCGCCGGCCACACCCTCTATATCTAGCAAACCATCTGGGCTGCCGGCAGGCTTGTTATTGCCCATGCCGCCCTCACTCGGTTCACCTGCTTCGCGGCCTTCACGCGGATTAATACCCACCTTGAGTTTCTCATAGCGCTGAGCTAATTCAGAAGCTGTGGGCACGCGAGCCTTAACCGTCTGAGGCTTGGCCTGGGGCTTGTTAGCGCTAAGGGCCTCGTCTCGACGCATCTGCAAACCAGCGGCCAAAGGCGAAGGATTAGCGGGTGTGTCGCTGATCTGTGGCCGCATACCCTCAGCGCCCGTACCCTCACCACGCGGCGTCACTCCGCTAACCGTCTCAATCGTCAGCAGCACCGTGCGATTTTTGGGCTGCATCGCCAGCGGTCCAAAAAGCACCAAAGCCAGTAAAACATGCAAGCCCCAGGTGATGCCCTGGGCCCAAGCTCGGTCACGACGTTCTATCAAATTCAACGCGGCATCCATCTTATTTCGATGCCTCATTCTGGGTGGCAATGGCTAAGCGCTCAGCCCCGCCTGCTTTAGCTGCGTCCAAAAGCTTAACCACAGCCCCATGTGATGCCGAGGCATCGGCATTAATAATCACGGTCTTATCTTGGCGCTGCTTGAGCGCAGCTGCCAACAAACTAGCTAAGTCGCTGCCTGGCACTTCTTGATCATTCAAGAAGACCCGACCTTGCGAAGTCAGCGTTAAGGTAACGGGATCCAATTTAGCCTCAGATCCCGTACGAGCCTTAGGCAGCTTCACTAAAATCTTTCCCTGCACCATCATGGGCGTCGTCACCATAAAGATAACTAAGAGCACCAGCAGCACGTCGGTGAAGGGGACGATGTTGATTTCCGCCTTCAGCTTTTCATGAATTTTAGTCCTGCGCATCGCTTTCCGCCTTGCGAGAGGAGCGATCAAAAAGAGCTTCAAGCAATTCTGACGAAGCCAGGCTTAAGCGCGTGTCGAGCTCGCCAAGTCTGCGGGCAAACGCGTTGTAAAAGACGACGGCAGGAACAGCCACCGCTAGACCAAAGGCTGTCGCCACCAGAGCTTCGGCAATGCCAGCCGAAACCGTGGCAGCACCTGCCTCTTGACCCGTGGCTGCCAATGCTCGAAAGGCCCGCATGATACCAATGACGGTACCAAAGAGGCCAACATAGGGAGCCACCGAACCGAGGGTGCCTAAGGTGCCCAGGCCCTGTTCTAGCAATGAAACTTCTTCAGCGCTACGGCGCTCAAGGGCTTCGCCCACAACCTGCTTATCTTTGCTAGGGTGAGCTAGACCAACATGTAAGAGCCGCGCCACGGCGCCAAGCTCGCGCTGTGCCAGATCTCGCGCCTCATGCAGCTGGCCTGCCCGCACTAACTTGCAGACACGGCCCGAGAGACGGTCTGAACCTTCTTGCGCGCGCCGAAATTTGAACCAGCGCTCGACAATGAGGTACCAGCTCCACAGTGACATGAGCAGCAGAGCCACCACGGTAAAGCCCCCATGCACGAGGGTCTGCCAAATGCCTTGATTGACGAACATGCGTCCTCCTAATTTGCCTTTTAAAAGTTAAACTGCAGGCCCAAACCTGCAAAGGGCGAAGCCTCGGCATAGCCCGGGAAATCAATCACACGTTGGAAGGCAAGATTGCGGCCTTCGGCTAAGAGCGTGAGCGACTCGCTCATGCTGTAAGTCAACTCAGCGCCCAAGTCAAAATAGGCTGCCGCCATAAGGCTGCCGGCCAAATTGGCATAGCGCTCGCCCACATAACGGCCGTTCAAGCTGAGGCTCAAATCACCCCAAGTTTTGCCGGCGCTGGCCTCGCCGCTCAGACTAGGCTGAAAGCTAGCCTGCAAGCCTAGGCTGTCAGGCAAACTAGCCTGCTGATATTGCAGAAGCGCCCTCAGCTCAATGTCACCCTTCGCGCGCGCCTTGATACCGGCTCTCACGCCCGAGCTAAAGCTTTGGCGCTGATTGACGCGAGTCCATAGTCCGCTGCCAGGCAAGGCCTCAAGCATAGCCGCGTCATCATTTTGATCGACAAAGCCTGAAGCCTCAAGCCAAAGAGGCCCTGCCAAAGCCAGGCGCAAGCCCGATTCTAGCTTGAGGCGGCCTTTTTGTAGCTTCAAGCTTGCGTTGGGCAGCACAGCATCGGCCTCAAAATCACCGTTCAGGGTTGCCAAGCCAAGACCTGGGCTAAAGTCACCCCAAATGCTTAAGCCAGGACCCAGCGCCTGCTCAAAGTAAGCCCAGGGGCTGACGCTAAACTCGCTCAAGGCGCCTTGCACCATATCCAGACGCAAGCCCACGCTGATCTGGCCGTCGCGCCAGGGATAGAGCCTCAGACTAGCCTTGGCCAAGCCAAAGCTTAGATTTCGTTGAAACCCCAACTGTTCTTGAGCCAAGCTGCGATATTCCACCGAGCTGGTCCAACCTGCGCGGCTGAGCTTGCCTCGCCATTCGCCTTGCAAGTCCACGCCCAGATCTAAAAGCTGCTCATCATAAGCCACACCCCAGCCAGGCAGCAGCACCTGTCCTTTGCTGGCGCCTAAGCGAGCGCGCCAAAGACCGTCGCGGCTCCAATTTCCGTCTAAGACTAGCTCGACGCCATTGGCATCACGAGTCAGACGCGGTGCTGGCAGGCTGCTCACCGTAATCATATGCTGCCGTTGCCCATGGTTCAGATCGACGCGCGCCTCAAGACTGCTACTCAATCGGGTGCCCGCGCTAAGCCGCAGGTGGCGCGCTAACGATTGATTGATTACGGGCAAAAGCTGCCCCGCATCACCGCCATCGCTGAAAGACTGCTCAAAGAATCCTGTAAACCAACCCTTCTCGCCCTCGATACCAAAGAGGGCATGGCCCGCAAAGGTGTTAGCCCAACCATAGACCGCCCGTAACTCACCGCGCGAGGGCCGCGCGGTCTCAGACACGCCCTGTAAATTGAGCTTCGAGGTCTGGGCGCCCAATTGATTCTTGTTGGCATCCGCTTCATCAGGATTAGCGCGGCCCGATCCCGAAGTATCTAACCAATGCGCCAAGCCTTCACGCCTGGCCCCGGCCTTTTGCTCGCCCCCACCTAAAATGACGAATTCAGGCAACTCAAAGTTCGGCTTAATGGCGCTACGGGCAGCACGGCTCACCCCAGCCAACGAACCATCTTCTTGCTCCTCGGCCGTGGGCTTAGCCTGGGGGCGGGACACTTTGTCAGCCTCACCCGCCAACTCTTCGGTCCCAGCCCACGCGAGAGGGCTAAGCAGGGCCAGCAGCGCAAATGTCAGTGCCGAGCGCTTCATAACTTGCCTTTCTTTTTCTGGGCAGCCTTAGCTTTAATCAATTCAATGCGTTTGCGTGCCGAAGCCACCCAGGTGGGGTCACCACCCAGCTCAATGATTCGCTGATAGGCAGCAAGGGCCTTGGCATCATGGCCCAACGACTCTTCTAACTCGCCCACCTTAGCCAGAGCTGTAACCACCCAAGCGCCCTCGTTAACAAAGCGTTCGCTTACAGCCTGATAAGCCAAGAGGGCTTCGCCGCTCTTTTTTTGCGCCAAATAGCAGTCACCCACCAAATACTGAGCCTCAGCACCCAGCTTGCCCGGATCGCTAGCTGCTAGTTTTTGATAGGCCGCGATGGCCTTATCGTAATCGCGGTTGTCTTCGTGAATATAACCCACACGAATGCGCGCCATGGGCGCCATGCTACTTTCAGGCCAGCGAGCCACCAACTCGTCATAGGCCTTAATGGCATCATCATTCTTTTGCAGCCGCTTATACGTCATGCCTAAATTAAATTGGGCATCGGCCGCCACCTCAGGCGTGTTGCCATAGGCATCTAGCGTATGGTGAAAGGCTTCTAAGGCCTGGGCGTATTCTTGCATGCGGTAATAGGCCATGCCCAATTTGAACTGAGCCTTGGGCGCTAGCTTGTGCCCGGGCGCTTTTTGGACCACCCCTTTAAAGTCTTGCACCGCTTCATTAAGCTTGAGGTTCTTAAGGCGCGAAAGACCTCGCCAATAGGTAGCTTCGAGGTCGAATTTGCTCTGAGCATAATTTGATTTGAGAGCATCAAGCTCACGCTCGGCCGAAGCAAAGTCACCGCGCTGCACATAGTGCTCGGCCACGCGGTATTGCACCTCGGGGGCGGCTTCGCTAGCCGGGTTAGCCTTTATAAAATCTTTGGCCGCGCTGACGGCTTGCTCATCCCGACCCAGGGCATAGTTGCACCACTGCACACCCGTTAACGCAGCGGCAGCCTTAGCCTCTTTGGGGTACTTCGCCACCACGTTCTGATAAAGCGGCAAGGCCTCTTCGTATTTGCCAGCATTGTAAAGGCTATCGGCCTGGCGCAGTTGGGCCTCGCCTGCCAAATGCGATCCCGAATGCTTCTCGAGTACTTCGGCAAACAAAGTGGCCGCCAAGTCAAAACTGCCTTTGCGAAAAAGTGCCCACGCTGACCAATAGCGACATTCAGGTGCCCGCTCGCCACTAGGGGCCAAAGCCAGTGCCTTGCCCCATTCGATTTGAGCTTGATCAAAATCTTTCAAACGATAAGCAGCCCAGCCCGCTTGGTAATGCGCATCGACAGCCAAGGGGTTGCTGGCCTGGGCCGCTTGACCTGCTAGGCGGTATTCGGCCAAAGCGTCTTCATAACGCTTGAGATTGTAGAGCGAATCTCCCGAGCGCAAGCGAGCATCGAGCAGCATCGCCGCGGGCGTCTGCGAATCTGCCGTCAGCTTTTGAAAATGCGTGAGGGACTCATTAAAACGACCTTGTCGAAAGGCCACCCAGCCCAGGCCCGAGCGCGCACCTGCAGCCACCTCGCCCTTGCCTTGCTTGAGTGCTTTCAAATAAGCCTTGCCTGCGTCAGCCCAGGACGCTTCGGCAAAAAGCGCATCGCCTTCGCGCAAGAGCGCCTCAGGCACCCGCACTGACTCGGGCCGCTGACGCCTAAATTGCTGAAACTCTTCGCGGGCGCGTTTATTCTCGCCCTGGGCTAGCGAGCAGGCGCCCGCAAAGAAGAGTGCGTCTTCGGCGAGCGAGCTCTCAGGAAAACGCCGCAGTAAGCTGAGATAATCTTCACGCGCGACACCATAACGATCAAGCCGGTAAAGCGAGTCGGCCCGCAAGAAAAGAGCCTGCGGGGCCTGATCGGTATCACCGTGAATTTTTAAATACTGGTCATAGGCTTGATAGGCCGCCTGCCAGTCTTGGCGCGCGCTCGCCAGCCAAGCTAAACCGTAGCGGGCACGACGGGCCGGCTCGCTGCCGGAATATTTCTTAATGGTGATCTCATAGGCGCTCTGCGCCAAATCTAATTCTTTAGCTCGCGAAAGACTTAGCCCCGTGAGGTAGTAGCCCCAGGGCGCAAGCTCATGGCTCTCATGCACCACGGCAAATTTGTGAAATGCATCACCCGCTTCTTTCCAGCGTTCTTTTGAGAACGCGCACCAGGCAATTGAATAGCGTGCTGCGGGAGCCTGCTCGTGGCCATCATATTTTTTCTCGAATTCTTGATAGAGCACCTTGGCGTCATCAAATCGACCCTGCCCAAAACGACATTCAGCTTGCTGAAAAAGAGCCAAAGGCGCCAGCTCACCCTTGGGCGCCTCGCTAGCGGCCTGCGCAAAAAGACCCATGGCCTGCTCATATTGCTGGGCCCTTTCATCTTGGGCGCCCAGATCAGGCCGAGCTGCACGACGCGGGGCTTGAGCCAAACCCACAAAACACCAGGCTCTCGCATAGAGAAGATAATCCGGTCGCTCAAAGCCAGGATGCTTGTCGCGAAAAAGACGATAGGCTTCTTCGGCATCCATATAACGACTCGACGCGTAAAGAATCTCAGCTTTCACCAGGTCAGCTTGCTCTTGCTGGGCCGGGCTTAGGCCTCGCGAGTCAGCCCGAAGCAAAGCCCGTTCAGCCTCTGCCGTGTCGCCCAAAGCTTCTTGGCAAAGGGCTAAGCCCAGCCATGCTGACGCCGCACGCTCGCCGGCCGGCGCACCCGATAGCAGGCGTTCATAGGCCAACGCTGCTGCGGCAAAATGGCCCGCGCGCTGCAAAGATAAGGCCTCGCCAAATGCCGCGTCTTCGCGGACGCCAAAAGCGTCCGCGCCACTTTCTGCTGCGCCGCGATAGGTCATGGCAGCAAGGCGATAAGCCTTTTGGCGGTAGAAGGCATCGGCCAAACGCAGGTCTTGATGAGGGCTAGCAAATATTTGGGCACTGCCGAAAAAGGCAGACAGCATGAGCAAGGCAGCAAAGGTTCGCATGCTTAAAGGACGCGCCAAGTGCATGTGAGGTTCAGGCATTCATGACCCAAGGGGCAACAAAAAAGCCTTTCAGAGGCACGCGCCAAACGGCGCGAGCGACCCTAAAAGGCTGTCGATGCTCCCGACGCTTTACAGCGTCGGGAAAAAACTCAATTGAACTTCGCGGTGATAGCAACCCGGTGCGGCGTGCCCAGGAAGCCGTAGTTCGCGTAGGCGTAATCGAGTGAGAACTGCTTGTAGTTGATGCCCAGACCAAAGGTCAGGCCCGAAGCCACGGCGGGACCAAAGCCCGTGAAGGTCTGGTTAAAGTCGACCGCGCCCTGATACTTATAGCCAGCGCGAAAGTTTAAGAAGCCACGGTAACCATAGTCAAAGCCACCGCTGAAGATACCGGCCGTCTCAATGGGCTGAGTATAGTCGACGTCAAAGAGCACGCTCTCTTTGAGTCGATAGCCTACGCCCAAACGGACATTGATGGGCATGCTAAAAGCTTGGTCAAAGCCCATCGAAGGGCCAAGATTCATAATATTCAAGCCGACACTTAAGCCCTTCACCGGAGTCTTATAAGTGGACGAGAGGTCAGCGGCAAAGCCTGAGGTTGAAGCGGTTTCAATGGTCTCTGAGATCATCTTGACGTGAAGACCGGCTGAAATGGTGGGCACAATAGCGCGAGCATAAGCCAAGCCCACAGCAAAGCTGCCGGCTGTGAACTTGCCTTGGCTCTGGGGAAGGCTGGTGAGTGGGTCGATCACCGTTTTGTCAAACTCACCGCCATTCAAATAGAGCACCGAGAGACCGATGGTGCCGATACCTTCCATGGGCCAAGCCACGCCGATGTTGTCGTAGAACATATCTTGCAACCAGACGGCGTGCATCACGGTCACTTGCTTCTCTTTCATGAAAGCCGTACCCGAAGCGTTATAGTTAAGGGCATTCACGTCATCGGCCAGGCCAGCAAAGCTCTCGGCCATAGCAATGGCACGCGGGCCAACTTGCAGCTTCAAAAAGGCGGCTGCGGTGGTTCCCTGATCAGCCCAAAGTCCGGCCGAAACCAGGCTCAAGGTGGCCCATAACAGGCTTTTTTTCATACTCATGCCTCAGTTAAAATAGTCGTTCTAAAAGAGTTTACCCAAGTTCTCCACAAAGGTCAAAGTCTTCTCGGGTGTTGTCTCACTATATGAAATCTTACTTATCGGTATAACCCACGCTATAACTAATCTTATCGGCCGTATCTTTGACTGACTTAGCCAGCTCGTTAAAAGATTGATCACTAAAACGCGAAGCCGGCACGGCAACCGAAATACAGGCAATCACACGACCGCGATAATTCTTGATCGCCCCAGCCACGCCGCGCATATCAGGATCGTATTCGCCATTGTCACGAGCCACGCCTAATTCTTTGGCCACGCTAATTTGTTCTTTAAGCTGGTCCAGGGTGGTCAGGGTAGCAGGCGTGCGCGACTTCATTTCCATACCGCGCATGACTTCGTAAAACCGCTCGTCGGGCAGGCCCGCTAACCAAGCTTTGCCTGAAGCTGTGCAATAGAGTGGGGCGCGTTCGCCAATCTGTGCTTTGACGCCTATTTTTTCAGGGCTTTCGAGCACGTCGATATAGAGCACTTCGTTTTGATCGACGATAGCCAGCTGAACCGTTTCGCGACAGCGTTCACGCAGTTCGCGCAAGTAAGGCAAAGCATGGGCTCGCATGTTCAATTTCGAAAGCACCGCATTGCCCAATTCAAAGAGCTTTACCGACAGGCGATACTTTCCCGACTCGCTATCTTGTTCAACATACTTGCGAACCATCAAGGTCGTCAGCAAGCGGTGCACCGTACTCTTATGCAGATTCAGAGCTTTGCTGAGCTCAGTCACGCCAATACCGGTACGGTTCGACGACAGGGCCTCAACAATATCAAGGGTTCGCTCTACCGACTGGACTGTGGATTCATAGACTTTTTTACGACGCATGCGTTCCTCTAGGATTGGCCAGAATTTCCCTTAAAGGGAAACCGATTTCCAATAGCGAAAGACAGCTATCCGCGATGCGAAATAATAGTTAGGGGCGGGTGGAAAGTCAATTTATTTTCATAAAGCGGAACAAATAGTGAAAACCCTTATTTTTAAAGCCTAAAACTCGATTCCAGGGCGTGCTTTCAGGCCCTCATCAAAGTAGTGTTTCACCTTTCGCATCTCAGTCACCAAATCGACCTTGTTTAACAATTCAGGCCATATTTTATGTCCCGTCAACACAAGCTCACAAGGACGGCCGGCTTTTTCATAATCCGCAATGAATGTTTCAATTTCAGATGGCTGAACCAGCTTGGTCAAGATCAGTGAAAGAATCTCATCCAAGACGAGAAGTCCGTAGCCTGCTCGCAAGGCCTCATGCGCTAGTTTCATGCCGCGCTGAGCCTCTTCAAAATCACCAGGAATATTCTTAAAACGAAAGGTCTCGGTCTTGGGGTCAAAGCGAGGCAAGCCGCAAGGCTTAAGATCGAGCTGGGGCAAGCCCTGCAAAATCGTTCGCTCTGAATAGAACGACTGACCCTCTTTTGATCCCTTGTCGAATTGAATCAGGCAGGCTTTGCCACCTTGTCCCAAAAAACGCAAGAGCAAGCCCAAGGCAGCTGTGGTCTTACCTTTGCCTTCGCCGGTATAGACCTGAATTTTGCCTGGCGTAGCAGCTCTATTTTCCAAAGAGCCCCTTGATAAAGTCGCCCCCTTTTTCTTTCAACAACTTTTGGCCCTCTTCATTAATTTTTTGCTTGGCCTCATCGACTTTCTTTTGCACCAATTTTTGCACGGCTTTCTTAACGGCCTGCTTATAATCGGCTTTCGCTTCGCTAAGTTTGGGACCGCTATATCGAATCGAGTCATAGCTGGCCCAGCCCACCTCATCATTAAAAGCGGTCGCCAAAGCGCCGTCTAATTTAAGTATCGTGGGGTTAAAGCGCGGCAAAACTTTAAAATCTAAGGGTCCTTCAGGCAAAGTCATCTTGCCATTGGCTTGCAGCAGTAGGTCGCCGCCGCGCCAATCATCGCCTGTGCCTAAGGCAAAATCACTCAGCTCTAGTTGACTATTCTTGATGACGATGCGTCCCTGTGCCCGACCAAAGCGCACATCGCGCTCAAGG
>CAZFUM010000051.1:0-14584 GCA_964521965.1 uncultured bacterium | reverse complement strand
ACGGTCAAAACTTTCCTCAAGACCCGCTCGATCAACTTTGGGGATCTATCAAAGCCGTCTTTGGCTCGTGGATGGCTGAAAAGGCTGCCACCTATCGTAAAGTTGAAAAGATTAGCGATCTTAAAGGCACCGCTGTTAACATTGTGCAGATGGTCTATGGCAACAAGGGCGACAAATCTGGTACCGGTGTGTGTTTTACGCGCGACCCGAATACGGGCGAGAACATTTTTTATGGCGACTGCCTGATTAATGCGCAGGGCGAAGACGTGGTGGCAGGTATTCGTACGCCGATGAAGTTAATCGAGCTCGATCGCCTGCTTCCTAAAGCCTATCGGCATTTAGTGAAGGTTCGCAGCATTCTCGAGAAGCATTTTAAAGAAATGCAAGATCTTGAGTTCACCATTGAAGACGAAAAACTCTACATGCTCCAATGCCGTACGGGCAAGCGTAGCCCGGCTGCGACATTTCAGATTGCCGTCGACATGGTGAAAGAGAAGTTAATTTCTAAAGAACAAGCTGTATCACGCATTAGTTCTGATGACATTGAACGCCTTTTTTATCCGGTCATCAGCCCCAAGATCGATCGCAAAGAATTGGCTGCCAAGCGTTTGGCAACGGGTATCAATGCGGTTCCGGGTGCTGCGGCAGGTAAAGTTTACTTTACCGCTCACGAAGCCGAAGCGGCCGCCGCTAAGGGCGAAAAGGTAATTTTAGTGCGTAAAGAGACGAGCCCAGAAGATGTGGGTGGCATGCATGCGTCCGTGGGTATCTTGACTGCCACAGGCGGCAAGACGTCACACGCGGCTGTGGTGGCGCGTGGTTGGGGCAAATGCTGCGTGGTTGGCTGTGATGCATTGAATATCAACTACGCCAGCAAGAGCATGGTGATATCTGGTAAGACCATTAAGCAAGGCGAGTTTTTGACGCTCGATGGTTCAGCGGGTGAGGTTTATGCGGGGGAAATGGCCCTTCAAAAGCCAGACTTACCCAAGGCCTATAACATCATCATGGAATGGGCCGATGGAATTCGTAAAATTAGAGTTCGTACCAATGCTGATACGCCTTATGACGCCCAGAAGGCTGTCGAGATGGGCGCCGAAGGCATTGGTCTTTGCCGAACTGAGCATATGTTCTTTGATACCGAAGAGCGTCGCCTGGCCATTCAAGAAATGATCGTGGCGGATACGCTCGACGCTCGTAAGAAGGCCCTCGGCAAACTCTTGCCGTTCCAGCGCGATGATTTCTTTGGGCTATTTAAAGCCATGGCAGGTCGGCCCGTGACGATTCGTTTGATTGACCCACCGCTGCACGAGTTCACCCCGAAAGACGATGCGGGCGTGGCCAAGCTGGCCAAGATCACCGGCCTGACCCCTGAGGCGATATGGCATCGCTGTGAGCAGCTGCATGAGAGCAACCCCATGCTGGGCCACCGTGGTTGCCGCCTTTGCATTACCTATCCTGAAATCTTAGACATGCAGGTGCGCGCCATTATCGAGGCGGCCATTCTGTGCGCCAAGAAGGGAACCAAAGTCGCACCTGAAATCATGATTCCCTTAACAATGGACCAGAAAGAATTTAGATTGCTCGAAGAACAGGTGCGCGGTGTGGCCGATGCATTGATCAAGGCAGCAGGGGTTGGCAAGAAAGTGGCTTACATGGTGGGTACCATGATTGAGATTCCTCGTGCCGCCCTTTTGGCTGACAAGATTGCTGAGACAGCTGAGTTCTTCAGCTTTGGCACGAATGACTTGACCCAGATGACCTTGGGCCTTTCGCGTGACGACGCGGGTCGGTTTTTACCTGACTACGTGCGTCCCGAGAAAGAGGGTGGTAAGGCCATCTTTAAAGAAGACCCATTTGTTAGTCTCGATCAAGAGGGTGTTGGCCAGCTCGTTAAATTGGGCATCAAACTTGGCCGCCAGACCCGAAGCAAGTTGAAAGTTGGCATTTGCGGCGAACACGGTGGTGAGGCTCGCAGCGTAAAATTCTGCGCTAGGGCTGGTATGGACTACGTGAGTTGCTCGCCTTATCGGGTTCCGATTGCCCGCTTGGCAGCTGCTCAGGCAGTCATCGAAGATAAAGCCGCCAAGAAGAAATAACTCATATTGAATGGCGAAACAAAAGGGCTGCCCTGATGGGCAGCCCTTTTTGATTATCCCCAATAAATTGACAGTCCTTGTTTTGCTGTGCTAAACTCCGTCTACCCATGAGAAACAATACCCGACTTGTGCTGTTGATAGCCATGATTTCCAGCTTCGCTTTATCGCGTTTGTTGGTGTCGGCTGAAGCCCCCAAAGTTCCATCATCAACGGCCAAGGCAGCTGTCAAAGTTGCAGGTGATGGCATTGCACCCCCGCCACCGTCATTTAATTTGCAGGGCGGGGAAGCTGTCGGTGGAGATCCCAACCGGCCGGAAGATAAGGGCGAGCTCAAAACTGGCGATGAAACGACCCTGACGGGCAAAGATACCGTGGATATGGCTGCTCCCCAGATCAGCGAAGACCAGGTGGTTAAGAATAACCTCGAAGTCGCTTACCAGCTCTATCATGCCGAAGATTATGAGAATGCGGGTAAGACCGCCGCAGCTATACTTGAGAAATTCCCTAAAAAGAAAATATTCTGGGTTCGTTATCTTTATGCACTCTGCCTTGAGCACCAAGAGATGTATGCCAAGGCTGAAGAGCAATATATTAAAGTTAAGAAAGAGTCGCCTCGTTCCACCTATTCAAATGCGTCGACATTTCGTATTGGTGTATGCCAAATGCGTATGGGTCAAGATGGCGAAGCTACCTATACTTTTCATGAAGTCATCGAGACGAACCCTCGCAGCGAATATCGGCTGCAGTCCTATGTCCACCTTGGCAATCTTTACCGTCGAGCGCGCAACTGGAAAGCTGCCCAGGGTATTTATAAAGATCTCATTCGACTTTATCCTGAGACCACGTGGTCTCATACCGGCATGATGTATTTGGCTGAATGCTACGCCTATCAATACAAGACTGAACAGGCAAAACGTATTTATAAACAAATGCAAGTGACTGAATCTGTACCGGTCGTATTTAAAGCCCAGGCGCAATTACGCGTTGGCGACCTTGAGATGACTGAGCAAAATTGGCAAGAGGCTATTGGTGCCTATCGCATGGCTATTCGCGACTATAATCAGGTACCGGGTATCGCGATGACTGCTGAGCAGAAAATTGTCGATGCCCAAGAAGGTCGGCGAGCAGGCCGGGTAGAATACCGCCGTGCCAAGGGACCCACTGTGAGTGTCCAGACACCGGCTGATGAGGCCTATCGTTTGGCTAAAGAAAAAGAAACAGCGCCATATTAAGACTTTATTTAGCTTCAGGGTCTTGCTTAAAATCTGTGAAAAGTTAAGATAGGGCCTCTTTTAAGAGGTCCGAATGTACTTAAGATCCCTTCTAATTTTATGCAGTTTTTTTGGGTTCGCTGGGGCCGATCTCCATGCGAAAAAAAGCGTTAAGTCTAAAAAAACGGTGTTTACGTTAAAAGGCAAAGTTCAGGTTAAAGGCAAAATTCCTGAGCTGCTTGCGCGCTATAATCGCAATGCCTTTAGTTATCCTGTTAGTGATGCAACTAAACTACCCACGGTTGAGAAACATAGTTTGGTTTATATTGAGGGCGTGAAGGGTAGCTTTGTGGCTAGCCAAGCTGAGTTGACTCAAGAGAAACGCATTTTCATGCAAGATATCGTGCCGGTGGTGGTGGGTGGCAAAGTCAGCATTCGTAATGACGACACAGTCTTTCACCATATTCGAAGCCAAACCAAACCTTGGTCATTTAATCTAAAGAAAAAAGGTCCCGGCGAAACGGTTGATGTTGCCTTTGATAAGTCGCCTCTAGGCGCAGCGGGGGTCGTGCCTATTTATTGCGATATTCATTCCAAGATGCGTTCCCATATCGTGGTTCTCAAGAATCCTTTTTATGTGCTGGTACCCGAAAAGGGCGGTGAATTTTCGATTGAAGGCCTGCCTGAAGGCGAATATACACTTTCAGCCTTTCACCCCACGCTAAAGCCCGAGCCGGTTAAAATCAAAATCGGGCCCGGGAATATGCCGATGGTGACGCTTGTCATGGTGGGCGAATAATGGGGAGTCTAAGATGCTAAAACTTCGCTGGAAGATTTTTCTGGCTATGGGCCTCGTGGTGGGAGGCCTGCTCTTAGCCACCCTTATTGTGGCCAACCGGCAGATTTCTTTGTCGTCTGACCAAGCCATTCGCGTTGAGTTAGCCAACACCCGCAAGGTATTTGAAGGTTTGCTTAAAGAAAAAAGTATCAGTCTGGCTGCTACTCGTCGTGTCGTTGCCGATGGGCCTCAGTTTAAGCAAGCCTTAGAAGGCGTGCAAGATCCTGCGACCATTAAAGACCTGGCGCTTGAGTTTAAAGAAAGCTTGGGCCTTGAACTGGTGGTAGTGGCAAGTCGTAAAGGCGCACTTCTGGCCAATCTTGAAGGCGTTAAAGCGCCAGATTTGCCAAAGCCCGCCAAGAATGCAAAAGCCGCAGATTCCTATTTCGAGCGAGCGGTTAACGGGGCCAAGCTTGAAGAGATTAGCGGCGTTTGGGCGTCAGACGAGACGGTTTACGAAACAGTGACTGGCCCAGTCATACAGCAGAATTCGATTCTGGGCGCATTGCGTTTGGGTTTTGCGATGGATGATCGTTTTGCCGGCGCCTTGCGTGACCAGACAGGATCTGAAGTTTCAGTGGTGAGCGCTGGCAAGATCTACGCTAGTTCCTTACCCCTTGAAGCTCGCGCTGAGCTTAGCCGGGCCATGAGCAGCATGGCGTCGATGGCTGAAATTTTTGCCGTGGATCTTGCCGGGATCCCCTATTTGGGTCAGTGGATTAGCTTGATAGGCCCTGATAAAAAAGAGGCTGCTAAAGTGTTGCAGCTACGTAGCAAATCACGTGTGCTGCAACTGCTCTCGCAGATCAAACGAAATTTTCTGGGCATCTTGTTAAGTGGCTTAGCTTTGGCGCTCATCATCGCCTTTTTTGTTTCACGGGGCGTCACGAAGCCCTTGGATAAGCTCATCGCAGGAACTCGCGCGGTTGAAAATGGCAATCTCGACTTTCAGATCGAAGTTACATCGCGGGATGAACTAGGCGATTTGGCTGATTCTTTTAATGAGATGGTGCGAGATCTTAAAGAAAAAGAAAGGGTGAAAGGTCTCTTTGGCAAATACTTGCCTAAGTCAGTGGCAGATCAAGTCATGGCCCTGCAGGGTGAGCTCAAGTTGGGCGGTGAGCAAAAAGAGGTTGCTATCCTCTTCTCTGATATCCGGGGCTTTACCTCGATCTCTGAGCGCATGTCGCCGCCCGAGTTGGTTTCGATGCTGAACGATTACTACACTCGTATGATTGCCATTCTCACCGTCAACGATGGCACGCTGGATAAGATTATCGGTGATGCCGTGATGGCGGTTTTTGGCGCGCCAGTGAACGATTCAGATGCTTCGAATAAGGCTATCAAGACGGCTCTTGAAATGCAGCAGGCTATGAAGGCATTTAACGATGAACGTCATGCCCAAGGTCAAGAGACTTTTGAGATCGGAATCGGCATCAACACAGGTGTGGTGGTGGCGGGTAACATTGGTTCGACCCAGCAGTTCTCTTATACGGTTATTGGCGACGAGGTTAATTTGGCTTCGCGCATGTGTTCAACGGCAAAGAAAGGTCAAGTTATTGTTACCGAGGCTACTTTTAGAAAAACCAAATGGCAGTTCGAGTTCAACCGTCTTGAACCCGTGACGGTTAAGAACGTGAGTCAACCGGTTCAGATCTATGAAGCCCTGGGCGTCAAGGCCGACGCTCAACCTAAAGTATAAACGACTCTTTCATCTGCGCAGGAGACCCGAAAATGGCAAACGCCTGGAACTACACCGTGCCCGAAGGCGGTGAGGCGATCAAGGTTCAGAACGGCAATCTGATCGTGCCTGATAAACCCATCCTTCCTTACATCGAGGGCGACGGCACCGGCGGCGACATCTGGCGCGCATCCGTGCGTGTTTTTGATGCCGCGGTCGAAAAGGCCTTTGGTGGCAAGAAAAAGGTTTACTGGATGGAAGTACTCTCGGGCGAGAAGGCCTTTAATTTGACCGGTGAGTGGATGCCCGAAGCCACCTATGACGCCTTCCGTAAGTATATTGTTGGCATTAAGGGCCCGCTCACCACCCCGGTGGGTGGTGGTATTCGTTCGCTCAATGTGGCTCTGCGCCAAGTGCTTGATCTCTATGCCTGTGTTCGTCCTGTTCGCTATTACAGCCCCGTGGCTAGCCCGGTTAAGCATCCTGAATGGCTCGATGTGGTCATCTTTCGTGAGAACACCGAGGACGTGTATTCGGGCGTTGAATGGAAAGCTGGCAGCCCCGAAGCCGATCAGATTATTGAGTTCATTAATACGAAGATGGGCAAAAAAGTGCGCGAAAAA
The DNA here is from genome assembly GCA_964521965.1 of uncultured bacterium. Lineage (GTDB taxonomy): Bacteria > Oederibacteriota > JAJYGY01 > JAJYGY01 > DAIDJD01 > CAZFUM01. Next base: position 8,132 of record CAZFUM010000051.1, on the reverse strand, counting down.
TCGGGTATTGGTATCAAACCCATCAGTGAGTTTGGCACTAAACGTCTCGTGCGTCGGGCTATCCAGTTCGCCCTCGACAAAAAGCGCAGAAATGTTGCGCTGGTCCATAAAGGCAATATTATGAAGTTCACCGAAGGGGCCTTCAAAGAATGGGGCTATGAGGTGGCGCGTGATGAGTTTGGTGACAGGACAATTACTTGGGACGATTGCGCTAAAAACTTTGGCGGCAAGGTGCCGGAAGGCAAGCTACTGATTCAAGATGTCATCGCCGATAATATGTTTCAACAGCTGCTGACTCGGCCTAGGGACTATGACGTGATTGCCACGCCAAATCTGAATGGTGACTACCTTTCAGACGCCTGTGCAGCTCAGGTGGGCGGTTTAGGCATGGCGCCCGGCGCCAATATTGGTGATAACGCGGCGGTTTTTGAAGCTACCCACGGCACCGCTCCTAAGTATGCTAATCTCGACAAGATCAACCCTTCATCGGTGATTCTTTCTGGCTGTATGATGTTTGAGCATTTAGGCTGGGATCAAGTCGCCAATTCAATTCAGCGAGGCATTGAGAAGACCATCACGAACAAGCGGGTTACTTATGATCTCTGTCGTGGTTACGAAGGTGCAGTCGAGGTTAAGTGCTCTGAGTACGCCGACGAGATTATAAAGAACTTGGTTTAAGGCCAGTGGCCTAAATCCACAAGGATTCTGATGCGCAAAACTAAGATCGTTTGCACTCTTGGACCAGCCTCATCCTCGCCCGAAGTTATTCGTGGTTTGCTTGAGCAGGGCATGGATGTGGCTCGCATCAACATGTCGCATGGTACTTGGGAAGGGCATGCCAAAGTCATTCGTCAGTTGCGGCGCGAGGCTAAGGCCTTGGGCCGCAACTTGGCGATCTTGCAAGATTTGCAGGGCCCCAAGATTCGCGTAGGCAATATTCGTGACAATAAGGTTCATGTTCGCGTGGGCGATCCTATTATTTTGAGTACGAAGGCATTCTTGGGTGATGCGGCACGGATTAGCACGAGTTATATTCATCTGCCTCAAGATGTTTCACCCGGCGATCCTATTTTAATTGACGATGGCAAAGTGCGCCTACGCGTTAAGAAAGTCTTGGGCAGTGATGTGCATTGTCAGGTTGAAGTGGGTGGGGTTATTTCGAATCACAAGGGTATCAATTTACCCGGAGTATCCCTCTCAACACCGTCAGTTACGGCCAAAGATATGGCTGATTTGCGCTTTGGCGTTGAACAGGGAGTTGATTACGTCGCGCTTTCTTTTGTGCGCCATCCTGATGATGTGGTTAAGGTTAAATCGAGTCTAAAACGGGCCGGGAGAAACATTCCGGTTATTTCAAAAATTGAAAAACCTGAGGCGCTAGAACATCTGCGTGGCATCATGCGGGTGAGCGAAGGCATCATGGTTGCCCGCGGCGATCTGGGCGTGGAACTTGAAGCCGAAAAAGTGCCGCTTATCCAAAAAGATTTGATTGCCATGGCCAATGAGTCGCGTATTTTGGTGATCACGGCCACCCAGATGCTCGAGAGCATGACTGACAATGCAACGCCCACCCGGGCCGAAGCTTCAGACGTATTCAATGCCATTATTGATGGTACTGATGCGGTTATGCTTTCGGGTGAGACCGCAGCTGGCAAATATCCCATTGAAGCCGTGGCCATGATGGCTCGTATTTGCGAAAGCGCAGAAGGTTCTTCAGCATATCGTGACGCTTTTGCTTTTAAGAAAATGCATTCTAGTTCGGGCGCTCGAGGCGTCGCTGAAGCCGTGGCTTTTGCGGCTCGCGCAGCGAGCGAAGATTTGAGAGTCAGGGCGGTGCTTTGCTTTACGCAAAGCGGATCAACCGCTCGTTTGCTTTCGAAATTTAGGCCTGAAATTCCTATTTACGCTTTTACCCCAGAACTTCCTGCATTGCGCCAGATGGGCTTGGTTTGGGGAACACTTGCGTTACCCGCGCCACGCGCGAATAACACAGATCGCTTGATCGAAGTTACTTGTCGTAAACTCAGAGCTGATAAAAGGCTTTCGAAAGGCGATTCGGTGATTGTTATTTCTGGTACGCCTTTAGGTGAGTCTGGAACTATCAATATGATGAAAATTCACAAAGTGAGCTAATTCAATGAATTTGAGTGTGTTTTGTGTATTGGAACAATTATCTGGGTTTAGTTCATAAACTGTTTAAAACTCCGAGTTGACACTAAAATCAAGGGTATGCTAACATCCATCGATTCTGGTAACCTTGTTTCGTATCTAGCCATGAATAACCGAAGTTTTCCACGGCTTTGGACTTTCATGCGCTTCAAAAGGCTTTTCTTGGCGGGGGAGCATTGCGCAAGCCTGCGATTCTGATCTTTTGGCTGGCTGTGACCGTAGTTACAAGCATGGCGAGCTTGTCACTCTATGCTGTGACATGTGCCAATGACCTAGACTGCGCAAATCGCGTCTGGGGCAATGCTCAAACTTTTAATCAGCAACCTAATGCTCCACCAGCTTACCGTTTCAACAGTCCTGTACCTATGGGCATGAGTGCGCGCGCAATTGGTATGGGCGAAGCTTTTGCAGGTTTGTCAGATGAACTCGGGGGCATTTGGTATAACCCCGCGGGTCTCACGCAAATGGAAAAAAACGAAATTACATGGATGTCGGGCGATCGTTATACCGATATTCCCTATACGGGTTTCTTGTCTGCCAGCTACATGTTGCAAAATCGTATGGTATTTGCACTTAGCTGGATGCGCCCTTGGCACGCCACAGGCGCTTATCCGAGTGTGCTGTCGGGCCAATATGCAGGATTTAGTAAATGGCCTAATACCGCCACTGCTCTGCAGATTAATCCTGGTGAAGGCCAGCGTATGGACTTTACTCAGATCTCTGACACGGCCGTTCAAGACTTTTTGCGTAAAGCATATCGCTACTACATCAATCCACCGTTTCAAGAAAATAATATTGCGTTCACTTACGCCACCCCGCTTTCGCCCGATCAAAATTTAAGCTTCGGCATCAATGTTAAGTACACCTATAACGATTCGTTCTTCCAAGCTGATAATCAGTTACTTGCAGAGGCCACAGGTTGGGGCGTTGACTTGGGCTTTCAATACCGCCATCCCCTTCGTGGCTTTGGCCGCCAATTGGCATTTGGTTTAAACGTGCGAGATATGGCCGGTCAAGTTCGCTTTAACACCGGGGGCAGCCAGGGCCGTGAAATTACATTGGCCCCGGTCTCAGATGTGGGCATCGCCTGGAAGACGGTTGATCCCTTCACGCATTCAGATTTGAATTTGGCCGCAGACTTCATTTACATCAATGACCCAGCTTTAGATGATGATGCTAATCGCCGCGCTTACTTTGGTGCTGAGATGTGGTTCTTTAAGAATCGCATCTCACCACGTGCCGGTTACAAGATGTACTTTAACCGGCAGCTTTCGGGGCCTACGCTAGGCATTAGTTTCAGGTACCTCATTGGTTTGGATTACGCTTATGTGTTTCCGCAAGAGAACGAAGATGCGACGCATTGGTTCACGCTTTCATATCGTTGGGGCGGCATCAAGAAAGAGATCCCCTTGCCTGATGTGCAGTGCACAGTGGATCCGCCCATCTTTGCGCCTAAGAAGAACGAATACGCCACCTTCACTCTTTCGGCTGAATCGAAGAATGGCGTCGAACGTTGGACCCTTAATTTGATAGACCGAAATAATATGGTGGTGAAGAGTTATCAAGACCGTGGCGAACCGCCTGCTCAAATTATTTGGGGTGGCGAAGATAAGACTTATCGCCTGCTGCCCGATGGTGAATATACTTTCTTGTTCACTGCTACGGACCATCTGGGTTCTTCGTCCTCGACGCCTGTACAGACGCTCAAACTCTACACGCCGCCTGAACCCGAGCCTGAAAAGAATAGCCTCGATGCGCTACGCAGGTTGATCAAAGCCCAGCAGATTAAAGAAGAGGCGATCGATGACGACAGTCAAAAGGCTGGCCAATCAACGGCTAAGATTGATGCAACGGCCCGTGACCAGAATCGTGTGCTGCCCGAAATTGCCAAAGAGCCTGAAGCACCGCAGGCCATCACTCCCTTGGCTCAGGCCCGTGCTGATGCAGGCTCACTGGCTTACCCCCGCGTCAATGATGTGCCCTTTGCCCAGACCCAGGTGATCACGGGGGCAGACGGCAAGAAAGTGCTTTCAGTGACTTTCCAACCCCAACGCGATGATGCTCGAGGCATTTTGAGGGATATGGCAGATGTGGCTCGTGTTGCGGCATCCGATGTAGGATTAAGTGTCACACGTTATGAGGTGGTGGCTCGTTATGGCCAACGCGAATTTAAAATTATAGCGCCTGCGCAATCGGCCTATAGCCTTTCGCGTGGCTTTGTCAGCAGGGAACAGTTCTTAGAGACGGCAAAGGTTACTTTGGACGGCAGCCCTATCAACCCTAGCTATCGTGATTGAACGCAGCAGGGCACTGAAAGGGTAGGGAGGGGTCATGAAGTTTAAATATTCCATCTTTGCTGCGGGTCTGTTGTTGGCCCCCGGCTTAGCACAGGCAGCCTTTGATAAGGGCGGTGTGCTGGGTGTGGGTGCCCGCGCTGTGGGTATGGGCGGCGCCTTTGTGGCTGTTGCCGATGACTCAAGCGCACCCTTCTGGAATCCGGGCGGCCTTACCCAACTTCCTAAAATGGAACTTTCGGTTTTCTTTGGTCCCTTGCTTAATGGCAAGGAATATTACATGTCCGGGACCTTTGCTATGCCGTTTGTTGAACAAACAGCCATGGCCTTATCGCTGGTTTCTCTCTGGCATGACACAGGCTCGCCTGATACGACAGCTTGGGAAAATTCTTATATCTTCACCTTTGCCACGCCTCTCAATATTGAAAAAAATGTGAGCTTGGGTCTTAATCTCAAATTCCTGCAATATGAATCGGGCGCACAAGCCACTCTCAGCAATGGTACCCAGATTCAAGGCAAGGCTGGCGGCATCGGCATTGACCTAGGCTTCCTCTATCAAATTCCGCTACCTGACTGGGGCAAGAAGTTCACATTGGGCTTTTTGGCCCAAGATCTCGACACCATTTTGCGTTGGCAGTCGGGTGTCGAAGAACGCGTTCCCTTGCTCATTCAAACCGGTTTGGCTTATTGGATCGAAGAAAATCTTGTGATCACTACCGACTTCGGTTTCTTCAACGACACCAATATTAGTGGCCGTCCCCTCAATAGCCCTCTCTATACGCAAAGCGGTCAGATGATTACGACGCTTGAACCCGAGCAGGCACGCCCACACGTTGGCCTAGAAGGCTGGTTCTTTAACGGGCACTTAGGCTTGCGAGCGGGATATACCTCTTTTGCCACCACCGCTGATCGCTTCACGGGTGGTGTGTCTTATAAACAAGAAAATTATGGCGTAGATTATGCCTACATGGGTCATGCTGAGCACTTAGGTGACTCGCATCGCCTCTCAGGCCACTATGCCTTTGGTGGCGGTGGTGACCGCCCCCGTGTCGTGGCCTTGGTCAATTCGCCTACCAATCTGGGCGCACGTCCGGCTAACAATGCCGTACATCTAAATTGGGAACGCAATCCTGACCCGCACGTCACTGGCTACACTATTTATATGAGTAGGGCACCTGGGGCTAATTACATACCTATTCAAAAGCGCATTAAGGATAACAAGGTCATTATCGATGGTTTGACTAACGGTACCCGCTATTACTTCGTGGTTACCTCAGTGAATAACAGTTGGCCTGCGGTTGAGTCGAATTACTCAATTGAAGTTTCAGCAGTACCAGCACCGCAGCTACCTAGCGCCCCCACGTTTGGTGGTGAAAAGAAAGAAGAAGGCCCTCAGAATAATGCTGAGATTAATGTCTCGGGCTGGCCCTTGCCGACGGGTAATCAGCTTGGCTATAACCTTTACATGTCATCGGTTTCAGGCATGGGCTATAAGAAAATCAATGATCAACCCATTACGGGTCTGACCCATCGAGTTACAAATCTCGAAGTGAACAAGCGCTACTACTTCGTGATCACGGTCTTGACCAACGATACGCCACCGGTAGAGTCACGTCCTTCGCAAGAGTTTGCCAAAACCGCCATGCCAGCCACGCAGCTGCCGGCGCCCGGACAGAACCAAGCCCCTACGGCTCCCTGAGTATGGGCTTTCTGAAGGAGGCACGTTGATTAATGGCCTGTACAATTCAGCCTCGGGCATGAACGCCGAGCTGATCCGCCAAGACGTGGTGGCCAATAATTTGGCCAATGTCTCGACACTGGGCTTTAAGAAAGACCAGGCTGTCATGACGTCTTTTCCGAACACATTAGTTCAAAGAATTCACGATAGGATGCGCGGCAGTATGCCGGCCTTCATGTCGCCCCTGCAAGCGCCTGTCGTGGGCGTGGTGGGCCACGGGGTTCAAACACATTCAATTGAGACGAGCTTTCGCGACGGTTCGTTGATTCGTACAGATCGTTCTTTAGATCTGGCGCTTAAAGGTGACGCTCTCTTCACCGTCGAGGCTGCGGATGGTTCACGCGCTTTTACGCGCGCAGGCAATTTCACGCTCGACAGTGAGGGTCGCTTAGTCACGCAAAATGGAGAGCTCGTTTTGGGCGTGGGCAACGAAGCTATTCGCATTAGCGGCAAGTTGATTGCTGTCGATGAGACGGGTCGCGTGAATGTTGATGGTCGCGAAAGCGGGCGTCTTCTGATCGAGACTTGGGATGCCGACAAGTTTGCAAAAAAAGGTGAGAATCTCTTCATTAAGCTTGAACAAGATATTGAAGTGGCGCATGAAGAGGGTCCGAATAACTTAAAAGCACGCGTTTTGCAGGGCTATGTTGAAGAAGCTAATGTCAGAGTGGTTGAAGAGATGGTGACGATGATCACAGTTTCACGGGCTTACGAAGCGAATCAGAAAGTGATTCAGATTCAAGATGAGACGCTAGATAAGGTGATCAACCAAGTCGGCCGGCCATCGTAAAGATTTCGCACTAAGTTATAGCCGCTGGACTCCCTTCGGAGAAGCGGCGCGGAAGGCCCGATCGGCCTAACCGAATTCACGAAGCAGGAGGAAGCCGCTATGATGCGAGCTCTTTGGACGTCCGCCTCTGGTATGTTGACGCAACAGCTCAACATGGATGTCATTTCAAATAACTTAGCTAATGTTAATACAACGGGCTTCAAGAAGAGCCGGGCTGAATTCCAAGATTTGCTTTATGAACACATTCGCCATGCAGGCACAATTGATAGCCTGGGCCAACAATTACCTTTAGGTATCGAAGTGGGTCATGGTGCACGGCCTTCTGCGACGCAGAAGATATTTTCTATGGGGGATATTCAGAACACAGGTAACCCCCTCGACATGCTGATTAAGGGCGATGGGTTCTTTCAGATATCAATGCCTGATGGCACACTTCAATATAGTCGTGATGGATCCTTCAAAACTGACAACACAGGCCATCTCGTGACTTCTGACGGACATCCGTTAGAACCGTCTATCTACATGCCTGCTGAAGCGACGGGTGTTGTTATTCGTAGCAACGGTCAGATTGAGGTGACCTTGCCTCAGGGTCAAGGCAATCAAATCATTGGGCAACTGCAGATGGCGCGTTTTTTAAATCCTGCAGGTCTTGAAAGCGTGGGACAGAATATGTTTCGAGGCACAGATGCCTCGGGCGATGTCATCATCGGCACGCCCGGCTTAGATGGTTTTGGCGAGATCGGTCAAGGATTTCTTGAGAACAGTAATGTCAAGGTGGTTGAAGAAATGGTTAATCTCATTGTGACTCAACGTGCCTATGAGGTGAATACCAAGGCTATTCAGGCTTCGGACGACATGCTCGACCAAGCTAACAACCTACGCCGCTGAGGCTTAGTATGAAACGCTGGCTTTGGCAGTTGATTGCCTGCCTGCTCGCTAGCCATCTCGATGCTGCAGGGTTACAGCTTAAAGCCCAGGTCTCAGTTAGCGGTCCTTGGATTTTGGCCAGTGATGTTTTACTAGGCGACGATGCAGAGGGCTTGATAGATATTAAGATCAAGCACGCTGCCCAGCCTGGAAAGGCAACCTTGGTTAGCCGCGATCTAGTGGCCATGAAGCTCAAGGCCGCAGGTTATGGGGG
>CAZFUM010000050.1:0-14790 GCA_964521965.1 uncultured bacterium | reverse complement strand
GCGGCGTGCCGCTGCTGATGGACAAGCTGATCGCCGCAGGGGTCGACTTTAACGTCAAGGTCTATGGCGATGCTCCCTTTGCGAGCCTGAACGAGGCGACCCTGGCCCCGTATTCACGTGTCTATTCGTTAGGGCCCTTGGGCCTGCCAGAGCGTCAGGGCAGGGAATACCGCGTGGGCGCAGATCAAATAACAGAGGATTCAAAGGACGTGCTTGTCGAGACGCGGGGGCGTGAAAAGCCGCTGTGGCGTGTTAATCGACTTGGTGACGCGACGGCGATTCTCTTAAAGCGAACGGGATATGATCTAAAGTCTGACTCGATACCTGAGTTTCAAGAATTAGAAATCATTTATCGAGGCGCTCGGTTTTCAAAAGCCTATTTTGTCAGCCCTGAATTTAAAGGAAGAAAGCCGCTGAATGTACGTTACGAAAATAGTCTCGCCATTTTGAAGATGCCGGCCTTTGAGTATATCGCGGCGGTCATACTAGAAGACTAAGGGCTGGGTTTGGCAGTGTGATGTCGAAGAAACCCTGCCCTTTAAGACCTCCTGCGGGCTTTCTTTTTTATGATCAAGTTGTCTCAGGGGTATCATGAGGCGCAGCATTAAAGTCTAAGCCGCCGGTGGAGATTGAACTCTGAAACAAAACAGGAAAAATTAAGTTCTGCTCTGCTTATCTGCCCTAGAGTGCCTTCGAGCGCTATTGGGGGCGGCCATGACATTCTTGTTCCCTGAATGTTTGGCCTCTAACTCTTCGTATAGTTTCTCGATAAAATGACTTAGCCGCTTCCGTTCGGCTCCGCTACTGCTTTCTAGCTTGGCCCAAAGATCGGTGCAAGTGTGAAATGAATAGGGATAATTGCGATCACTTAGTATGGAAATATAAAGTTCGTTGGCCCGGGTATCATCCCTGAGGTTCAATAGGCAATTGCGCGCCTGTTGCCATCTGGCTCTCCAGTATTCAGAATGATTGGGCTGCTTAGAGATTAGTTCTCCGAAGATACGGTCAGCACCGTGGGCATACAAGCTTAGGTCATTATTTGCGCGGCTGGCCTTCTGGCGTATCTTCTCGACGGCGTCCATATAGAGCAGGGCCAGATCGATCCTGGCATAGCCAACATAGTTGCCATCCGGGAAATCCTGGATCAATGTCCGATAGATGAGATCCGCCGCCTTTAGATCTCCTTGGGTCGTTAGACCCATTGCCTTGCGGTACAACAGCCGAGCGATGATCTCTTTGTCGGTGGCTTTGTCCAACAGATCATCGAGCATAGCCAGCCCGATCTTCGTCTTGCCCAACGAGAGATTCGATTCTGCGGCCGCGAATAGGTCTTCTTCACCACGGACCCGGGAGTAGACACGTATGTTTTGTACGGTGACACTGTCGCCCCGTATTGCGACCCAATATTTTGATCGATCGAACGAATGCAGTTCACGGTACACGGTCTCCAGGTGTTCACCGTTGGGACCATCCAGTCTTATGAGGTCTTTTTCAAAGCTGAAGGTCATCTCATATCTACCGGGCGGCAAGTGCAGAGCCTTTTGTACATTAAGAAGGGGGCTGTCGTCGTTAAATACTCCGCCGGGATGCCAACCGCCCACATTTAAATCAGTGATGCTTGGTTCAAGTTCAGTTATTAATCCGCCTTTGGGCCCCCATGTGTCGATGTCCCTGATTTGTCCGCCGTTCGCCCCACCTTTTATGAGCGGTGTGCGCTCGACGAGGCTATTCGGGAGACAGACTGCTATACCGCCAATGTCGGAATCATTGAGCTTGAAGGTCAATTTGACCCGGGTGCCTTTGAAGGGGTATGGTTCCACCGTGTACATGGGAAGCCAATTCGTGAGCATAATTCCATCGGGAACCTTGGAATCGTCAGGGACCTGAAAACGAGTCTGAGATTCCTTTGATCCAAAGGACTGTTCAAAAACCAGGATCCAACCCCTGTCTTGCTGCCATTGCTGCCATCTTTTCCAGACGGGCGATGCTCCCAGCCCCAGAATGATGAGGGTTGCGCTTGCAGCCAAGATCCAACGGCGCCTGTTTCTTAGACGTCTTCCCAGATTCCCGAGTTCAAGCCCAGAGGCGCTCAGGAAATATAATTCAGATTCACCCGGGATATTCTTGAGTTGTTTTCTTCCTGCGGATAGAAAGATCAGCTCTTGTCTAGACTTCAATTGGTCCACGACCGCCTGGCTGACACAAACTCCTCCCATCGGGGCTTGCGGCTCAAGGCGCGCGGCAAAGTTCACCGTATCCCCGAAAAGGTCGCCTTCAGGGGTGACATTGACCTCACCCGTGTGAATTCCTATTCGGATTCGGCGTGGAGTCTCGCGACCTTCTTCGCTGGTGGCCAGCGTGCGATGGATTTCGCCGGCGCACTGTAACGCGTCACCTACACTGGCAAACTCAGCCATAAAGGCGTCGCCTATGGTTTTAACCACGCGGCCGCGATGGGCCTTGATGGCGGCGGCGAGAATCTGGTTGTGGAGCTCCAGGAAGGCCAGCGTGCCGGTTTCGTCGGCTGCCATCAAACGGCTGTAGCCAGCGATGTCCGTGAACATCACGGCCGCTAAGCGGCGATTTGATATTGGGGATGAAATTTCCATAAGCTACTTTACTATGCCGGCCTTATTTTTGTCTGAACACAATTGAGTCATGGATCGCTACAATTCTTCGGTTTTGATGAAAATTTCCATCACAGACCGGTCTTTATCCGGTATCTGTACGATACACCAAGTTCTGAAGTCGTCTATAAGACCCCGCCATCTACAAGAAAAGCCCGCCTGGAATCAGGCGGGCTTTTCGCATTCTGAGGGTGCGGCTCGACTTGTGGCGCTAAACCCTTGCGAGCAGCAGATCGTAGCCATGGATGAATTGTTCCACCCGTTCGCGATCGAATCCTTCGGTGGGCAGGATGGCCTTGCCCTTCTTGCCGAACATGGCGCCGCTGCGCCCTTTTAGCTCGGGAGCCGTGAACAGCGGCAGGATCTTAGCGGCGTATGCGTCCGCGGTCGGGGTCAAGAGGCCAATGATGGTCTCGATTACCTTGAACTTAAGACCCTCGCCAAGAAAATTCGAGCGGATCTTGGTGCGGATAAAGCCGGGATTCAGGCCGAAGACTTCCAATGCAGGGAAGGCGGCCCGGGCCCAGAGTACGTTGGCCTCGTTGCCGGCCACGGTCGTCATGTGCGTTTTCATGGGTTTGTACTTTCCTAACGCATTTAGGTTGCTAGGGTCGCCCAATTCGCCCGCTCCCGGAAATCCTGTGATAAAGACGCGCGTGCCTGGCTTCAGGCGGGGGGCCAAGGCCTTCAAGATCACATAGCGGCTGAGGGTGCTAATCGCAAGGTCTCGCTCAATGCCTTCGGTCGTCTCCTGGCGCCGAGGCGCGGCCATGATGCCGGTGGTGAAGACGACGACGTCGAAGTCACCGCTGAGCTCACTGCCGACGCGCTCGGCGACTTTCATCGAAGACAAGTCGGCCTGGACGAAGCTCAATTGGGGCTGCGCGGCGTCGCGGAAAGTGCGGCCGACCACCGTCACTTGAGCGCCCTGCTTCAGCGCCCCTTGGGCCAAGGCTTGCCCTATACCATCGGTGCCTCCCACGATCAGAACCCGCTTGCCGGCAAGGTTTGGGGCGGAACTGTCCGCGACGATCAGGCTGGGGTCGGGAAAACCGTTCATGGAAGTCTTTGGCTTTTTCATAGGGCTCCGTTTTGTTTAGATGTTTTATTTACGTTCCGGGCCCAGCCGCAGATTGTCGCAAGGTGGGCCTTTTTTAGGGCGCAGCGGCGTCACCGAGAAAGGGCGTTAAGCAAAAAGAATATCCCGTCTAGCTAGACCGGTTCATGGCATCTCTTCGACGCACCAAGTACCCAAGTCGTCTATGAGACCCCGCCATTTCAAAAAAGCACGCCTGCAAAGGCGGGCTTTCTTGTTTATAATCAAAGTGTTGCCCAGTTAAAAACACAGTTCGCTCAATAGGGACCCCATGACCAAAGGCCGTTTAGAAGCGTTCAGTGACGGAGTCTTCGCCATTATTCTCACCATCATGGTGTTAGAGCTAAAGGTCCCTCATGGCGAAGGGTTCGAGTCGCTTTGGCCCCTGGGCCTGACCCTTCTTAGCTATCTTCTCAGCTATGTTCTTGTGGGCATTTATTGGGTCAATCACCACCACATGCTGCAGGCTGCCGAAAAAATAGACGGAAAGTCGATGTGGATGAACTTACATTTGCTCTTTTGGCTGTCCCTGGTGTCTTTCGCCACCGCCTGGTTGACCGAGGGCCATTTTGGGCTATTGCCGATGCTCTTTTATGGAGTCGTTCAGTTGGGGGCTGGCGTAGCCTACTTCTTCTTGGCGCGTTCACTTGCCCATTTGCACGGGCGGAACTCGCGGCTGGCCCAGTCACTGGGCGGGGACGTGAAGGGAAAGATCTCGACGGGGACGTACGTGGCCGCCCTTCCTTTGGCTTTTGTGAATCCTTGGATCTCCTACGCGTTGTATGTGTTGGTGGCGCTGATGTGGCTGGTGCCTGATCCGCGCTTCGAGAAGCGCCTGAAGAGCAAAAGGCCGCGCTGACCAATTCCGAATCCTGTGCATCTCTAGGACTCGCCTCTAAGTGGACCGCAGGGGATTTTCCGGACGACACGTCAATGATTTGAAACTCGGCATGCCCTGCTAGGTTCTGAAGTCGTCTATGAGGCCCCGCCATTTAGAGAAGCCCGCCACATGGCGGGCTTCTCTATTTGTGGACATCCTGGATTCTGTCGTCACACCAATCAAAGTTAAGTTTTGCAAAAACAGAAAAGGGCATATTGTTAAATGTGATATTGCCCTCCGAATTGACGGGCTGACGTTTTAGGTACCACCATACCTCCACGTATGCCATGGCCAGCACCGCCTTCAATTCTTCCGCGTCAAGCGAACGCCCCATCTCTTGCGTGAACGCCGCGTAGAGTTTCTTCCATGGTTCGGACATACGCCGAAATCCGAAAAGGCCGGCTGCCAGTTGTTGTATCCAAGTTCCCAATCGGCAAGATTCAAAGTCAATCAGGCCCTGGAATATGCCCCCCTCTTCCAGCATGTTGCCGGTATTGATGTCCCAATAGTTCCAGCAAGCCGGTTGGTTTTTCAGCAAGGGCACGGCGGCCAGGGGCAGATCAAGAAATCTTCGAAAAACGGACATTTCGAGCGCGCGTTCGGTGGCGAAATTCGAGAATTTTTTGATCGTCCCTTCGACAAATTCATCAGCGCGGTGACGCAACCATGTTCGCTCGTCCCCGTCGGGATCAAAGGCGATAAGGTCGCTCGGCGGTGCCGAAAGTGCAGACATGCGCTGCAGGCGCTTTCCCAATTCAGCACAAGTTGCAATCCAAAGTGCCCCCTTGGCCTTCAGGTCCTCCTCAGAACTGATATGCATGGTCCCGCCGGGAAGTTTTTCGATGGCCAGAAGGCGGTCGCCAAAAGAGCCCAGGCAGTTAGGTGAAAGCCCGTGAGGTGAAAAGTGCCGCAGCGCCCTTTCCTCATTTTCTCGCGAGGTGGGGCTTGAAAAATATTTAAAGGCGACTGGGAGGTCTTTGAAATGGCCGAAATAGATGGCGCCGGACTCCCCTTGGGGAACCTGGTGCTGCCAGTCCACTACGCAATGAAGGTGCTTTTTTTCAAGGGCAAGTAGAAATTCACGAGCCTCTTCCTGAAGGGACTTAGCCATATTGCTCCCGCACCCAAGAATTGGGCTACCAACATTTTATGAAACGTGCAGAAAGTTCAACGGATATCAAATATACTCTGTCGCAGGCCGCCTACCTAAGGCCGTTTCTTGGCCCGCAAGCTGACCTTCATAGGCATAGTTTAGGCATCAGGCTCCAGAATCGCCTGTCGGCTCTGAGGCTAAATAATTCTAGGCCCCGCCATTTAGAAAAGCCCTACCTGAAAAGGCGGGCTTATAGCTCTTGAGCAACGCCTTCATCATCAAGAGCTCACTTTGAATTCCCGCCAAGTCTAAGCGGTGATACTCAAAGTGGCCCTTCAATCCCATGGCGAAAACGAGTTTTTCTTGATGCTTCTTTTGGGCGGCGCTGAAGTGCGCGTCATGGGGGGCGCCTTTGGGCCATGCTTTTTTGTGCCAGGCGGCCTTTTGCTTGGCCAGCGTCTTTTCAGGGTCAGGCTTGCGAGTCTGAGGCATGCGAACTCCGTTAGGGGGCGATTTTTCCATTTTCCCTGTCTTTAGACGTGTCAATAATCTACACTGCGCTTAGGCTGCATCCAACGCATTTCTTGCGATTCGTCGCCAAACGAAACGACCCCATAAGAAAGGGGGAACCATGCCCATGAAAACGTTTTTCCCGGCCTTCTTCCTGGTCTTGGCGCGCCTGGCTTTTGCGGCCAGCGATGCTGTGCGCGTGGACCAGGTGGGCTACCTGCCCAACGAGACTAAGTTCGCCATGGTGGTGAACGCCGAAGCCAAGGACGGCTTCGACGTGCGGCGCGTGTCGGATGGGATTTCGGTGTTCCGCGGCAGCTTGTCCCCTGAGATCAGCGATGCCGCTTCTAACGACAAGATACGCATGGCCGATTTCAGCGCTGTCTCGACGCCCGGCGCTTACTACTTGGACGTGGCGGGTGTGGGCAGCAGCTTTAACTTCCACATCGGGGCCGATGCCTTCGCGGGCGCCTACCGCACGGTGCTGCGCGGCTTTTACGGTCAGCGCTGTGGCACGGCTGTCGACATGGGTATCGTGGACGGCGTGGAATACAAACACACGGTTTGTCACAGCGGGGCCACGGCGGCCAACGATCTTCCCGCCACGTTTCACGCTTCGTCGGGCAGGACCGGGACCAGGGCCAGCGGTAAAGGCTGGCATGACGCGGGCGACTTCGGCAAGTACGTGGTCAACTCGGGCGTGAGCACGGCCCAGTTGCTCTGGGCATGGGAGTGGTACGGCGACCGTTTGGCAGCCATAAGCAGCGGCATACCTGAGAGCGGAAACTCGGTGCCCGACATCTTGGACGAGGCCCGTTGGAACCTCGAATGGATGCTGAGCATGCAAGACACAGACGGCGGGGTTTGGCATAAGCTGACCAGCGCCGGCTGGACCTGGGATAAAATGCCCGAAGAAGACAATGCCGGCACCCGTTACATCATTGGCAGCGGCTTGGCGCCATACAAAGTGAGCGCCGCCACGGCCGACTTTGCCGCGGCCATGGCCATCGCGGCCCGGATCTACATTCCTTATGATCCCCAATTCGCCGCAAGTTGCCTCAAGGCGGCGGAGCGCGCCTGGTCTTGGGCGAGCGCGAATCCATCGTCGTTGTATCGGCATAATCCGCCGGGCGTTGAGACGGGCGCCTATGAGGACATCGACCCCAGCGATGAGATGCTGTGGGCCGCGGCCGAGCTATTCGCCACAACCGGCAAATCGATCTACAACGGCTATGTGATCAAGAATGCGCCCGCAGGCGCGCTCTTGCGCGCTGAGGATCGGCCACAGGATTGGCCCACCGTGCTGAACCTTGGGCTTTGGGCTTATTATTTCTCAAAGCAGCCCACAGCCGATCAGGCCCTGCGCCGCCGCATTGAGGACGATACTCTGGCCGCTGGCATAGCTATTAGCGCCTGGACCCAGGGGTCAGGGAACGGCTATAAGGTTTCGTTGAGACGGGGCCATTACACCTGGGGCAGCAACGCCGTGGTGGCAAATTTTGGCGTGCTGCTGCTGGCGGCCGACCGCATGCGCCCCGACCCCGCTTTCAGCAACGCCGCGCTCAACAACCTGCACTACTTGCTGGGGCGCAACACCCACAACACCAGTTTCGTGTCCCACGTCGGATCCAGGCCCTACTTGCATCCGCACCACCGGCCATCCATGTGCGCCCAGTACAAGGACTTGGCCCCCTGGCCGGGCCTGCTCACGGGCGGGCCCATGACGGACTACCCCGAAAAGGACGACAACAGCGGGCTTGCGGCTATTCCGCCGACATGGCCGGCTAAGCGTTGGCTGGATAAGAGCGCCTCGTACAAATCTAACGAGGTCTCTATTAACGGCAACGCGCCGTTGGTGTTCCTGCTTGCTGCAACGCTTCCACGAGTCGCGGCTGCCCCTGCAAGGTGAGCTGACCGCGATTTCGGTCAACCGCCACGTCTAGACCCCGCCAATTCAAGAAAGCCCGCCTGTAAAGCTGGTCAGGTAGGCAAAAGGGTGTTGAGCAAAAGAATATTAAGCCCGGGCAGGCCTTGTGGGGGTATCTCCTCGACGCGCCAAGTTCTAAAGCCGTCCCATTGGCTTCTGATGCTAAGATTGTGTAATCAAAGGCCCCAAGGGAGATATATGCGTAAAGCTGGTTGGCTAGGGAAAATTGTGCTCGGGATGGCGCTATTGGGCGCGCATGGCGCAGGCTTGATGGCCGCGCTTTCAAACGATGGGGCCACGAGGGCTTACCTCTATATTAAGCAAAATGAAGATCTCTTCGTGGGTGAGGGCCTGGCCACGTTGAAAGAATTTTCTGGCGATGAGGTTAAGGCAAAAACCGCGGCCCGTGAAAGAGCCAAAGCAACGTTGGCTGATTCGATACGCGTCAATGTGAAATCTGAGATTACCGAAAAGCTACAGCTCAAGGACGGGAAAGTGAGTGAGGACCTTGAGAGCGTCAGCACAAGTAAGACAGATCTTTTTCTCGAAAACGTCAAATATCTCGAGCTGCAGGACTATCCTTCTAGCGGAAAAATTACCGTACTCGCCTCGCTCAGTAAGCATGATTATCGCCGTCAGTTGGCTGGCAAGAAAGTATCCGTCTATCTTCCTGAAAAAGGCTTACGTTTTAAAATTGTTGGTGACGCCTATACTTGGCTAAAGAGCACTGATCCAGGGTTAGATTTAGGCCTTGAATTTATCATGACCAGTTATATGGTTGGGTTCGACCTCGTAAGTCACGAACTTAAGAATCCAAACGGTACATTTGGGAAGAGTTCATTTGGTATTACCAGGGCTTCGGGATTAATCGGATATAATTGGGCGCCCTGGACCCAGCGCATTCAGGTCTATTTTCCCCTTCGGCTGGAGTACCAACATGTTTTTGGCAATGCGAGCGCCGATCTTTTTGGCGCGAGTGGCGGCCTGGGCCTGCGCATTTGGCCCAATGACACGTTGGCACTCGATTTGACGGGGCGTTATTCCGTTGGAATTAACAAAGTCAATTTGACCATGGGCGAGGGAGCATCCTATATTTCGAGTTTGGATGGGCTAGAATTGGATGTTGGCATCCTGTGGTCGGGTTTTTGATTAAAAAAGAGCAGGACAAAATAAAAATAGTGGTAAAGCAGTTGTTTGCCATTTTCGTCTGATTTTCTGACTTGGCGGGAATCTTGATTCCTCTTTCTTGTAAAAAAGATTTACACGTGTAAATATCTTTAGGTCAATCTCTGGGAGTTTAAGATGAAAAAAATTCTCGTCATGGCGTTGTCGTTATTAATTTGGGGCGGCCTGGCCGCTGCCAAAGATGCCTCGCAGATCGTCAAACAAGAGTTACCCAAGGGCGGCAAGTCTGTGCTGCCAGACGTTGACTTCGGTGGCATGAGCGCTGAGACGAACGAATATGGCGCTGTCGAGATTGTCGAAGTAACGGGCATGCCCTTTACCAAGGCTATTCGAACTGAAGGGAAAAAGCTCGGCAAAGACCCTTGGGATTTTCAATTGCATGTGAATTCAGCTGAGCCGGTTGAGCGGGGTGATGTCTTGCTGGCTACATTCTGGATGCGCTGCGTGAAATCACATCAGGAAAGCGGCGGCGGACGCAGCGAGTTTATTTTTCAATTAAACGGTGCCCCTTGGACCGACTTGGTTAATCAAGCGGCGGCGGCCGGGCAGGACTGGCAGCGCTTTTTTATACCTTTTGAATCAAGCAGCTTTTACCCAGCCGGTGGGGCCCATATTGCCCTGCGTTTAGGTTATGAACCGCAATCGATGGAATTCGGCGGCATTGAAGTGGTCAATTATGGCAAGACTCGCAAGGTGACAGATTTGCCGATCACGCGTGTTACTTATCCTGGCATGGAGCCTGACGCGCCCTGGCGTAAAGCTGCTGAAGAAAATATTCTCAAGAATCGCACATCTGAGCTGAGCATTCGGGTGCTAGACGCGGCGGGCAAGGCCGTGAAAGGCGCCAAAATAGAGGTGAAGCAGATCCGTTCGGCTTTTTTGTGGGGCACGGCGGTGCAAGCTCAGCGTTTGATTCGCGAGGTGACACCCGGCGATGATAACTCGAAATACCGCGAGGCGATCAAGACTTGGTTCAACACCGCCACGCATGAAAACGCCCTCAAGGCGCCGTCATTGGCCGGTGACTGGGGCCCCGATTGGGGTTGGGATCTGGCCGTGGAAGCCGCTAATTGGCTTAAAAACAACGGCCTCACTCAGCGCGGGCATGTCTTGGTCTGGCCTAGTTGGCACAATGAACCGAAGGCTTGGCGGGCGCTCGAGAAAGACCCTAAGGCGTTGAAGGCCACGATTCTAGATCACATCGAGAAGATTGCGGGTGGCATGCGCGGTACCCTGCAGCATTGGGATGTAGTCAACGAGCCCTACGACAACCACGACATCACCGATATACTCGGCGAGGATTCTTTAGTTGAGTGGTTCAAGGCTGCGGCTCAGGTTGATCCCGCAGCTATACGCTATCTCAATGACTACGCCATACTTGAAGGCGGCGGCGGGGACAATGGCCATCGCCAAGCCTATGAAAAGACAGTGAAGTTTTTGCTCGACAAAGGTGCGCCTGTTCAGGGCCTGGGTATGCAGGGCCATTTTTCGGCCGGACTGACAGGACCCGAAGACATGAACCGTGTATTGGATCGTTTCGCAAAATTCAATTTGCCGATCTTGATCACCGAGTATGACATTATTATCAAAGACGAGGATTTGGCGGGGGACTTCACTCGTGATTTCTTGATCAGCATGTATGCCTATCCTGCGGTAGAAGGTGTGATCTTGTGGGGCTTTGTGGATAGCGCCCATCCCGGGTCCAATGCCGCGCTCATGCGCAAAGATTTCAGCCTGAAGCCTGCGGGCAAGGTCTGGCAAGACTTAGTGCTGAAGAAGTGGCGAACGAACGTCACGCTCAGTTCAGACAGCCAAGGCGAGGCTCAAACGCGGGGTCACCTGGGCGATTATGTTGTTCGAGCCAGCCTGGGCAAGCGTCTGGCTGAAGGCGACATCAAGCTGGGCAAAGAGGGAAGCGAGCTGACTCTGGTCCTGGGGGCCACTTTGTTTTCTGATTTCGACGGAGCCGACATTGATAACAACGCGACTTTCGCGGCGCCCGGCGGCAAGCTGACGATGGGCTTGAGCCGTGAAAAAGCGCACAGCGGCGAGCAAAGCCTTGGCCTGCTTGTGAGCACCGAAGGGTGGGGTGGCGGCTTCACCGTGGGCTCGCCGCGGGGCCCGCTTAATCTTGCGGGCAAAACCCAAATCGAGGCCTGGATTTCCAGCGACCAAGACCTTGAGTTTTCGTTGCGTTTTCGCGAGGGGAATGACGATAACGATGTGAGTCAGGAAAATTGGCGCTCGCCCAACCAAAAGATCAAGGGTGACGGCGAGTGGACGCGCGTGATTCTGCCGTTGTCGGTTTTCAAAGAGGATCCCTACGGAAATAAGTCCTGCCACGGCCATTGCGAGCAAGGGGAAAACGGGAATAACAAAATGGATTTGAACGCGGTGGGGCAGTTTCAGATTCAATTCGAGGCCGGCGCCAAGAACGCCAAAGTATTCGTGGACGACGTTCGTTTTTTGGACTGAGTTAGAAGCCATAAAAAAAGGCCCCTTTCTTAAGGGGCCTTTTTTTATTTCGGGTTAGCTAAGATTACATGGTCCAGGGTTTGGCCTTCATGTCGACATCATCCGACCATTGGCGTTGCAAGGCAGTGATGGCATCGAGCGTGTTTTGGGGCAGGGGCGACCGGGTTTCGGCCAAAGCCATCCACTCTTTGACCCGCTCAATCTTGCCGCTGGCGCCAATGGTTCCCACGACCCCTGAATAACTGGCCGCGAAGCGCACGCAGAATTCTTGCCAGGTCTTGACCCCCGAAGCCTCAAATACAGGCAAAATTTCTTTGGCGCGATCGTGCCAATAACGCATCCAGGCATTGGCCGGGTCGGCCGCCAGTGAGCGCACGTCGCCACCCCCCACTGTTCGCAAAGCCAGCAAGGGGAAGTCGCGTTCTTGAACCAGATCCCAAAGCTTATTTGACGCAAAACGTTGCAGCGGATTGAAATAGAAAATGAGGGCGTCCACCGTTCCCGCAAGATGTCCGCCTTTCAGCGCTTGATAGGCGGTCTCTGAGGTCCAGGGGAAGACCTCTAAAACGTAGCTTTTAACTAGCCCTTCACGCTTTATTTTTAAAAGGCCTTCATAGGCGGGGCCGCCATGGGCCAACTCGTCGGCGATGGCCCCGCCGGGGCAGAGTTGCCCGACTTCCACGCCCGGCACGCCCATGGCCTGGATATTCTTTTGAATGTCGGCGCGCATTTGCTCAACGCTTTCTCCGCCGATTTTGATCATGAGTTTGGGAATTTCCCCGGGAGCCTCTTTGAAAGCGTGATTGAGAACGCGCAGGGTATCGCCATATTGATGGCTGGTATGAAACCAAAGCTTCGTGGCCATCGCTTGGCGCGCGACCTTGACCCTGAGATCAAGCGGCGTCGATTCGTCACCCAGGCGTGTGGTGCCGTAGGTGATATATGGAAGCTCTTTAAACGAGACGGGTTTGCTCATGTCTGACCTGAGTGGAAGTTAGTGTTTTGTTGATTTACTTTAGGTTGTTCGCTTTCCACGCGGTGGTGTTTTTGATAGCATGGCTCAATGAGGCCAAAGACTCGAGTCACTATCACCGATATCGCCAAGTCGATTGGCATGAGCCATGCTACGGTCAGCATGGCTTTGAAGGGCGACAAGCGCATCACGGACATTACGCGTCAGGCGGTTGAGGCTGCGGCCGCGAGACTGGGCTACAAGCCCAGTCGTCTGGCCCAGGGCCTCAAGAGCGGCAAGTCCATGCTGATTGGCGTGGTCTCGGACCGCTCTTCTTGGATGCTCGGCGAGCGTTGGGAAGGCGCCTGGCTCTCGGGCATGCACGACGCGGCCCGCGAGGCGGGCTATCGCCTCTTGCTCAATTTGCCCACGCGCGGCCAGGATCGCACCTGGCTGACTACTCCTATCTCGGCCAAAGGCATTGATGAGATGGCTGATGGCATGGTCGACGGCGTGATCGTCATTGGCGGCACCTCGCTCTCAAAAGACGAGCTCAAGACGCTCGAGAACTCGGGCATGCCCTTGGTTTTCGCGGCCAACGATGTTCCGGTGGCGGGCCACAGCCAATATCTCTCGGGACATGCCCAGCGTTTCTACGAGATTACCTGCGAGCTGCTTAGACGCGGACACCGAAGCGTGGGCGTGGCCGGCATCGCGGGCGCCACGCATTTCAACGCGGTCGCGCTAGAGCAGATCACCCGCGCGTTTGGCGAAAAGAAACTGACCTTTCAAGATGCCTGGTATCGCGAGTTGTCCACCGATCATCGTGAAGGCATGATGGAAGGCTGGGAAAAAGCCTTCGGGGTCTGGACCGGGCCGGGCCGTGTAGACGCGATCTTGTTCTCTTACGGCGACCAGGCCCTGATTTTTGATGAGGCCTGTTTTCTCAAGAAGCTGGATACAAGACTCCTGCCGTTTCTCGCCTCACTGGGGCCCTTTTCCATTCCATCCCGGCGCTGGTGGGGACAGGGTTTGCTTTGGGACGCTGACCCGGTTCAGGCCGGCCGCGAGACCGTGACCCTTCTTTTGGATCGCCTGAAGGGCGGGTCGGTGACTACTAAAACCCTTGCATGGCACGAAAGTTCCGCTGATTCCTATTGGAAACAAGGCCAAAAACATTAAGTCAGAAAGCAGTGCTTTTTTCGATCGAGACTTGCTTTGCCGACTTTTCATACTATACTTTAGTTAGTTGGTTTACACGTGTAAAATATAGAGTTAAGGCAGGGTTTCGAGAAGCTGGGTTTTACGCCATAAAAGGGAAGCGCATGCTTTTTGTTCGTCTCTACTTACTGGTACTTGTGGCCCTGGGGCCGACCGCCTTTTTGCGCGCAGACATGCTTTTTTGGCTCGATTCGCCTCAAAGCCGTAGCAATCCCAACGACCCTGCCAACCCTCATTTTGTTGCTTCGCCCACCCCCGGGCCCGCTTATTACGATTCTAAAGATCCCGGCGACAATCTTTCAGGCGGGGGCACTGCCCTAACGGCTCAGTCTTCAGCGGCCGGATCGCCGCTTGTTGATTCCCTTCATTATATTGGCTACGGCAGTGACGGCGCTGACTGGTATTTGGTAAATGTCAGCCCCGGGCAAACCTATGAGTTTGGCGCCGCGCGACTGAGCGGGTCAGGCTCGCTGAGCATCGAGCTACGTGACGCCGGAAATAGCGTCAGCTTGTCTTCGAGTGCGGCTGTCGTGGGCGACGCGCAAGTCGCCTACACGGTGCCCGCAACGGGTGTCACGCAAGTTTTGGTTACGGTGACCCACAGCGGCAGCGTGCTGAGTTATGACTTTCAATATCAGAATGTCAACCTCGCGCCCAGTCCTAGCGCAACACCCACGCAAAGCGTCGCGTTGAGCAGTCCCAGCCCGACTTCCACCTCAAGCCCTGTTGATACCCCGACCTTGATCTCAACCGCGACTGAGACGCCGACCTCGAGCGTCACGGCCACCCCTTCGTTCACGGATGTGCCCTCGGGATCGCCCGTG
>CAZFUM010000049.1:2477-14987 GCA_964521965.1 uncultured bacterium | reverse complement strand
TACGCCGTGGTCAGTGAACCTGGGCGGCGCTACCTATGGATCTTAAGCCGGACCCCGGCGATGGCGCAAAAGGATTACCAGGCAGTTCTGGAGGGTATGGCGATATTGGGATTTGATGCTACGAAACTCATGGCTTCAGGGCCCGAGAAGGTGACTCGCTAGAGGAAGGTTATTTGCTGACGGCCTGAACTGATTTGCTGTTTTGGTTTTAGGTTGGTCACAAGGAGAATTTCGGGATACACGGATCGGGATTTTCATTTAGCCAAGTTTAAAATCGCATAAGATAGCCAACCATAGCTGATCATTTAACTAGCGCAGAGCTTTTGTTTCTTTATATTTGGTTTTAATAGATAATGAAGCTGGGTTAACACTAAAAGGAATGCGATGAACATTTTGATTCCGTTTGAGATGGACAAGGTTAGTAGCAGATCCGGTTTTTTGGGCACTGTGTTTCAGCTCTATGATGGTCTGTTGCCGAAAGGGTGCAACGGCTGCGGATCAAAAGAAGATATAAAAAAGGTGGAATGCGGATTTTATGACGATATGCCCCCTGATTTTTGGGTCAGCTTTAGGAAATGGCTTAAATTTTTTATAGGGTCTGTGGTTATTGGCATATTGCTATCTTTTCTAGCTGGCTCACAGGTATATCAATATCTTGCTATTGTCTTGACCGTGCTTCCTATGATTTTTGGAACTGGCGTAGGGCTCTTGCAGGCACGGCATTCTTCTTTGCGCCGACGTTGGAGCCTTCCCTTCCAGCTTTGCAAAAGCTGTTCGCGGACCCATGGTTTCCAGAAATTGAAATTTACCCTTACGGCAAGTCTGGCAGGGATCAGTTTCCCTATCTGGCTGGTTTTGCTGGTCATGGCGCTTTACGAGGATTTTAGTGCCGACACCACGGTCAAGATGCTGGTGAAAGTATTGTTTTTCGCCTCGTTTCCAGTTTTTATGTGGTTGGCACTGCTGTTTCGCAAAGGCATGGCCCGCAGTCAGGGTTTCGTAGCAGGCAAGCCTTTCGATAAGGATCAAGTACGCTTGTCAGAGTTGAATGCCTATTTAGCTAAAACCTCTGCTAAATAGTTTAGTTTGTATTTTATCCTTGATATAGCGCAAGGCGGCGATTGCGTTAGATGAAAAGCGGCTTTGGGCCTTTCGTTGACAGCCTTTGCTCTTAGTCCTAAGATTCTCAGCATTGTCTCAAACTAGCGGGAAGTCATGGACGATAGGCGCTATTTTTTGCTCAAGAAATTGCATTCTTTAACCGGGGTGATACCGACCGCGGGCTTTGTGATCTTTCATCTTTTCGAAAATTCAGGGTCCGTAGCAGGGGCCGAGGTTTTTAACCATACGGTCGCCAACTTGCGTGGCTTTCCCTATTTATATGCCCTCGAAATTGGCCTGATTGCCCCGATCTTCTTTCACGCCATCTTCGGCATCTATCTGGCCTTTAAAGCCAAACACAATGTCGCCCAGTATCCCTTTCGCGGCAATTGGATGTACTGGCTGCAGCGAATCACCGGCATCTTTTTGCTCTTCTTTATCTGCTATCACCTCTACAACACTCGCTTTGCGGGTGTGGCATCCGACCAGATGTTTCAGCATTTGGCTCATGAATATGCCAACCCCTTGGTCTTTTGGTTCTACGCCCTGGGCATCGCCAGCGCGGCCTTTCACATTGGCAACGGCCTCTGGGGTTTTGCCGTGGCATGGGGAATCGTTTCGGGTCAAAAATCGCAAGATAGGGCTTGGAAGGTCTGCATGGGTATTGGCTTGGTGACCTTTCTCATGGGCATCAACTCGCTGCTTGGCTTCAGCGGCCGTGGTGTTGACATTTTTCAACACAGCAAGAAACCTATCGTGAGCGCGCCGCCGGTTCAAACTAACGCAGCGCCCACAGCTGCCCCTAAACACTGACTTTTATCTCACTGACCCAAAGGGAATCTAATGGCTAAATTTATTGTGGTGGGCGGCGGTCTGGCCGGCCTCATGGCAACCATTAAGCTGGCCGAAAGCGGTCATGATGTTGAGCTGTTTTCTATCGTGCCAGTCAAGCGCTCGCACAGTGTTTGCGCCCAGGGCGGCATCAACGCAGCCGTAAACATCAAAGGCGAAGACGATTCACCAGAGATTCATTTTCACGACACTTGTAAGGGCGGCGATTTCTTGGGCGACCAGCCGCCTATCAAAGAGATGTGCTACGCGGCTCCTAGCATTGTCTTTATGTTCGACCGCATGGGCGTGCCGTTTAACCGCACGCCTGAGGGCAATCTCGATTTCAGGCGCTTTGGCGGCACCCTGCATCACCGTACGGCTTTCTCGGGCGCCACGACTGGCCAGCAACTGCTTTATGCCTTAGATGAACAAGTGCGCCGTTGGGAAGCCGAAGGCAAGGTTAAGAAATTTGAAGGTTGGGAAGCCCTTTCGGTCGTGAAAGACGAAGCGGGTATTTGCCGTGGCCTTTGCGCCATACACCTCAGCACGATGCAGATCGAAACCTTTGGCGCTGACGCAGTGATTATTGCCTCGGGCGGGCCTGGCCAGGTCTATCGCCAGTCGACCCACTCGATGGTGAATACCGGTTCGATTGCAGCCTCGGTTTACCAGCAGGGCGCGGTCTACGGCAACCCTGAGATGATACAGATTCACCCCACGGCTATTCCGGGCATTGATAAATTACGTTTGATGTCAGAGTCGGCCCGCGGCGAAGGCGGCCGAGTTTGGGTGCCCAAGAAAAAGGGTGATGTTCGTAATCCTAAAGAGATTCCCGAAGGCGAGCGTTGGTATTTCTTAGAAGAAAAGTACCCCCGTTTTAAGAATTTGGTGCCGCGCGATGTGGCCAGCCGCGAAATTCACCATGTGGCCGTTGATCTGGGCCTGGGTCTGGGCGGCCAGTTGCAGGTTTACTTAGATCTGACCCACATCGATAAAGCCACATTGAATCGCAAATTGGGCGGCATTCTTGAAATCTATGAGAAATTTGCGGGCGAAGACCCGCGTGAAGTGCCCATGCGTATCTTTCCGGCCATGCACTACAGCATGGGCGGGCTTTGGGTCGATTTTGAGAAAAAAGACAACGGTTTTCTCAAACGCGACAGCCCCCGCAATCAGATGACCACGATTCCCGGCCTCTACGCGATTGGCGAGGCTGAGTACCAATACCATGGCGCTAACCGTTTGGGCGCTAACTCGCTGTTGAGCTGCGTGTTTGCAGGCCAATTGGTGGGGCCTGCCGTGGTGGCTTGGGCTGAGAATCAAAAGAAGGGCGAAGCCCCGGCATCGGCCTTTGCTGCTGAAAAGAAACGTTGGACCGAGCGCTTTGATAAGATCAAGGCTATGCGTGGTCCCGAGAATCCTTATGCCCTGCACCGCGAGTTGAGCGACCTCATGGTGGCCAATGTCAGCATCGTGCGTGAAAACAACAAACTCAAGACCACGTTAGAAAAGATCGATGGCTTGATGGACCGCTGGAACAATGTGGCATTGGTTGACTCAAGCGCCTGGGCCAATCACCCCATGACCTTTGTCAATCAGCTCTGGAACATGCTCGAGCTTGCCAAGATCGTGACCTTGGGCGCTCTTATGCGCGACGAGAGCCGCGGGGCCCACTTTAAGCCCGAGTTTCCCAATCGCGACGATAGCAAATATATGAAGAGCACCATTGCAGCCTGGACCTCGGGCGGCCCCAAGATCAGTTATCGGGATATCGACGTGTCGCTCGACACGCCGGTTGCCCGCAAATACGACTAAGCCGGAGACCCCATGCCTTCGACCATCGAGCTTAAAATCTTACGCCAAGACTCGCCTGACCAGGCTTCGTACTGGGAAGAATTTTCCCTGCCTTGGCAGCCTGGCATGAATATTATTTCGTGCCTGATGGAAATTCAGGTCAAGCCCCTGAATAAATCTGGCAAGACCGTGAACCCCGTCATTTGGGATAGCAATTGCTTAGAAGAAGTTTGTGGCGCTTGTTCTATGGTGATTAACGGTCTGCCGCGTCAGGCTTGCGCGGCACTGGTTGACAAGCTCAAGGCACCTATTGAGATTCGTCCGCTATCGAAATTCAAAGTCGTTCGCGACCTTTGTGTAGACCGCTCGCCCATGTTTGCGGCTCTCGCCAAGGTCAAGGCTTGGGTGCCCATTGACGGCACTTATGACTTGGGGCCTGGACCTAAAATTTCGGCAGAAAAGGCCGAGTGGATGTACGAGTTTAGTCGCTGCATGACTTGCGGCTGCTGCATGGAAGCCTGCCCGCAATACAATGCCAAGAGTGATTTTATTGGCCCCGCACCTTTGGGTCAGGCTTATCTCTTCAATATGAATCCCACGGGTGAAATGAACAAAGAAGAACGCCTGCGCGCTTTGATGGGCCAGGGCGGTGTGAATGACTGTGGCAAGGCTCAGAATTGCGTGAAGGTCTGCCCCAAAGAGATTCCGCTGACCGACGCTATCTCGGCCCTGGGTCGCGACACCACGGTGCAATGGGTTAAAGACATTTTCTCGAAAACCAAATAAGGCCTAGGGCCGTAGGAATGGCATGACCAAACGCAAAACAAATAACAGTCGTGATGACGACCGTTCAGCCCGTAGTCGCGCATCTCAGCATCCAGCGTCGTTGCCTTCGTGGGCTTGGACCGCAGGGTCTTTGCTGCTGGCAGCTGCATTGGCGAGTGTTTGGTACTTTGAGAAAAAGCCGACTGAAGCAGAGGCGCAGTCTGCGTCTCAAATCGAAGGGCAGACCACGGTAGCAGCCCCAGCGATGGCCGCCATGCAGCCTGACGGGGATAAGCAGGCTGCAACTAATTTGGCGCCAGACTTTAGCCGACCTGAAGTGAATAGTGGCAAAGCCATCAAGCTTTCAGCCTATCGCGGTAAAGTCGTCATTGTCGATTTTTGGGCCACCTGGTGCGGTCCCTGCCGTATGGAAATTCCACACTTTGTTGAGTTGCAAAAGCAATATCAGGGCAAAGGCTTTACCTTTGTCGGCGTTTCGCTCGATCAGCAGGGGCCAGGCGTAGTGAAGAAGTTTATTTCGCAGTGGAATATTAATTATCCTATTGTCATGGATATGGAAGGCGCCTTGGCCCAGAGCTATGGGGGCATACGCGGCATTCCCACGACGTTTATCATTGGTAAAAAGGGTGACATTAAGGACACGCATGTGGGTTATCGCCCTAAAGAAGTTTTTGAAGAAGCCATTAAGAAAGCCCTGGCTGAAATTTAAATTTAGATAATCTATTTATGCCTGAATTACCCGAAGTCGAAAGTCTGCGCCGAGGTCTGGAGCCCCATTTGGTGGGCCAGACCATCACGTCGGCGCGGGTTACCTTAGATAAGCAAGTCAAAAACATGCCCGCCCGCAAGTTTGAAGCGGTGCTGGCCGGTCAGAAAATTATTCGTGTTGGCCGTCGCGCCAAATTTCTAGTGATTCAATTAGAACGTGGAGATTTGGTGATTCACTTGGGCATGAGCGGCCAGGTGACTTATCGTGATCCCAGTAGGCCTGACGCCGGGCAATTCTTGCGCGACCCCTATACCGGCTTGCAACGCAGCCCAAGTCAGCATGGTCCTGACAAGCATACGCACGCTGTCTTTATGTTAAAGGGCCGCGGCTCTTTTCAATATCGTGATCCCCGTCAATTCGGCCGCCTCTTGTATTTTGAAAAAGGCCAGCTCGAGAAGCACGCCAGCTTCACCAAACTTGGCATGGAACCCCTAGAGCCGCAATTCACCTGGGTTGCCTTTCGCGATGCCATGGTCAAAAAGACCACCAAGATCAAAGCCTTGTTGCTATCGCAGCACCCCGTGGCAGGCTTGGGCAATATCTATGTCGACGAGGCGCTTTGGCGGGCCCAAATACACCCGCTCACAGCTGCCCGCCGAATTTCTGAGCCTAAGCTCAAAGCTCTTTATAAAGCCATCCCCGTGGTTCTCAAGCAAGGCATCAAGAACCGGGGTACGACCCTGATGGACTACCGCAATTCGGATGGCAGCAAGGGCAGCAACCAAGAAAAGCTAATGGCCTATGGCCAAGAAGGCCGGCCCTGTAAGCGATGTGGTCGTGAGATGAAAAAAACCCTTATAGCGCAAAGGGGAACCGTATTCTGCCCAGTCTGCCAAAGGCCCCCCCGAAAGACTTAGCGCGTATATAATAAGAGCCCTTATGCGAATCAAATTGAACGGACAAATCACTGAAATTGAAGGCCAGCCTTCTGTGGCTGAACTACTGGCACAGATGGGTATTGAGCCTATGACCTGCGCGGTCGAGGTGAATGTTGAGATAGTCCGGCGGGATGAGCGCGCGGTGAAGGTTTTGAAAGAAGGCGACGAGGTTGAAATCGTGAAGATGATCGCGGGCGGCCGGGACGGCCGCGCCGACGGGCAGCTTACGATCGCGGGCAAAAGTTTTCGCTCGCGCCTTTTTTTGGGCACGGGACGCTACCCGTCGTTTGATCATATGCGCCGTTGCCATGAAGCGTCTGGCTGCGAGCTGGTGACTCTGGCTGTGGCACGCCATGATTTGGGCGGCCCCAAAGCAGACAATATTCTCGATTTTATTGACCGTAATAAATTCTGGATCTTGCCCAACACCGCCGGTGCCTATACCGCCAAAGAAGCCATCCGCTTGGCAAAGCTGGCCAGGGAATTGCTGGGCACTGAGTGGATCAAGCTCGAAGTATTAGGCGATCCCAATACCTTGTGGCCTGATGTGACCGAGACCGTGGCAGCCTGCGCGGTGCTGGTGAAGGATGGCTTCACCGTGCTGCCCTACACATCCGATGACCCTTTGGTGGCAAAACGTCTCGAAGACGAAGGCGCGGCTGCGATTATGCCATTGGGCGCTATGATCGGTTCTGGCCAGGGTCTCTTAAACCCTTTCAATTTAGAATTGATCAAGTCGCGCGCCAAAGTGCCGGTGATCTGCGACGCAGGCATTGGCACGGCATCCGATGCAGCTGCGGCCATGGAGCTGGGCTTGGATGGCTGCCTGCTCAACACGGCCGTGGCCCAGGCGCAAGACCCTATCATGATGGCTAAGGCCATGGGGCTCGCTGTCGAGGCAGGTCGCTTGGCATTTGTCAGTGGCCGCATCCCTAAGCGTGACTATGCTCAGGCTTCGTCACCGGGCGCGGGACTCAAGTCATGAAAATATTGGTGGCCATGTCGGGTGGCGTCGATTCGAGCTATGTGGCGGCCAAGCTTAAAGACGAAGGTCACGATGTTACGGGCGTGACGCTTAAAGTTTGGCAGGAAGATTTGACCTGTGAAACGCCCCGCCCGGGTGGCCGGCCCAGCTGCTGCGGGCTCGAGGCTACAGGCGACGCTCGTTCGGTCGCAAGTCGCATGGATTTCCCCTATTATGTTTTTGATTACGAAGAGAAGTTTCGAGGTTCGGTGATTGACGAGTTTGTGAAAGAGTATTTGGCGGGCCGCACGCCCAATCCTTGCGTTGTTTGCAATGAAAAGGTCAAGTTTGACCCCTTGCTCAAGACCGCGGTCAAATTAGGCATGGAAAAGCTGGCCACAGGGCACTACGCCAGGGTGGAGTTGGGGACCGATGGGCGCTATCATCTTTATCAGGCCTTTGACAAAACGAAAGACCAAACTTACTTCTTGTACCGCCTGGGCCAAGAGCAACTCTCGCGTTTGTTGTTTCCGCTGGGCGAGATGAACAAAGAAGCCGTGCGTCAGGCCAGCGAAGCGTTTGGCCTCGTCACCGCCCGTAAAGCGGAGAGCATGGACATCTGTTTTGTGGCCGGTGGCGACTATGGCGATGTGATTAAGCGCTTGGCGCCCGAAGCTGCCCAAGAAGGTCCGGTGATCGATACTCAGGGCCGTGAATTAGGGCGGCATAAGGGCCTGGCTTTTTACACCATCGGGCAACGTCGCGGACTGGGGATTGCTGCCGAAGCGCCTCTTTTTGTTGTCCGCTTAGATCGTAAGCAAAATGCCGTGATCGTTGGCAGTGACGCTGAACTTAGCTCGCGCCAAGCGCGTCTCGGTCAAGTGCATTGGGTGTCAGGTCAGGCGCCTGAGGCGCCCCAGGCCATTCAAGTGAAAATACGCAGCTCGCATCCTGGCGCGGCTGCTGTGCTGACGCCTTTAGATAGCGGTAACTGTGAAGTGCAATTCGACATGGCCCAGCGGGCCATTACCCCGGGCCAGGCAGCTGTGTTTTATCGCGGCGAAGAATGCCTGGGCGGGGGCGTGATCGAGGGATAAGTGGAAACACGCGAAGAACAAAAATTGAGAGATCTTGAGCTGGTCTCGCGCATGGTCAAGGGCGACGAGGGCGCGCTCGAAGAGCTGATGTCGCATTGGAGCCGGCCTGTCTATTCGTTGGCCTATCGCATTTTGAATAGCCCGGTCCAGGCTGAAGAAGTGACCCAAGACGTTTTTTATAAGGCCTGGAAAGCAGCCCATTTATTTGAGGCTAAGCGCGGCGCTTTTTCGTCCTGGATTTTGACCATGACCCACCACGCGGCGGTAGATTCTCTTCGGCGTCAAAAGGCCCGGGGCTCGCAAGTGACATCGACCTTGGATACCCAAGATCCGGTCATGGCCGCCTCGTTTATGGCTCCCAAGGTCGGCATTTCAAGCTGGCAGCGCCTCAAATTAGAACAGGCCCTGGCTAGCCTGCCTGAGAAGCAACGCCAGGTAGTCGAGTTGGCCTATTTTGAAGGCCTTTCAAGGGATGAAATGGCTGTATTGCTCAAAGAGCCTGTGGGCACGGTCAAGACCCGTCTGCGCGACGCCGTTATGAAACTATCAAAAATATTCAAAGATCCTGAGGCGGCGCTGCAAACCGTTAAGGATTTTCGGGCGTAAAGGGAGATGCCGCTATGTTAAAACTCATTCATCGCATCGCCCAATGGTTCCACTCATGCCCTCCCCAAGAGGATCTTTTTGAATTTGCCTTGGACGGCCTCGAAGTGGATGAACGAGGCAAGGTGCGGGGACATTTGCGCGAGTGCTACGCTTGTCGCGAGCAGGTTAAAGAGTACGCCTGGGTGAGCGAGGGCATCGCCTTGGGCGCCCCTCAGCTAGATCCTCCGGCTGGCCTTTGCGGCAAGGTGAAGGAACGCATTCATCAAGAGGCCGTGTCAGGCCGTGTTGAAATTCGCTATGTCGAAAAACCGCTCGAAGGCCGCGTACTCTTCTGGAACCGCTTGGGGCCAGCCCTGGCAGGCATGAGCCTGGTCTCGCTGGCCTTTGCAGCAGGTATCTTTGTGGCCTACCGCCCCAGTCACGTTGATCCGCTGCTCTATAGCGCTGACGCGGCTCTGCGCGGCAACAGCGCCCGCCAAATTCAATTGACTTCGGTCCGTGCTAGCCAAGAAGATGGAACCCTCATCGTGGCCGAAGGATCACGTGAGGCTATTTTGCGAGTCAATGGCATGCCTGCCTGCCAAAAAGGCAAGTCATACGTGCTGTGGATGCAGCCCGGCCAGGGCCAAGCTCGCCGCTTAGGCAGCTTTCACGCCAGTGGCGAACGCGCTTCTTCTTATTTGATTTCATTGCCTGAGCCCTTTGCCTGCCCGGGCCGTCACGCTGATTTCAAGATCAATGCCGAAGACATGGTGCCGGGCAAAGACAAGCCGGTCACGGCGCTGGCTGGCAGCCTTAATCTCTAATGCTCGTCCTTAACCAAGCCCAAGCTGCGGCCATACGCCTTCACGCTGAACAAGGTTACCCTCACGAAGTTTGCGGCATTTTTATAGGCAAAGAAGGCAAGGTTCATGAAGTTCGGGCGGCAAAAAATTTAAATATCGAGCGCGCCCAAGATCGCTATTTGCTCGACCCCCAAGATCAACTCAAAGCCGAGAAAGACGCGCGCGCTCAAAGCCTGAGCGTACTGGGCTTTTATCATTCTCACCCCGACCATCCAGCCCTGGCCTCAGCCACTGATTCCTTACTAGCTTGGCCCGAATACTGTTATCTTATCGTCAGCGTCGGCGCCTCAGGCGCAGGCGATATGGCCTGTTTTGCGCTGCCAAGTAGCGGCGAGACCAAGGCCTTGGTTTCCCATCCCTTCGACATTCAAAAATGAATTTTCCACGCTTAGATTTTAAACCGGGCCAAGAGAAGCGCCTGGCTCAGGGCTATCTTTGGGCCTTTCGCAACGAGGTAGATTTTCACCAGAAGGATTATGCCCCGGGCAGTCTGGTGGGCTTGCACAGCTCAAAGGGCCGGCCCATGGGCCTGGGCCATATGAATTCGCAGGCTAGTCTTTGCTTCAGGATGCTGGCCTTGCCCCACGAGGCGCGCGGTATCACCAACGATGAACAGGCCAACGCCTTGCTTCGCCAGCGCATTGTTGATGCCTGCGCTTTTCGCGCGCATGTCAAAGAGGGCGAAGCTTGCCGCTTGATCAACAGTGAGGGTGACGGAATATCGGGCTTGATCGTAGATCGTTTTGCGGGCGTGCTGGTCATGCAGATCTCGGCGCTTTATCTGCATCAGCGGCGCGACATGATTTTAGACGCGTTAAAAGAAGTTGCGAAGTGCAAAGCTATTGTTGAGCGCAGTGAGG
Source organism: uncultured bacterium (assembly GCA_964521965.1). Lineage (GTDB taxonomy): Bacteria > Oederibacteriota > JAJYGY01 > JAJYGY01 > DAIDJD01 > CAZFUM01. Next base: position 4,456 of record CAZFUM010000049.1, on the reverse strand, counting down.
GCTCGAATCGCCTTAAAGAGGGGCTTGAGCCACTCAGTGAAGTGGCCTGGTCTGCGCCTAGCTTTAAAAAAGAATCGCTCGAAAGTTTTAAGTTCAAAGAAGCGGGGCTGACTTTTGAAGCCGATTTGTTAGAAGGCCAGAAGACAGGCTTCTATCTCGATCAACGCCAAACCCGCGCCTATTTGCGCGAAGTCAGTGAAGGCAAAGTTTGTTTGGACGTTTTTAGCCATTCGGGCGGTTTAGGTTTGAATATGGCGCAGGCAGGCGCTAGCTCGGTGCTTTGCCTCGATAGCTCGACCGAAGCTTTGGCCCTAGCCGCTAGAAATGCCAAGTCGAATGAACTCAAAATCAAGACGTTGCAGGCGGATGCTTTTCAATGGCTGAGGCAAGAAGCGATCAAGGGTGCGGCTTATGATTTAATTTGCTTAGACCCACCCGCTATGGCCAAGAGCCGTGAGGAAAGTTTTGATGCCTTGCGGGGCTATCGTGAAATCAATTTGCGCGCTCTGAAAATGCTCAAGCCCGGCGGCCTGCTGGTTAGCTGTTCTTGTACCCAGGTCGTGTCAGAAGACGACTTTTTTAAGACCGTGCAGGGCGCAGCCTCAGACGCTCAAGCCCGCATTCAAGAAATTGAACGCCTAGGCCAACCTTGGGACCACCCCCGCCATCCGGCCATGGACGAAACGCGATATTTGAAAGTCGGCGTATTTAGAAAGATTTAATAGGCGAAATTAAGCAGGGGTATCGGGCTGGCTCCGAGGCGCCGAAGTGTCGACGCGAAAGGCCACATCCAGTAAAAACCACAATTAAGGCCCTCGCGGCGATGCGTAGGCGCCGAGGGGCCTGCCTGATGGCCCTGCGACTCGCAGATTTTTTTGCTAAACTAGGGGCCTTTCTAGAGGAGTCCCTCATGCCCGGCACCATTCACCCTGATGTCCAATCGTTGATTAACATGTCCCGCGCCACGGGGGCTGATACGTCGTTGGTGGTTTGGGGTGGGGGCAATTCTTCGGTCAAAAGCGAAGTTATCAATCATCGCGGCCGCAAGGTGCGCGCTCTCTACGTCAAGGGTTCGGGCTCAGATATGAAAGCTCTTGAGTCGAAACACCTGGCGGTACTCGATTTAGAGGCCTTGCTCGAACTGACTTCACGCGCGTCCATGTCTGACGAAGATATGGTGGAATATTTAAATCGTTCGCAGATTCAAAATGGCCCGCGCGGTAGCATTGAAACTCTGCTGCATGCCTTCTTGCCCCCTAAATTTGTGCTGCACACCCACGCCGATGCTAGCGCCGCATTGAGCGATCACCCGCAGTCTCGGCAACGCATTTTGAAATGTTGGCGGGGAAGCGTGGCGGCTGTGCCCTACCAACGCCCTGGTTTTGGCCTATCGCTGGCGACTTACCAAGTTTTTAAAAAGCAGGGCAGCAGCCTGCAAGGCATCATGTTAGAAAAACATGGCCTGATCACTTGGGGTCAAACAGGCGAAGAGGCCCTGCGCCGCACGCGTCAGCTCATCGGCGAAGCTGCCCAATTCACCCGCGTCAAAGCCTGGCGCCCCAAAGCCCGCAAAGCCAACGCCTTGCCAGCCTTGAGCCTTGCGGCCCTACGAGGCGCGCTTTCAGTCGGCGAGCGCCAAGTCTTGATGTTTGATGGCTCGCCCGCAGCTCGCGACTTTGCCTCACGACCTGACGCGGCCAAGCTGAGCAGCTTGGGCCCGGCCACTCCGGATCATCTGATTTACAGCAAGCCGGGCGCCCTGCATCTTGATTTAGGCTCCAACCCCGATTCGCCCGCGAGCCTGAGAAAGCTGCGTGCGGGCGTGGCCAAATATCGGGCTTGGTATGACGCTTACTTTAAGAAATATGCCGCGAAAAATTTAACCAAGATCGATGCTTCTCCTCGTGTCGTGCTCATCAAGAACTATGGCGTGGTGACAGTGTCTAAGGACCCGCGCAGCTGCGAGATTGGCCGCGACA
>CAZFUM010000049.1:0-2377 GCA_964521965.1 uncultured bacterium | reverse complement strand
TATGGCGTGGTGACAGTGTCTAAGGACCCGCGCAGCTGCGAGATTGGCCGCGACATTTGGCGCCACAGCATGGCAGTGCGGGTGGCCGCGAAACGACAGGGAGGCTACCAGCCCATAGGCCTGGGCCAGATCTGCGATTTTGAATATTGGCCGCTTGAGAATTACAAATTAACGCTAGCCCCGCCTGAAAAAGAATTTTCACGCAAAATCGCAGTGGTCACGGGCGCAGCCCGGGGCATAGGCCGGGCCTGCGCCTTGGCATTGGCCAAAGCTGGCGCTTGCGTGGCGCTACTCGACTTAGATATCAAGGCGGCTCAAGCCGTGGCCCGTGAAGTTGAAGTCTTGGGCGGGCCTGGCAAGGGTCTGGCGTTGGCTTGCGATATCAGCAGTGAAAAGGCAGTCAAAATCGCATTTGAAAAGCTGGTGCAGCGCTGGGGAGGCTTGGACTTGCTCGTCAGTAATGCTGGCCTGGCCAAATGCGCGCCAGTCAAAGACACTCAGCTCAAAGACTGGGAAGCCTCGTTTGGCGTGAATGCGCGAGGTCACTTCTTGTGTAGTCGCGAAACGATTCACATTTTCGAAGCCCAAGGCTTGGGCGGCGATATTGTGTTTATTTCAAGTAAGAACGTATTGGCTCCAGGCAAAGATTTCGCAGCTTACTCGGCCAGCAAAGCCGCCCAGACCCAGTTGGGCAAGGTTCTAGCCCTCGAGCTGGCCAGCAGCGGCGTACGTGTCAATAGCGTGGCGCCCGACGGGGTCTTTGAAGATTCGCGTCTCTGGGACGGCATACGTGCCTCGCGAGCCAAGGCTCATGGCATCAAACCTGACAAACTCAAAGATTTCTATGTGGATCGCAATTTGCTCAAGCGTGAGGTGCGCCCCAGCGACGTGGCCGAAGCCGTGCTGTTCTTGGCCAGCCCCCGCGCCTCGCGCACGACGGGCGCGATCTTAAGTGTCGATGGCGGTGTCAAAGAAGCATTCGTAAGGTAAGAGGGTAGCCTCAGAAAGCGAGAATCTAGTCTTGAAACTAAACGCCATTTCAGCACAAGGCATCAGCAAGACTTACACGCGCCGCGTCAAGCAGCCTGGCTTGCTGGGTGCCTTGGTGGGCCTGATATCGACAAAATCAGTCGAAGTGCCAGCGGTGCGAGATCTTAGTTTTAGCATCTCGCAGGGCGAAGCCGTGGGCCTGATTGGTGAGAATGGCGCGGGCAAAAGCACCACGGTCAAAATGCTTACAGGCATTCTGCGGTCTAGCGCGGGTGAACTCGAAGTGCTGGGCCACAAACCTTGGCGTGACCGGGAAAAGCTGGCTCGTCAAATTGGCGTGGTCTTTGGCCAGAAGCCGCAACTGCTTTGGGATATAGCGGTGCGCGAGACCTTTAGCCTGCTTAAAGAAATGTACGGTATATCCGATTCGCTTTTTCAAGAAACCACCCGCAAGACCATCGACCTCTTAGATCTTGAGCCCTTGCTCGACATACCCGTGCGCCAACTTTCGCTGGGGCAGCGTATGCGCTGTGACCTGGCGGCGGCTTGTTTGCACGCACCTCGCATCGCGTTTCTTGACGAGCCTACCATTGGATTAGATGTTGTGGCTAAAGAGCAGGCTCGTGAGTTGATTCGCTATCTCAATAAGCGCCATGGTTCGACTATTTTGCTGACGACTCATGATATCAAAGATATCACCGAGACTTGCCAGCGTGTCATCTTGCTCGATAAGGGCGGCCTGCTTTTTGACGGTAGCTTAAAGCGTTTTGAAGCTAAGTTTGCCAGAGAGCGCCGCCTGATCGCCGATTTAGGTAAAGCCTTGAGTCCAGCCAAACAGGCTTCGCTTAAAAAAGCTGTGGTTAAGGCCGGTGGGCGCGCCCTTAAGATCGCCTCGCATCGAGTTGAAATCGCCTACACCCAAAAGGCCGCCCTCATTCGCCTCAACAAGCTCTTACTCAGCCAATGTGACGTGGCTGATTTGAATTTAGAACGGGCCGAAATTGATGAAGTGGTGCGACGTATTTATGACCGCAAGGCCAAGGCGTGAGACGCGCTTTTCGCGCGTATAGAGCCTTCTTTTCTACGGCCTTGCAGGCTCATTTGGCTTACACGCAGTCGGTTTTTCTTAACCTGGCTGCGGCCAGCGTGGGCTTTGGTATCATCTTGCTCATTTGGCGCTATGCCACGCGGGGTGACAGTCAACCCGAGCTCTTTGCTTATTTGATGCTGGCCCACACCCTCAACTTCATGATGAGTATTTATCTTGAGCGCAGCGTGGGTGAGCGCATACGTGAGGGACTCATCGCCACCGATTTGCTCAAGCCTGTAGATTTTCAATTTCTTTATATGGTGCAGGCCGCCTCAGACATGGTCTTTCAGGGCATGG
>CAZFUM010000048.1:0-15054 GCA_964521965.1 uncultured bacterium | reverse complement strand
GAGTAACCGTGGGCACAGGAGTCCAGGCTTTATAAACACCGCCACCGGTGTTGGCCACCGGCTCAGCGGCCTGCAAAGCTGCCGAGACTGCCAAGAGCAAACCCCAAGTTATCCCTTTGATCAAACGCATCCTAACCTCCCTCGCCCGGCTACTTTCTCGTTCGCGTCAGATATTCTAAAGCGTTTCGGCGTTTCTCGCCTTAGGAATTCCCCTTAAAACTTTGCTCCCGGACGGAATCGAACCGCCGACCTTGTCTTTAGGAAAGACCTGCTCTATCCAACTGAGCTACGGGAGCGTATGGCTGCCAGAGGCGAGAAAAATAGCAGTTTTCAATGTCGCGGGCAAGGCGCCTAAAGCCCCATTCTTGCAGGCTTTTCGAGCCAAGCTTCGGGATCAAGAGGGTGCGGGCCCAGGTTCAATTGCCAATGCACGTGGGCGCCCGTGCTGAGGCCTTCGCTGCCCACTAGGCCTAGGGGGCTTCCCTTTTTTACGCTTTGCCCCAACTGCACACTGACCTGGGACAAATGAAAGTAAAGGCTACGCAAGCCATAGCCATGATCGAGCATCACGCTGCCCCCATGGCCGGCCAAGCCTTCTTGAGCAAGACGCACCACACCATCATTGGCTGCCAAAACCACTGTGCCCAGGGGCGCAGCGAGGTCTTCGCCCTTATGTTCGCCACGGCGTTTACCCGGCATATAGAGACGCAACTGGCCAAAGGGTGAGCTGATGGGTCCCTGCAGAGGCCGCACGAACGCCCCCCGCCAAAGGGGAGGGCCGACTTCGGTATTTAGCAAATTCGCCAACATGTCTTTTTCTTGGGCCAAACCCACCCAAGCTTTTTGAGCCTTCGCTCTGGGCAGTTTGATTTTGATACGTGCCTGCTCGGGCCGAGCTATAACACGTACCTGCATAGGAACCTTTTCAGAACCCATCGGGCCATCAAAAGTTAGGGTCAAGCGCTTGCTGCCAGGCTTGACACCCCAGGGAACCGCGATCAGTGCCACCCACTCGCGGCCAGCTTCCCAAAAATAAAAACCGGCCTCTTGAGAGAGGCCGGTCAGAGTTCTTGGCTTGGCGCCATCAGGATCTTGAAAACGCACGGTAATAATTTCACCGGGCTGCTTCGCTGTACTCGACGCCTGAATAAAAGGGCGGGCAGCCAGACCTGCAACAGCCGCCCAGGCCGCCGTGGCCCAAGCGACCCAACGCATTTATTGTGGCTGTTCTTTGTCGTCTTTGCGGCTCATGTAATAGAGCACGCCGCCGACAGCCAAGAGCACGAGCAGTAAAATAAGTAGGATGGGCATGAGCATGCCGCCCTTCTTAGCCTTTGGCACTGGCTGAGGCGAGGTCGCAGTTGCCTTAGCTTCTTTTGTGGGCACGGCGTTGACATCGGCCGTTGGTTCTGCACGCGGCTGTTCGACGCGGGGCTTGCTCTTGTTCGAGGCCGCCACTTGGCGAGCCTTTTCGCGCGCTTCGTTTTGAGATTCGTCGCTGACATCACGCGGGATGCTTAGCACCACACCCGAGTTGACGCGCTGACTTTTGCCCACCACATCGGCATTCGCCTCTTGCAGCAATGGCCAAAGATCAGGATCGCCGTAAATCTCAGACCGCCCTGCGATTTTGCGCAAGGTGTCGCCTTCTTGGGCCGTGTAAGACGTAGGCTTGTCTTCACCTGCGTCACTCACGGTGCCCGAGTCTTCGCCTGAGCTAACTGGCTTACCCGAACCACCACAAGCGGCCAGAGCTGAGATAGCCAGGCCAAGGGTCAAAAATTTCAGATATTTCGTTGCTTTCACCGGGTCACCTGAAAATTAGTTATTTCTTGCGCACTGACTTGCGTTTTTGGCGAGAACGAGCCATGAAACCTCCATAAAAGATGGCCCTATTCTAACCTGGAACCCAAGCCAAAGCAATTTCATCCTTCACGCTTGGGCCTTCATCCTTTCATGATTTCTGCATATAATACCCGCCCAACACAACATTCGGAGGCCACATGGCAGCATCAGCATCAGCAATATGGAAAGGCGGACTTAAGGACGGCGGCGGAGAGTATTCGCTAGGTAGCGGAGCGGCAAAAAGCGTCCCCTATCTGCATGTCGACCGCTTCTTGGACGGCAAAGGCAGCAACCCCGAAGAGCTCGTGGGCGCAGCCCATGCAGCCTGCTTTGTGATGTTCTTTTCAGCCAAATTAGGCGAAATCAAAGCAGAGATTCTGACAGCCGAAAGCAAGATCAGCCTCGGTAAAGACGACTCAGGCCCTTTTGTCAGTGAGATTCGCGTGAAGTTCACTGCCAAAGTGCCTGGCTTGGACCAGGCCAAGTTTGATGAACTGGTCAAAGTCACCGAAGCTGGCTGCCCCATTGCCCGCCTTTACAAAGGCAACACCCAGGTCGTGATCGAAGCAAGCTTAGTCTAGACTCAATCTTGAACACCATTCAAGAACAACAAAAGATCTGGGAAGGCCACGCCTCTAGCGACCCACTTTGGGCCATCCTCACGGATGCGCGCCACCAAGGCGGGCGCTGGAAGCGGGCCGACTTTTTCAAGACAGGCTCTCGAGAAATCGCCACCCTTCTGGCCGTCCTCAAGCGATTGGGCGCTGCCCCAAAATTCAAAGGCCGTGCCTTAGATTTTGGCTGCGGCGTAGGCCGCCTCACTCAGGCCCTGGGCGCCAAATTTAAAAAAACTCAAGGCGTCGATATTTCGCAGGGCATGATTGCCTTGGCTAAGAAATATAATCGCCTCAAATCTAAAGTTCAATATCACGTCAATGCAGCTGAAGGCCTGCCGCTCTTCAAAGACAGGTCTTTTGATTTCATCTATGCCAGCGTCGTGATTCAACACATACCGCCACGCAGCCAGCGCGCCTATCTGAGGGATTTTGCGCGCGTACTCAAGCCCGGTGGCTTGCTGGTCTTTAACATTCCATTTGCCCGCCGAGTTCCCTTTTTTAAACTGCTGCGCTATCGCTTGCGCTTGCGCACCCGCGTCAAGGCATGGGCGCAAAAGCTGGGGCTTTTGAATGACCCCCACTTTGACCCGCATGTCATACCCATGAATCCCATCCCGGCGGCCACCCTGCGTGGGCTCTTTGAATCGCTAGACTGCGAAATCGTGGCAAGCTTGCCTGTGAATAGCGCCGATGCTAGTTTTTATGATGGTTTAAAAATCCTGAAGCAGAGCGGTGAACATGAGGCTTATCCCAGCCTCTTATGGGTGATCAAGAAGTCCTGACAGCCCCTCTTGACCCCCTTGAACACCCTGTTTAGAATGCCCCTCGGTTCGCCTATATATATGGAAAGGTTTTCACATGGCCCTGCCCCTCTTAAAACACACTCCTCTGGGTGGTTCGCGACGTCGCCGCGGCCTACCCTGGGGCGCCCTGCTGACCCTGCTCGTCTTGGGCGGCGCAAGCTGGGGTGCCTATACTTATTTCTTTGGCACTTCATCGGCGGTCAACGCAGCCATCAAGATGGCGCGCAAAGGTCAAATTGACGCGGCCGAAGCCAAGTTGCTGGCACTCGATGCTAAGAGGCCCGGCGATGCTATCATCACCGACGCCTTAGGCCTGATCGCCAATCGCCGCAAGCAAACTGAAAAAGCTCTGGGACTTTATGACAAGGCCCGACAAGCTGGTTTAGGCCGTGGTGTGGCCTTGCGCCATGTTGAAGAAGGCGATGCCGCTTTAGCCCGTGGCTGGTACAGCGTGGCCGAGGGCGAATATAAGCACGCCATGAGCCTCGATAAAGGCAATGCCAAAGCTTTAAAGGGTGCGGCAGTTTGCGCCCATGCCGGCGGCCACCTCAGCTCTGCCATCGAACTTTACCAAGCTGCCCTGGCTTCTAGCCCCGGCCTCGAAGAAGCCAAAGAAGGCCTACGCAAGGCGCGCGAATCACGCGACCGCGGGGCCATGTATTACGTGTTTGACCGAAATGATAGCCCCCTGGCCCGCGTCAGCATTCAGCAGAATAATTTAGGGGCGCGCAGTTATCCTATGTCTCAACACACGGCCCATATCATTGGCGCCTTGTCTGATAAATTTGGCGACATGGGTCTCGAGAAAGAACTCAAAGGCCTCATCCCCGGCTTAGAAATCGTGCTCACCTTAGATAGCCGTGTGCAAGATGCAGCCCAGAAAGCATTGGGCTGGCGCAAGGGCGCTATTATTGTGCTCGATCCTAGTACTGGCGATATTTTGGGTGCCGTCAGCCAGCCCAGCTTTAAGCCAGAAACCATTGATAAACAGTGGCACGAAATTCGCGACAACATCAATAAACCCCTGCTCAACCGGCCTTTTATGGGCCTCTACGAGCCCGGCTCGATATGCAAGATCATCACCGCCGCCGCTGCGCTCGAAGCCAATGTCGATATGAGCAAGATCTTTCCCATGCGGCCTGATACCGCCATCTTGATTGAAGGCAAAGTCTTTAGAGATTGGGAAAACCACGGCAAGATTCGCTCGCTCAAAGAAGCCATGGATGTCTCGAGCAATATTGCCCTCTACCGCGTGGCTGACGCCATGGGGCCCGATGTGCTCTTTGAATACATCAACCGCTTCGGCTTTAATCAAGAAATCGATTTGGGCTTTGATTTGCCGGGTGTGGGCAAGGTTCAAGTGCCCGTGGCCCAGAGCACGGCGCCGCTAGGTGCCGCATCAAAATTCGAATTGGCCGAGCGCGCCTGTGGCTTAGGCAAAGAATACCGCGTCACGCCTTTGCAGGCCTCACTGCTGGCCCAGGTCATCGCCAACCGTGGCATTCTCATGCGCCCGCGCCTGGTCAAAGAAGTGCGAAACCTGGCTGGTCAGACTTTGTGGCAGAGCAAAAAAGAAGTCTGGCGCGAGGTCATGAAACCTGAGACCGCAGAAAAAATAAAACAGATCATGATTGATGCGGTCGAAGGCTCGCGTGGCATTGGCAAGAAAGCGCAAGTTCCTGGCGTGCTCGTCGCAGGTAAAACTGGCACGGCACGCACCCGAAAAAATCTCGATGGCTGGTTTGTTTGTTTTGCGCCCGCCGACAACCCGCAGTATGCCGTGGCTGTCTTGGCGGATGGTGAAGGCACGGGCATGAGCATTGCGGCGCCCATTGCGGGGGCCTTGCTCAGAAACTTAATGCGCTAAGCTAAAAGTCTCAACTAATTCATGTTTTCCTGGCAAGATTCGCATTAAGCTAAATTCATCTACGTGAAAGACCCCCAGCTCGCCGGTATCTTCGGCGAGCTTTTCTAATTTTTGGGGATCATAGTCAGATTTGACGTCTCTCACATGGGCCAGGGTCAAATGCGGGATAAAACCTTCACGCAATTTAAAGAGGCGGTAGGCATTGAGGCGCTGGCGCGTGGCCTGCTCAAGCTCAGCCAAGAAGCCTTGCGGGTCGCGGGGCCGGGCCCAGATCACGCGTGGATTTTGCCAAGAATCAAAAACCCCTAAGCTGCCCAAGCTGAGGTCAAAGCCCCGCCGGGCGTGGGCCAAGGCCGAAAGATCGTGATGTAAGTCCGGCAAGATTTTATCGGGTGTTTCGCCCAAGTACTGCAGGGTGATGTGAAAGGTCTCGGGTCGGTGCAGCTCTATATCCCAGGCACGCGATTCGAGCAAAGTTTGCACTTCAATCAATTTTGTTTGCAGCCGCTGGGGCGGATAGACCGCGAGAAAGCACTTCACGCCTTGGGCGCAAACCGATCTGAGGGCTGCTCTTGCACGGCCAAACCCGAAAGCACACGATACAAGAGTATCAACGCGCAGTGGGCTGCGCGAGCTTGAATGTCTTGACGCGACGAGGGCCCAAAACGGTATTCCTGATGCTGCACGCCGCCAGGCCCCGCCAAGGCCATATGAACCAGACCGATAGGCTTCTCTTCTGTGCCGCCGTCGGGACCCGCAATGCCCGTAATCGCCAAATTGTAATCACAGCCAGATTGGCGAGCCAGGCCCACAGCCATGGCCAAGGCGCAATCTTTGGACACGGCCCCAGCCTTTTTGAGCACAAAAGGCGGGACTTCTAAAAGCTGCTGTTTGGACTCATCAGAATAGGTCACCAAGCCCATCTTAAAATATTGCGAAGCGCCGGGCACCGAAGCGAGTTGGGCGGCCACTCGACCCGCGGTGCATGACTCAGCTAAGGCAATTGTCAGTCCCTCGGCGAGCAACAAACTTCCCAAAATGACTTCGAGCGATTGGCCGTCGTCTGAATAGATATTATCTTCAAGGCGCTTAAGTATCTCGGTACTCAGGGCTTCAGTTCGGCTGGCTGCGCCGGCCCCTCGCGCCGCAACGCGAATTTCAACATGCGTGCCTTTGGCAAGCAAACCTAATGCCAAAGGCCCCGAGGCTGGGGCTAAGCCGGCCAAGACTTGATCCACGGCTGATTCTGACAAACCGTGGCAAAGCATGCGACGCGAGGCAAATTCAGGTGCGCCTGCTTTTTGCATCAGTTTCGACAAAAGCTCATTTTCAAACATGGGCCGCAGTTCACGCGGCGGGCCCGGCAAACAGGCCACAAATTTCTCAGGCGTTTCCACCCATAGGCCCGGGGCCGTGCCACTTTCATTTTCTAAAGCTTGGGCGCCCTGTGGCAATAAGGCCTGCAAGCGATTGTTCACGGGCATTTCAAGGCCACGGCTGCGAAAGCGACTCTCGATTTTCGCCAGCAAAGCCGCGTCTTCATGCATGGCCAAGCCCAGCACCTTGCACATGGCAGGCCGGGTCAGGTCATCCAAAGTCGGCCCCAAGCCGCCACAGAGAATAACGCCCTCAGCGCGGGCTAACGCTTCTTTGAGAGCAAGTTCGATATCGGCCTGAGCATCACTGACCTGCGATACGCGCAGCACTTCAAAGCCACGGGGGGCCAAATGACCGCAGAGATAAGGCCCATGGGCATCGGGGGATCCATTGAGGAGTTCTGAACCCACGCAGATAATTTCAATTTTGGTCATGAGTATCCTTTAACTTTCCCGTCATGCCCCCTGGCACGGCGCAGCCGTGCCGAGGGGGTCGATTTGAGGCCTAGATCTTCCTACTTCCCCGTTTGACCAGCTCGATACCCTGCTTGCAGAGTGGGCATTCTTCGGCAGTCCAGGTGGGCAAATCGAGATTCATCAGCGCCTGCTGAGGCACGCCAAAAATAGCCTTACCCTGGCTGCGGTCTACTAAATAAGCCACGCCCACGATCTGACCGCGCTCTTTTTCTTCTTTGAGTGCATCGAGAACTTCAAATACAGATTTGCCGGTCGTGACCACGTCTTCGACCACCAAGACTTTATCATCCGGTTTGATGGCAAAACCTCGGCGCAATTTAAAGGCGCCTTCTTCGCGCTCGAGAAAAATGCCGCGCACACCCAAAGCCCGAGCCACGCCATAGGCCAGCACAATGGCGCCCACGGCCGGCCCCACCACCACCGTCACACCTTGCCCTTGAAAAGGCTCAGCCATACCGGCACACAGCTGATCACAGGTCTCGGGATATTGTAAAACCTGAAACTTCTCAACATAGGCCGGCGAATGCAGTCCTGAAGTGAGCAAAAAGTGGCCATCTAAGTAGGCACCTGCCTTGCGGAATAGCTCGAGAGCTTCTTCTTCTTTCATCGTTTCTTTCCCTTCTTATCTTTAGACGACTTTGCAGCTTGGACCGACCTATTCAAACCCTTGGCGATCTCGATCACCAGTGCCCGGGCAGCCTCGCCCGGGTCACTCGCCTGAGTCAGCGGCCGGCCCACCACCACATAATCAGCACCCGCAGCCACAGCATCGCCTGCTGTCATGGTGCGCTTTTGATCATCTTTCTTATCAGCAGAGCCGCGTATGCCGGGCGTCACAATCACAAACTTAGGGCCACAAGCTTTGCGGATGGCCTTGATCTCTTTAGGGCTGGCCACCACGCCATCTGCCCCTGCGGCTTGAGCCAATTTAGCCAAGCGCAAAACTTCTTTTTCAATGCTGCCCCTAAGCCCAATATCATTGCGTAGCGAGCGCAGATCATGGCTGGTCAAGATAGTGACTGCCAAAAGCTTGGGCCTGGGCTGGCGCATGCGCTCAGACGACTCTTTCAAAGCCAAGGCTGCGGCCTTAATCATGGTCTTGCCACCTAGGCCATGCACGTTGATAAAATCTACGCCCAGACTGCAAGCCGCCTCACAAGCTTTCGCCACCGTATTGGGAATATCGTGATATTTAACATCAAGAAAAACACGGCCGCCTCGCGCACGTATGCTGCGCACCAACTCGCCGCCCGCCACAGTAAATAGTTGCAAGCCCACTTTAAAATAGCCCACGTGCAACTTCATCTTATGCACCCACTCTTCGGCCTTTTCGCGGCTGTCGAGATCGAGGGCCAGCATGAGCCGAGTTTTGGCTGCCGCCAGGTCAAGGTTTTGGGTCAAGGCTATCCTCCCTATTCAAAAAATAAGATTTCCATCCGGACCGATAGATTTGGCAAACGTAGGCTTCGCGTTTGGCCTCTTTACCCTCGCCCACCTGCACTTTAAAGGCATAGATGCCGGGTACTTGGCCCTTGGGTATGACCGTAACCCAGCTAGCGCCGTCTGCTGTGACCAAGCGCGTCATCGGCAGAAAGGCTCCTTTCCACTCGGCCTTGGGCTCCTGGCCGTTCCATTGTGGGCTAGCGTTCAAGGTAACGCTGAGGGGGAAAGCGCGGCGGTAAAAACCCTGGCCCTCTTCAAGCCCTTGCAGCGAAATGCCCGAAGGCTGCGCCGCCACTTGGCGAGCAAATGAGGCCAAGCGAGGCGCTTTGATGATGAGCAAGCGGCGCAGCCGACCCAAGGGCGCGCCCAAGGCATTGCTGTCACCACTCACTGAAAACATCAGTTGATAGCCTGCGGCACGAGCCCGCGTCTCGACATATTCATTATAGGCGCCAAAGGGATAAGCCAAAGCCGTCATGCTTATACCCAAGTGCGATTCAAGGCGCTGCTTAGACTTGCGCAGTTCACTCTCGACCCGCTCACGATAGGCCTCGGCACTCTCGCTTCGGCGAGGCCAAGCCAAGTTGCTGTGTTTGACGGTGTGGCTACCCACCTCGTGGCCCGCAGCCAGTATGTCGCGCAGGTCCTGCCAGCTTAACCAGTTCTTGTTGACGCCGATCTGATCGGTGGTGACAAAGTAGACAGCCTTAAAACCGTATTTCTCAAAAAGGGGCTTGCCCACGGTCCAGCCGTTGCGATAGCCGTCATCAATGCTCAAGATCACGGGCTTGGCCGGCAGGCCCTCATGGGCGCCGCGCAAAAAGGCCTCAGCTTGGTTTAGACTGACGGACTGATAGCCATTGCTCTTTAACCAATGAAGCTGATCGCCCAGACGTTTGGCAGAAATTCTCAGCGTGTCCTTTTCTTCGCCGGGACCAAAGCGGTGGTAACAGATCACAGGCAGTGTGGGCTTAGCTGGTTTGAGAGGCGTGGCCAGGGGCATTTCATCTGGGTCGCCTTCTATCCAATCAGCAGCAACACCGTAACTAGACTGCGGCTTGCTAGCCTCGACAGCCGCCAGGGCTAAGCTAGCCAAAATGGCGAGCGCGATGCCCCTCAAACTTGGGCCTCACCCTTGTCAGGCGAGAAGATAGGCATTTCAAACCAAAAGCAGCTGCCCTGGCCCGCCTGGCTCTTGACCCCGATTTGACCACGGTGCTGCTCGACCAGGTATTTGCAAATACTCAAACCGAGACCGGTGCCACCGATACCTACGTTTTCGTTAGTTTCAGCTCGATAGAACTTCTCAAAAAGGCGCGCCTGATCGCGCTCAGACAATCCAATGCCTTGATCTTTAACCTCAACGCGAAAGCGGTCGGGTGGCACAAAGCTCACTTCGATGCTGACTTCACCGCCTTTGGGCGAATACTTAATAGCGTTCGAAATCAAATTGGCCAATATCTGTTCAATACGATCAGGATCAATCTCAGCCTGGCTCAGGTCTTCAGGTATCACAAGCTTAAGCAAATGGCTCTTACTGTAATTTGTGAACAAAGCCAAAGTCTTAGTGAATATGGGCTTTAGCTCGGCCACGCGGCAGTTCACGCTAAGACGCTTGCCCGCCTCGATTCGCGAAACATCTAAGAGGTCATCAATCAGGCGACCCAGGCGGCGGGCTTCTTCATAAATAATTCCGGCCCATTCGCGAGTCTTTTCTGGGTCAGCGCCTTTTTTGGCAATCAGCTCTGAAAAAGCCCGTATCGAAGTCATAGGCGTGCGCAATTCATGGCTCACGGTATTTAAAAAAGCAGCTTTCATTCGTTCTAATTCTTTAAAACGCGTCACATCTCGCAAAACTAGCACCAGGCCCGTGATATAGCCTTCGAGATCATTGATCGGCGTGATCACCACAGCATAAACACGTGGCTCGGGCGTGCTCAACTCAAGCTCAGCTTGCGATGGCTGTCCCGTAGCCCGTACTTCTTTCAGAGCTTCTCGAAACGCTTCGTGGTCAATGACCTCGCCCAAGGCGCGACCTTGCGCATCTTGGGCCGAGAGCCCAAAGGCAATGATCTGAGCCGCTCGGTTGACTAAAGTAACACGACCATTCTCATCGGCGCCAAAGACCGCGTCTTGCATGGCAAAGAGCACTGATTCTAAACGGCCACGGGCATCGCTTGTCTCAACATTGGCCTGAATCAAATCTTGATTAAGGCGTCGGGCCCGTTCTTGCATCTGCTCATAGAGACGCGCATTCTCAACCGCCAGGGCCGCCAAGTTAGCCAGAGCCTGCAAAAGAGGCAATTGCGATGAATCAAAAGGCTCACTGCCCTTGCGATTCACAACCTCGAGTACCCCCATGACTCGCCCTTGGCTTGAGATAGGCGCCATGGGAGCGCATGCGAGATTTCGGGTCTTGAATCGAGTGCGCTTGTCGACACCCGAGGCAAAACGAGTGTCGGAGGCTGCGTCAGAAATGACCAAGGCCTCGCCATGCTCGGCGCACCAACCTGCCACGCCCTCGCCCGGCGCCAGGCGAATTTCTTTCAAGCTGTCTACGCTTCCACCTGCTACCACATGGGCACGCAAATACCCTTCTTCATCGCTCAAGAACACGGTACAGGCCTCGGCGTCCATCAAGGCCTGGGCGTGCTGAGTCAGGCGGTCCAAAACTTCTTTCAGATCATGCCCGCGAATCAAGGCTTCGGCCGCACTCGTCAGGCCTTTAAGTCGGCGCTCGGTGTTCTCGTGACGCGAAAGGTTGCGGCTGGCCCAAAGGGCTGCCCCTAAACCAGCCCCAATACGCTCAGCGCGAGCGCTCTCACTGGCGTTGTAAGCCGGGCCCTCAGGCCTGACCAATGACAGCACGCCCTGCAATTGCTCGCGTCCATACAGCGGCACACAAAGCGTCTCACCAAAAGCCTCGGTCTTGCGAACAGGGTGTTGCGTGCGCGCGGCCTCGCCCACCACGCCCTTGTCGATGCTCAAGCGCTCACCCACCCATGCTTCGCTATTTAAGCCACGTACACCCGCCAACTCAAGGCGGTCGGGCTTCTCAGGTGGCCAAGCTAAAAGCAGAGAACCCTCATCGCAAGCCAACTCGTGAAGAGCTTCATCTAAAAGGCGGGCATAAAAACGCCGGCGGCCCGCCTCGCTATTGCTCTCAATAGCATCTAAGAGGGCTGAAAAATGCGCCAGCGAAGGCGCGCTGGCATCGCTGCGCGCCTCGAGTTTGGCGTCTTGAGCTGGAACTCGTTTGCTCACTTGCGTTTGGGTACTTTCTTTTTGGGTTTGGGGCGAACGACCTTTGCTTTGGCGGGACGTCTCAGGTCAGACTTTTTCCCACGCTTATTCAGAGGCAAGGGAGGAGTCGCCTTAGCCCCTGACGCCTCGCCCACAGGGCGAGGCGTCAGGGGCCTGATAACAACACCTTGGGCAGGGGCAGCTTCGCTCTGGATGGCGCGGGTGGTGCTGCGGCGCACGCGAAAGCTCAGGGTCTTGAGCAGCACATCGGCAATGCGCAGCGCCGTGGCGGGCTTGCCCTTCTTGAGTTGCAAATAGGCCTCGCGAGGCAGGCGCACGGCCACGCTCGCTTCTTTGGCCCGCACATCGGCCGAGCGAGGCGTGCCATCAATCAAAGCCAACTCGCCAAAAAACTCACCCGCATTGATCAAATTGATGTGCCGACTCTCAGCGCCCAGTCGCTTAACCACTTCAAGCACACCACTCTTCACGATATACATGGCGTCGCCCGGGTCACCTTCTTTGACCACGGTCGCGCCCGCCTCAAAGCTACGCTCTTCACACACCGCAGCTAAAGCCTCGACATCGTCCGCGTCAAATTCGCGGAAGATCGGGAATTCGATCAAAAAATATAGGTCTGGCATGGCACCCCCCTTTATTTAGGCCTGTGGCGCGCAATGGATGCGCGTGTTTGGGCCTAAGACAGTTCCCTCTTCTAAAACCACCCCGTCTTCTAATTTACAACCTGACGCCATGACACAGCGCCGGGCTTTAACTCGGGCCCCGAGTTGGCAGTCTTCTAGCAGCACACTGCCCTCAATATCGCAGCCCGGGCCAATTTTCACGCCTTTAGCTAGCAGCGCGCCGTGGCGCAGGCCCTGCTTGGGCCAAAGTCCCTTGATCTTGACTTGACCGCGGACGGCCGCGAGATTGGCGAGGCGGTAAGCCTCGGGCGTGCCAATGTCATTCCAATAAGTACCCTTAGGCGCTGCATAGGCGCGCAGATCTGCGCCGCCAGCCAGCATACGCGGAAAGATTTCGCGTTCAATCGATACGGCCCTGCCCGCGGGCACCCAATCGACAAAGCCCGGCTGCAAGACATAGAGCCCGGCATTAATAGCTTTACCCTTGGCCTGGCCTGGTTTGGGCTTCTCGACAAAGCGACTGATACGGCCATCACGACCAATCTCGATCACGCCAAAGGCCGCGGTATCTTTTACGTTGACGGTCCAAAGCGTGGCTTGGGGCATTTGATGCAAGTGCTGCTTCACCATAGGCCGAATGTCAAAGTCACTCAGCACATCGCCATTCAAAGCCAAGCTGGGCTGCCCCAGTTCGGGCCAGGCAAAACGTATGGCCCCACCCGTACCGAGTGGCTTGGGCTCGCGACGCAGCTCAAGGCTCAGGCCAAAGTGACGCAATTTCTTAAGCGAGCGGGCCACCACGGCCGACTGATAATGCGTACTGAGCACCACGCGCTTAACACCCGCCTGAGCCAAGCGCTTTAGCTGCGACTCGAGAAAGGGACGATGTGCCACCGGCAGCAGAGGTTTGGGCATGGCATCGGTGAGCGGCCGCAGGCGTGAGCCAAGCCCCCCCACCAATATAATGGCATGACGAATCACCGAATCACCAGTTGGTACTCAAATTGACTTGGTCCCAACCCACATGCACCTCTTGAATATTAAGCGGTATCCAAATGGCAGATAGGTCTAGCAAAGGCGCCCTTGGCAACGCCGTCGTGCCCAGCCATGAGAGCCAGAGGGGTAGGCGTATGCCCGCATAGCGAAGACTCTGAGTCTGCAAGTGTAATTGGCGCGACTTCTCATCCCATTTTACTTTGCAACGGGCCTCATAATTCAAAGGCAACATAAGCAAACTGCCCCGGCCTTTAATTTCAATCACCTGCTCAGACGAGTCTGGCCTGAGCTTGACCTCGCTTAGGCCACGGGCCGCGGCATCGGCATTGATCTTTTTTTCTAACGAACGCAGGGTAAAGATCAAGCGCGACTGGGCTTCGCGATAGTCGGTGACTTTGAGTTCCCAATGTTTCATAGCATCGGCATCTACCGTGAGGCGCTTCACATAAAACTCGGCTTTTTCAAAAGATAGGCCCTGCATGGTGAAGGGTTTAACGGACATATCTAATTCAAAGAAAGTCCCGGCCCTCAAAATTTCTTTAGCCAAGCCCAACAACTTAATGGGCCAAACATTGACGCTAGGATCTAATGCTTTCTTGGTGTGCCAATTGAGAAAGCGATAAAGATCCGAGAGTTTCTCGGGTTCTTTAGTAGTGTCAGGGTCTTTGAAGACCGGGTCTGCCCAGGCCGGAATAACCAAGCCGAGCAATACCAGCAAAAGTAGAACTTTGCGCATAAAAGAACCTCCTAGACCTTCTTGAGTATCGATAAAGCAGTATCGAGAGCGCTCGGAACTTGAATCTTGGCCATGCACGCATCCTGCGGCTGCACGCAAGTTAACTGGCTACAGGGCCTGCAAGGCACCTCGCCTTCGAGAACCCGGTGAGGCGAGCCAGGCTGACCGGCCAAGGGCCAGGGCCCACTGCGGCCCGGAACGTTTGGGCCAAAGAGCGCTAGGCAAGGCCGGCCCAGGGCAGCCGCCAGATGGAGGGGGCCCGAATCATTGCCAACAAAGAGTGCTGCCCTCGCCAGCAGGTCGCGCAATTCAGCCAGACCCGCAGACTTGACCCAAGCTAGGTCGCTGGCTTGCTCGCCCTCAGCCTCGGCCGCGATGAGTTTGACCTGATAGCCTTCGCGCATCAGGCCACGAGCCAGTTCAACAAAGCGTTCTAGGGGCCAGCGCCGCCAGGCCCAGTTAGCGCCCGCATGCATCACGACGAGCTTGGGCTCTGCCTGAGTCTGGCTGTGTATCTTCGGGGCCAGGCGACTCATGACATTCAAGCCCAGCAAAGCGCGTCCTGCCCGAATCACCATATGGTCCTGGGAATCGCTCGCGCCCAAAATGGCCCTACCCGCTGGCCCAACGCTATGGGCGAGCGCCCTCTCATCGTAACCCAGGCCGCCCAGGCTGGGAAACAAGTAGCCACTAGCCCGACCCGGCTTAGAAAAGAGCAGCAGTACTTGGGCGCGCAAGGATGGCGATGCCACAACCATCAAGCTGTCACGCCCTGACCAGATGCGCCTTAACTGCCAGGCCGCTTTCACAAAGGCCCGGCCTTGACTGGGCAAACCCCAAAAACTCGGGCTGCCAGGCGCCTCAAAAAGAGGGCCATAGGCCTCGGCACCCACCACATGCAGCTCGGCCCCAGGGTAGGCCTGGCGCAGGGGCTCAAACAAGGCCGTGGCGCTCACCAGATCACCCAGGCGAGTCATCTCAACGACGTAGATGCGCTTCACATCGCT
>CAZFUM010000047.1:0-15232 GCA_964521965.1 uncultured bacterium | reverse complement strand
GCCTGACAGCTGTTCATAGTTCCCCACGACGCTCTCAAAAATACGTGGGTCATAGCGATAAAGTGGATGAAACTCAAAGTGCAGGTCACCCCAGCCACAATCGCCAAAATCAAAAACTCCCGCTAAACGTTGGGTGGCCGAATCGATGACAAAGTTCTCACTATGCAGATCGTTATAGAGAAAGCTTTGCTGGCTCGTTTTAGCCAGGCCTTGGCCAGCCTTGAGGGCTAAGCGAATAAAATCAGCCAGGCCGGGCTCAGCCATGCGGGCTAGATTCTCTAATTTTTCAAAGTTAACGGCTATGCCCACTTCGGGCAGGCCCCAGGTCTGAGCTTGTCTTAATGGAATAGCTTGATGGCTTTCCCATAGAAAGCGTGCCAATTCCCTGCCCAGAGCCTCGATTTGCTTGTCAGACCAGTTTTTCCATTCTTCTTCATATATATGTATGCCTTTGAGCCCCCGATAGCCCATACAGGCTAGGTCCTGGCCCCAAAACTCGATTCGGGGGATAGGAGCCGTGGTTTTGCCTTTTAAGGTCTCTAAAATCAGTCTTTCATGCTCACGCCTATAATCCAGATCGCGCGCAAAACGAAATATCCAGCATTCATCGATCCAGGCAGCCAAGTTGTCCCATCCATCGTGCAAGAGGCGGGCATTTTGAAAGTTTTGACCAGGGAATTCGACCCTGAGGGCCGCGATGAGTTCCCTTTCGTTGACTTGGGCTGGAAGACTGCGCATGGCTGATATATGTTAAGCCCTCGGAGTAAGCCATGGCTATCTATAACAAAACCTATGACGTGATTGTGGTGGGCGCGGGCCACGCCGGCTGCGAAGCCGCCTTAGCCACAGCCAAAATGGGCTGTGAGACGCTCGTGCTATGCCTCAATCTCGATACCGTTGCGGCCATGTCTTGCAACCCAGCTATTGGCGGTTTAGCGAAGGGTCATTTGGTGCGTGAGATTGATGCCCTGGGCGGCATCATGGGTCAAGCTGGCGATGCCACGGGCATTCAATTTAAGATGCTGAATACCAGCAAAGGCCCGGCTGTACAGGCTCCACGAGCCCAGTGCGACAAAATTCAATATCGCCTCTGGATGAAAGATGTTTTAGAAAATACAGCTCACCTTTCACTTAAACAAGGTCAGGTCGATTCCCTTTTGGTGGATAAAGCTGAGTCGCGCGTCTATGGCGTGCGCACTAAAACCGGCACTGAGTATCGCGCTCGCGCGGTCATTGTCACCACCGGAACTTTTTTAGCTGGCCTCATTCACATTGGCGATCATCGTATTCAAGCCGGCCGTGCAGGTGAGCAGGCAAGTCTGGGCCTGAGCACATCGCTACTCGAATTGGGTTTAGAGCTGGGACGTTTAAAAACTGGTACGAATCCCCGGGTGGATAGAAATACCCTTGATTTTAAAGCGTTTTCAGAGTTCCCTGGCGACGAGGTGGTGCAACCGTTTTCATATCGCACACAACGAGGCACGCTTAAGAATAGCGTCGTATGTTGGACTGTGCGCACCAATGAACGCGTACACGACAGCATACGCAGCAGCATCGTTCGCTCACCGCTATATAACGGCACCATCAAGGGAGTGGGCCCGCGCTATTGCCCCAGCATTGAAGACAAAGTCATACGCTTCCCCGAAAAATTATGGCATCAAATTATTTTAGAGCCCGAGGGTTTGCGCACTTCTGAACTTTATCTTAACGGCTTGTCAACTTCATTGCCCGAAGATGACCAGTTAAATTTTTTGCGCGAGCTACCAGGTTTTCAAAATGTTGAAATCATGAGACCGGGCTATGCGGTTGAATATGATTTTGTGCCGCCCACCCAACTCAAACCAAATCTCGAAACCAAATCAATTCGAGCCCTGTATTTAGCAGGTCAAATCAATGGTACTTCAGGCTATGAAGAAGCTGCTGCGCAAGGCTTAATGGCTGGCCTCAATGCGGGCCGCGCGATTCAAAATAAAACTGCCATCACCTTGGGCCGACATCAGGCTTACATCGGTGTGCTGATCGATGATTTGATCACGAAGGGCACGACCGAACCCTATCGCCTTTTCACGTCATTGGCTGAGTACCGCTTGTTACTGCGCCAAGACAACGCAGACTTACGATTGATGGATATTGGGCACGAGACCGGCTTGCTCGATAACGACACGCATCAAGCCATGGTGCAACGCCGCGAGCTGATTCGCCTTGAACTCGAACGTCTCGAAAAGACCCATCTCAAACCCGACGGGGAACTTAATGCGGCTCTACGCCAACTAGAATCAGCCGAACTCGACCAACCCTCATCACTGGCAAATCTTTTACGCCGGCCAGAAATTCGCTATGAAAACCTGGGCTCTTTGTTGCCTATGGGCAGTCGCATGGACTTGCAGGCTGAGGTCAGGGAACAGGTCGAGATTCAAATCAAGTATGATGGCTATATCAAGCGCCAGCTCGAACAGGTAGCCCGCCATCGCAAGATAGAAGATCGTGGAATACCAGAAAGCATCGATTATTTAAGCATTTTTGGTCTTTCTCGAGAAGCCCGTGAGAAGCTAAATCTGCGTCGTCCGGTCAGTGTAGGACAAGCCGGACGTATATCTGGCGTAACTCCGGCTGATATCTCGGTGCTACTCATTGCCCTAGAAGTCATGAAAAGCAGCGGTGCCATTCAAGTACCAGAACCAAGCGAAGTACCCGAGAACGCCTAACGTTTCACGTGGAACATAACCCGAGGTTCAAATGAGTATCGAGTCCCCCTCAGCCGAGGCTCAGGGCTACCTGAATGAGCGCCTTGAAAGCTTGGGCCTGAAACTTAGCCCTGAGCAGCTAGAGGCCGAATTGCAACTTCTAGACTACCTACTTGCTGAAAACAAGAAATTCAATCTCACAGCTATCAAGGGCTTTGAAGAGGGAATCACCAAACACCTAGTTGACTCACTCTCTGTACTCAGTCTAAATTCTGCTCAAAATAGGCCTAATCTTTTGACTGATATTGGCTCAGGCGGCGGTATGCCAGGCCTAGCCCTAGCCATTGCTTTGCCAGAAACTCACGTTCTTTTGGTCGAAAGCACCAAGAAAAAGGCTAATTTTCTTGATCAAGCTAGCGCTCGGCTAGGCCTTGGAAAGCGAGTCAAAGTGTCCCCCGAGCGAGCTGAAGTACTAGGCCAAGGGACTCAACGTGAGCATATGGATTGGGTCACTTGCCGCGCCGTCGGGCGCCTGCCTGTTATTCTCGAACTTGGTATCCCCCTGCTCAAAGTAGGCGGTCTTCTCTTTACCTATAAGGGTCCCAAGGCTGACGAAGAGTTAGCCCAAGCCCAAAAGGCCATGGGCTTGCTCAAAGTCGAGTTGACTGAGAAAAGGGAACTGACTCTGCCCCTTAGCCAAGAGGGCCGCACCCTGCTTGTCTTTAAGAAGCTAGAACACACTCACAAGTCCTATCCCAGGGCCAACGGACTACCAGCCCATGAACCTCTGGTCTAGCATGTTTCACGTGGAACATTCATGCTGACCAACGATGAAGCGGGCAATATCCTGCTAGATATTGTACGCGGCCCCGAGGCCGAGCTATTTGCCCGCCCAGATCTAGTTCCTTTAACCCACGCTCTGATTATAGCTAAAAAGAATGACAGAATACTCTTTGTTTTCAATCGTTTTAACAAATCATGGGAACTTCCGGGTGGAGTTATCGATCCCAGTGAAGCACCGGGTGAGTGCGCCCTCAGAGAGCTCTTAGAAGAGTCAAATCAGGTGCTTCAAAATATGGAATTTATGGGCCTTATGAAGCTAGAATTAATGAATAAGTATGGGTCAGCTGAACCCAGCCGCCTAGAATACGGCGCTTTGTTTCAAGGAAATGTCGAAAAAGATAGGGAATTTAAGGATAATTCTGAAGTTCAGGCTATCACTTGGTGGGATGGCCACGAAAACATAGGGCCCGTCACTGGCATCGATGCCTGGCTCGCTATTAATATAGGAAGCTTGCTTTGATTATCGAGAAAGTCAAAGTCCGTCAGTGGCGGAACATCGAACACTTTGAGTGGCAGCCCCATAGCCGAGCTAATTTGCTGCTCGGGGACAATGCCCAGGGCAAAACCAATTTGCTCGAGGCCATTTTTCTCTGTGCCACTTCAAAATCACTCAGGCCCGGTGCCAGCCCCGAAGACATGATACGCGCAGGCCAAGAACAGGCGCGCATCAGTGTGAGCGTTCGGCATGATGGCGACGATCTTGCGCGCGACATAGAATTTCATCTCTTACGCGATGGCAGTAAAGAGCTCTATCTCAACCAAAAGCGCGCGCGCCCTTTTTCAAAAGTCTTGGGCCAATTGAGCGTGGTGCTTTTTGTGCCTGAAGACTTAAGCCTAGTCAAAGCGGGCCCGGCAGCTCGCCGCAGCTGGCTCGATCTTGAAATCTCACAGGCCTCACCCCAATACTTAGCGGCACTGAGTGAATATCAGCGCGCCCTAAAACAACGCAATGCGGCCATTCGCATGGTCAACGAAGAACGCAGCACCTGGGACTCGGTCACCGCCTTTGACCCAAGCTTGATTCAAAACGGGGTCGAAGTCATGATGAAGCGTCAAGCAGCCATGGCTGAGATCACACCCATTGCCCAAGAACTGCAGGCCCAAGTCTCTGGCGAAAAAGAAAGCCTAGGCCTATCGTATATCTGCTCAGTCCAAGGGCCCGCGACAGGCAAGCTCGACGATGTCGACAGCCTCAGCCAAGCCTTTGCCGCAGCTCTCAAAGCTCGCGCCCGCGAAGAAGCAGCTCGAGGCAGCACCCTCAGCGGCCCCCACCGCGATGATCTCGAAATCTTGCTCGACGGCAAACCCGCCCGGCTCTTTGCAAGCCAAGGTCAACAACGCACCACAGCCCTGGCCCTTAAATTAGCTGAGGTCAAATACCTACGCAAGCATTTGGGCGAGAACCCGGTCCTACTCTTAGACGATCTGCTCTCAGAGCTCGATCTCGGCCGTCAAAAGGCTTTGCTGAGCCACCTCGAGGAGCATGTGCAAACATTTGTCAGCAGCACCCATGCCCAACTCGCGCCCTACAAACCCGGCCAAA
Organism: uncultured bacterium; assembly: GCA_964521965.1. GTDB lineage: Bacteria > Oederibacteriota > JAJYGY01 > JAJYGY01 > DAIDJD01 > CAZFUM01. The sequence goes on along the minus strand of CAZFUM010000047.1, from coordinate 10,162 downwards.
TCTGGCAAGTTAAAGAAGGGGTATTTGAATTGAAGGAAGGGAAGTGAGTCCCTTTAAGAAAAAACGGTCCGGCCGTATCAATCGTGAAATGGGCATAGCTCAACTGATTGAGCAAAGCCCGACACTCAAGCGACTTGGCGTGCTAGATGGCCGCAATCATATGCAAATTCTCGAAGGCTGGAACCAAGCCGTGGGTGAAGCCGTGGCGCGCAATACCCAGCCCCTCAAGTTTCAAGATGGCAAATTGACCGTGGCTGTCTCAAGCGCAGCCTGGACCCACAACCTGACCCTCATGAAGCCCCAGCTACTTGAAGCTTTAGCTCAAGCATTTGGTCCCAACAAGATCACCGACATCCAATGGAAAACTTCAGACTTTGACATGAAGAAATTTAAGGCAGGTTCATGAATTCAAGACTACAAAAATTAGCCTGGCTCTGCCTAGCAGCTGCTCTTATATTGCCAGGCCTAGCCTTCTATCCCTATGGCCAGCACGCTTTCTGGGCAGCTGAAAATCTCATGGCCGCTGTGCTAGCGCCTTTGGCCCTTAGCTTTGCTGTCTTCAATCATGGCCTGCAAGGCTCTAGCGCTCCAGCTACCCGACCTGCTCTCGGGGGCCTCATCCTACTGATGATCCTTTGGGCAAGCTCGGCAGCTCTGGCACTGCGGCGAGATCTAAGCGCCGCAGAACTTAGCTCTTGGCTAAATTATCCCTGTATCCTTTTGGCCACGCTCAGTCTTTTGCGCAAGCCCAATCAAACTCACCGCTTACTCTATTTCATACTGGTCTTAGGTATTTTGCAGTCTGCTTATGCCCTGATCCAAGCGTCAGGCAAAGATCCCTTTCCTTGGAACACTCTTTTCAATGGCAGGGTCAGCGGCTTTCTCGGCAATCCAAACTTCTTGGGCGGCCATTTAGCACTACTCCTGCCGCTTAGTTTGGGCTTAGCCCTAGACAATCGCAGCCCCCAGCCTCAACAACGTTTATTGCGCTGGTGTTTGCCAGCCATCTTTGGCTGGGTTCTTTTGCTCACCCAAACCCGTGGAGCCTTAGTGGGTGCCGCCGTCGGTTGCAGCCTCACCCTTTGGCTTTGCCGTAAAGCTATGCCTGGCCTACTCACCCGTAACCGCTGGGTTTTGACTGCGCTGCTTGCCCTGAGCCTGCTGGCTGGCCTGGCTCCTTTGCTTAAACAAACTTCTGCTAACACCCGCCCCAGCACAATTTTTCGCAATGATGAAGAATTAGGCCGACGCCTGCACCTCATGCGGGCCGCAGCCCAAATGAGCTTTCAACACCCGCTTTTTGGCGTGGGGCCAGGGAACTACCGCATCTACTTTCCCACGGTCCAAGCCGCAGGCTTTAAAGGTGACGAAGTCTTTAAAGCCCCCTTTGTTTATTCTGAACACGCGCACAATGACTTTATTCAAATGGCAGCTGAAAGCGGCTGGCCCAGCGCCTTGGTTATGCTCGCTCTTTATCTTTGGCTCATCAGCACACTCGTTCGTGCTGCGCTCGCGCAAAGCCAACGCATGGCCGTTGAGCGAGCCGAAGACCGAGAGCCTCAGACAACCCATGCCCAACCGCTCATTTTGGCAGGCATAGCGGGTGGTCTTGTAGGCATGGGCGTGCACGGCCTAGCAAATTTTCCCTTCTTAATTCAACCCACCCAACTCACGGCCTGGGCCTTAGCGGGGCTAGGCTTGCACCTGGCCTTCTCGCCCGCAGCTACGACACCCAGAGAAACTGCCAGCAAACGCCGTTGGGCACTGGGCCTGGGTCTGCTACTCATGGCTAGCTTGGCGGGTTATCGCGCCAGCCGCGATTTCATCAAAGATGGGCTTTGGTGGGTAGGCCAAGGTGAGCTAGACCACGCCGATACTGAAAAGGGAACTGAACTCGTCTTTCGGGCCTTAGATATTGACCGCCGTGATGACCGCCTTTGGTTTCTGCATGGCAAGGGCAAGATGCGCCAGGACATGACCTGGGAATCAGTGGGCTCATTGCGCGAAGCCTTGCGCTTGAACCCACATATGATGGAAGCCCAGACCTTTTTAGGCGAAGCCTTAGTGCGACTAAAGGAATACAGCGAAGCTGAAAAAGTATTAGAAAAAGCGGCTCAAGTAGCGCCCAATTTTGCTGAAGTCTGGCGTCACTATGGTGCGGCCCTCTATATGCAAAACAAGTATGAGGGAGCCGCGGCAGCCTTTGACCATGCCGCTCAACTAGGCTTAGAGCCCCCGGCCATGCTTGATAACAAAGCGGCTGCCCTAGGCAATTTAGGTCGCTTTGGCGACGCCATCTTGGCTTTAGAACAATCAGCTCAAATGGATCCCGGGCGCCTGAATAATATTCTCAACCGCGCCGTCACTTATCACAAGATGGGCATGCGTGAGAGCGCCCTGAAGATGATCGCTAAAGCCAAAGAACTCAGTCCTGGCAATCCTGATGTCATCAAGATGGAAAAGGACCTAGGCGGCCGATGAGAACCCAGCTGCGTCTGCAAAGCTTAGTGCTAGCGGGCCTCTTTATCACGCTATGGGCTATCTACCTGCATGGCCTAAACCCTGCCTTTCGTACCGACGACTCGCCCGAAACTGCCGCATCGTGCTACACCTTAGGTATCCAGCATCCACCTGGCTACCCGCTTCACAGTCTCATGGGCCGCATAGCCACCTTCGTGCCTCTGGGCACGCCTGCCTTCCGCGTCAACCTCATGGCAGCCTTCTTTGGCGCAGCTGCCTGCTGCACCTTACTGCTCGCCCTACTGCTTTGGCTGCAACGCCGCTGGCCCGAGACAAAAACGCTCAATTTGTGGGTAGCGCTCTTTGCCGCGCTTTGCCTGGGGCTCAGCCCTACCTTTGGGTCTCAAGCCTTAGCTGCCAAAGGTGGCATCTATACCTCGCATGCTTGGTGGATCAGTCTGCTGATCCTGAGTCTTGCGCTCTGGGCTAAGCAACCTAGCAGCCAACGCTACGCAGCGCTCAGCTTACTTTGCTTCTTTGTTAGTTTTGGCAATCACTGGGAAACCCAGGCGCTTTTAGGGCCCGCCGTCCTAGCTTGGCTTTGGGTGCACCAGCAGCCGCAGCCACTCAAAAAAATAAAAATTCTACCTGCACGCAAGTGGCTTTGGGGGATGGGCCTCGCTCTCGCGGGCATCAGCCTCTATGCCTACTTGCCCCTGCGGGCGCGCCTGCACCCAGCCATGAATTGGGGTGCGCCCGACACCTGGCTTCAATTCAAGTGGGTGGTACTACGCCAAGAATATCTCGACATTGAAATTGGTTTTCTAAAGTCCTTAGTAGCTGCACTCACAGGTAAAGGACTATGGACCGAAGTCGCCACAAATTGGTCTTATGTGCAACGCCAGGGCCTGCGCTTGCTCAGTCACTTATTGGGGCCCCACGCTGATCTGGGCTGGCCCCTAGCCGCACTCTCAATCTGGGGTGCTATTAGCATGACTCGCCAGCGAAAGCTATGGGCCCGCGAAAGCGCCTTTATGTTGATTTGGATTAGCGCCTTTAGCTTTATCACGACTTTCTACTTTCACCTGAAGCCCGAAATGCTTTGGATTATGGACGTCTTCTTAATACCTCTTTATCTGGCCCAAACCCTACTGCTAGGTCTAGGAACCCGCGAACTGCTCTCACGAATCAACCGGCCGAACATAGGCAAATGGGCTTGGGCTCTGCCCTTAATCGTCTTCAGTGTTTTGCTGCCTCTGCGCCAAACCCGCCTTAGCCAAGCTCAACACTATTGGGCCTGGGACTTTGGCCAAAATTTCTTGATGAGCTTAAAGCCCGGCGCCATAGTCTTTGCCGAAGGCGACTTCAACACCATGCCGATCTATTACCTACAGCATGTCAAACAAGAACGCAAAGACGTGGCCCACCTTACCACCATCTTTCTCAGCACACCCTGGGGTGTACAGGTCGCCAAGCGTAACTTGCCTGACTTAGGGCTGACCGCTGACCCTCAACCCAGGCCTGATCTCAAAGTGGGTGATGGGGCCCTTTTGCGTCAGGCTTATTCGCAAATCTTCAGTGCCAATCTCGGGCGCCGCCCCATTTACAGCGCTCATTTTCGCCAAGTCCAACTTGAAAATGTACGCGAAATGGAAGCCGGCTTAAGCCCCAGCGGCCTGGTCATGGAATACGGCGCGCCCACGACCTTGGCACAAGAAAAACGGCGCCAGGGTTTGCTCAAAGCTATGGTCTATCGCTACTTGCCGCAGGACCAAACCCAATATGAACCCAGCCCAGCTTTTGCACTCTCGAATTACGGCACCGCCTGGCTAGAATACGCAAATTACCTTAAAGCCCAAGGAAAAATCAAAGAAGCTGGGCCCTACTATCAACGCGCCATCGAGATCACCAGCGCTGCGAACCGGGCCGAAGCCTGGGTGCATTGGGGCATCGCACTGAGCGGCCAAGGCGATATGACAGGGGCTATTGAAAAATTTGAACAGAGCCTAAAATCACGTCCTATCTTTGAGGCCTATGCCAATCTCTCGGGCGCCTATAACCAACTCAAACGCTACCCCGAAGCTGAGCGCGCTGCTCAAGCCGCTATCCAACTCAATTCACAAAACGGCCAAACCTGGAACAACTACGCCATCGCTCTCTACTATCAAAATCGTCAAGCCGAAGCTATGAAAGCTCTCGAGACTGCGCTTCGCTATAATCCTCAAGACGCCAATATTCAAAATAATCTTCGCGCCCTACGTGGAAGCCCCAAATGACACCTGCTGCCTGGCCTGCCTTGAATGCCTCACTCAATGCCTGCTCAGCCCTCTTCTTGCTGATCGGCTACCGCTATATACGCCGTGGCCAGCGCGAACGCCATCGCGCAGCCATGCTCAGCGCACTCACAGCCTCAACGCTCTTCTTAACTAGTTACCTGCTCTATCACGCCTTTCACGGCGACACTAAATTCTTAGGGCAGGGTTTAGTTCGACCCATCTATTTCTTTATTCTTATTAGCCACGTACTACTCTCGGTCTTTGTGCTCCCCTTTATTATCATCATCGTGCGCCACGCCCTCGCCGGGCGCTTTGACTTGCACAAGAAAAAGGCACGCTGGGTCTTTGCTATTTGGCTCTATGTCAGCCTCTCGGGCGTGACGGTCTTCTTTTTGCTCAAGCCCTACTACACATGAAAGCTGCCACAGGTCCTTGGACCATGGTCGCGGGCTATATCCTCTTTGGTTTCATGCCCGGCGCACTCAAGGCCTCGTACCAAGCCGGCTGGCCGCCTGCCCATGCTGTACTGATTCGCTTTGTCATCGCGGGCCTAGGGATTGCAGCTCTGGCTCTGGCCACGGGCCAAAACTTTAAACCTGTAAACCGAAGCGGACTCTTGCTGCGTGGTGTGCTGGGCGGGGCTGCCGTGTTCACCTTTTTCATAGCCGTTCAACGCTGCGGTTCAGGCTTGGGAACCTTGCTCAATTACACTCACTCGCTTTGGGCCAATATCTTAGGGGCGCTCTTCATGCGTCATCGCCCCTCGCGCAAAGCCTGGGCCTTGCTGGTCCTGGCCTTTGCTGGCCTATTACTCATCAGCGAGCCCTGGGCTCTTGATCTCGCGCCAGGCCACCGCAGTGGCTTGCTCATTGGCTTGCTCTCAGGATTCTTAGGTGGCGCTGCTGTCGTCACCATCAAAGAGCTGCGCCAAACTGACAACTCACTCATGATTGTCTCGGCCCTTAGCTTGGGCGGCCTGGCCTTCAGTGTTCCCGCAGTTCTCATCACGCCCGCTAGCAGCCTGCCTTGGTCTTCACCTTTCGCTTGGCTTGCGATTTCAAGCATGGGTCTACTCTCTTTGGGCGGCCAGCTGCTTTTTACTCAAGGCTTCAAAAACACGCCCGTAGCTTTGGCATCGACATTGAGCCTGCTCACGCCTGTCATGGCCTTGGCTTTAGGCTCTTTCTTCTTTCAAGAAACCCTACGCCCTAGCGGCTTTTGGGGCGCGGGCCTGATTCTGATAGCTTGCCTAGTCGCAGCTTGGGATCAAAAAAATCGTCGAGAGCTCAAATTATCTAAGGTATAGTTCAAATCCTAATGCCAAACTCAAACCATCCTCATCCACGCCTTACTTTCATCACCCACCAAGACAAGGCCATGCTTCGGGCAAACTTTGCCCATATCGACACCCAAGAAGCGGGTCAGGTACTTTTAGTTTTGGTGGATTGGCTGCGTCAACAACCTGAAAAGTCAGTGCGGGTACTCTTTGACACCACAGGCGCTAAATATGACCCGGCGCAAAGCATTCAATGGAAGTCTTACTCTGACGTGTTCATGAAACATATGAATTCTTCGGCAGTCATAGGGCTCAATCCCCTTGTTCGCGCAACGGTAAATACTTTCTTAAATTTATTGGAAGTACTTGGGTATAAAGGTCTAGAGCGACATGGCCGAGTTTTTGAAAACGAAGCAGAAGCGCTGACTTGGTTAGCAAATAATTAGTATCTTGTACAAAAGATACAGAACTCTTTTGTAAGTTAATTGATTCAATTTTAGCTTCCATGCATTGACGAAATTCTCTTCTGGCCTTATTTTCCATACTTCAAAACACGTTTTAGGTCGCTCGTAAAACCGCGTTAACTTCATCGACCTTCATTATCTATATAGGAATCTTATGCCCCGCCTATCATTGCGCTTGTTCATTCTTAGTCTGCTCATTTTCATGGGCACGGCTTTCGCACACGCTGACGAAAACTGCCAAGCCCAACAAGCAGGCAGCAGCAGTGATGAGCTCGATCTAGCCGGCAGCGGGGCCAGCTTTGTGCATGCGCAGCGAGTGTCATTGAACACGGCAGGTACTTTGGCGCAGTTAGGCGCGCACGGTGACTTGAACAATAGTGATTCAGTGGTCTTCGCCATCTACAGCGACAACGGTGACTTGAACGATCCTCAGCCATTGCAATGGCTCTACAACTCGGCGCCTCAAGCCGCCAGCCAAGGCCTCAATCTTCACAACGTCAGCGGCCCCTATCTCATGGCAGGGAACTACTGGGTGCTCTTGCACTCGCAAAGCGGCGGCTTCCAACTCGACTTGAGCCCTGAAGAGCCAAATATTCAGAGCCACCGCTTTGGCCTACTGCCTTGGGGTCAGCCTCTGACAGACTTCGATCCCAACCAACCCAATCAACTCAACCCTGATGGCGGCACCGTTAGTCTCTTCTTGAGCATTTGCGTCGATGTGAATGCCACGCCCACGCCCACGCCCACGCCTTCTTGTGTGCCCCAAGCCTTTGGCAATATGCAAAGCGGCGCTGGGCAAATGGAACTCGGCGGCAACCAAGCTTTAGTGCGTCGCCTCGATGTGACCGAAGCTGGCTGGCTCAGCGCCTTGGGCGTCATGGGCCAGGTCAATGGCAACCCCACTCTCTACCGCATGGCCTTCTACAACAACGCAGGCCAAGGCTATGAAGCCCATCCTTTTCAAAAACTTCACGAAACAAATCTCGAAGTCACCATCAACGGCACCAAAGAGCTAGCTGGCAACAGCGTCTATGTGCTTGCGGGAACCTACTGGGTGCTCATTCAGGCCCGCGACTTTGGCTTTAGCGTGCTGGCTCAAAATCCCCAAGGTGCTGATGTATCCGGCAGCCTCTTTGCAGATTTCAATCAGCCCTTGCCTATCGAATTCCCCGAGACCACGAACCAGCTCAACCCCGAAGGCCTAGATCCCGCGCTCTACGCCCGCTTCTGCCGCGACTGGTCGGCCACCGCCACCTCTACCTTCACCGCAAGCAACAGCCCCACCATCACCCATACCTTTAGCATCACGCCTACACCCAGCAACAGCCCCACACCCTGCGGCTCGGGCTCAGCCTCGGCTGGCGACTCAAGCTTCTTGGTGCAAGAAGAAAGCATCGGCCAAGAAATGCTAGCCCAGCCCGTGGACCTGCTCCAGGCTGGCTGGCTCTCAGCCATCCGTTTTCGCCAATTTGACATCGCACAAAGCCAACCTGCTCGTGTGCTGCTTTTCGCCAATGTGAACAATCGCCCTAGCGCCACGCCCCTCTTTGACTCGGGCCTTTTCATGACTCAAAGCGGCGAAAACATCGTGCCCGCAAGCTCAGGCCTACTCAATGCTGGCCGCTACTGGATCGCCTTCTATTCTGAACAGGGCATCATCACCATCTCGGCACGTTACCCCGGCCAAGCCAAACAACTCAACGCGCCCCTTCAAGACCCGGCCAACTGGGCTCAGTTCATGCCCGTCAACCAACAGGACAGTGCTTGGAACCAAATTGGTTATGAGGTCGCCGCTTCTATTGATCTGTGCGCTGACCCCAACAGCACGCCCTTGCCAAGCTATACCAACACCGTCACTCTGACGCCATCGTTCACACCTAGCGACACGGCCACCTTAGATCCCATGGCCACGGCCACAGCCACCCAGACGAGCCAAGTCACGCCTGACTGCCCTGGCACAGCCCAACAAGCAGGCAGCAGCAGTGATGAGCTCGATCTAGCCGGCAGCGGGGCCAGCTTTGTGCATGCGCAGCGAGTGTCATTGAACACGGCAGGTACTTTGGCGCAGTTAGGCGCGCACGGTGACTTGAACAATAGTGATTCAGTGGTCTTCGCCATCTACAGCGACAACGGTGACTTGAACGATCCTCAGCCATTGCAATGGCTCTACAACTCGGCGCCTCAAGCCGCCAGCCAAGGCCTCAATCTTCACAACGTCAGCGGCCCCTATCTCATGGCAGGGAACTACTGGGTGCTCTTGCACTCGCAAAGCGGCGGCTTCCAACTCGACTTGAGCCCTGAAGAGCCAAATATTCAGAGCCACCGCTTTGGCCTACTGCCTTGGGGTCAGCCTCTGACAGACTTCGATCCCAACCAACCCAATCAACTCAACCCTGATGGCGGCACCGTTAGTCTCTTCTTGAGCATTTGCGTCGATGTGAATGCCACGCCCACGCCCACGCCCACGCCTTCTTGTGTGCCCCAAGCCTTTGGCAATATGCAAAGCGGCGCTGGGCAAATGGAACTCGGCGGCAACCAAGCTTTAGTGCGTCGCCTCGATGTGACCGAAGCTGGCTGGCTCAGCGCCTTGGGCGTCATGGGCCAGGTCAATGGCAACCCCACTCTCTACCGCATGGCCTTCTACAACAACGCAGGCCAAGGCTATGAAGCCCATCCTTTTCAAAAACTTCACGAAACAAATCTCGAAGTCACCATCAACGGCACCAAAGAGCTAGCTGGCAACAGCGTCTATGTGCTTGCGGGAACCTACTGGGTGCTCATTCAGGCCCGCGACTTTGGCTTTAGCGTGCTGGCTCAAAATCCCCAAGGTGCTGATGTATCCGGCAGCCTCTTTGCAGATTTCAATCAGCCCTTGCCTATCGAATTCCCCGAGACCACGAACCAGCTCAACCCCGAAGGCCTAGATCCCGCGCTCTACGCCCGCTTCTGCCGCGACTGGTCGGCCACCGCCACCTCTACCTTCACCGCAAGCAACAGCCCCACCATCACCCATACCTTTAGCATCACGCCTACACCCAGCAACAGCCCCACACCCTGCGGCTCGGGCTCAGCCTCGGCTGGCGACTCAAGCTTCTTGGTGCAAGAAGAAAGCATCGGCCAAGAAATGCTAGCCCAGCCCGTGGACCTGCTCCAGGCTGGCTGGCTCTCAGCCATCCGTTTTCGCCAATTTGACATCGCACAAAGCCAACCTGCTCGTGTGCTGCTTTTCGCCAATGTGAACAATCGCCCTAGCGCCACGCCCCTCTTTGACTCGGGCCTTTTCATGACTCAAAGCGGCGAAAACATCGTGCCCGCAAGCTCAGGCCTACTCAATGCTGGCCGCTACTGGATCGCCTTCTATTCTGAACAGGGCATCATCACCATCTCGGCACGTTACCCCGGCCAAGCCAAACAACTCAACGCGCCCCTTCAAGACCCGGCCAACTGGGCTCAGTTCATGCCCGTCAACCAACAGGACAGTGCTTGGAACCAAATTGGTTATGAGGTCGCCGCTTCTATTGATCTGTGCTTAGTGCCAGCTAGCGCCACACCCTCGGCCACCATCACCCCAAGCCCAACCGTAGTGCCCATGTTCTGCGCCACAGCTGAAGTCTTCAGCGCTATGAACGAGCTGGGCTACTATGACAACATCGTAGATGCGCCAAATTATCTTGAGCCGCCTCTCG
>CAZFUM010000046.1:0-15385 GCA_964521965.1 uncultured bacterium | reverse complement strand
CAAAGCCCCACCCATTCACCCGCTTTGAGGCTCAAGTTCACGCCCTTAAGAACCTCTGGCCCCTGCTCATAGGCATAGCGCACCCCACGAAATTCTAGCAAGGCAACTGGGTTGCTGGGGGCACCTTCATTTTCAGCGGCGCCAGGCAAGCCCGAGGGCGCATCGAGCACCTCGTTTAAGCGTTCGACACTGACTTTGCCGCGCACATAGAGATTACTTGAAAAACCCAGGGCCATGACCGGCCAGGTAATTTGAATGAGATAGTCATTGAGGGCCACAAAGGTGCCTAGACTGATACGGCCCAAACTCAGGGCCTGGCCGCCCCAGTAAAAGAGAGCCAGCTCGGCCAGGCCCGCCATCACCGTGAGCAAGGGCCAATAAATCGCCTCAAGGCGAACGGCTCGCATGTTGCGCAGGCGGTAGTGATCGCATTTGGCGAGAAAACGGGCAGTTTCTTCATTTTGGCGGCCATAAGCGTGTATCACCCGCGCACCGCGAAAGCTCTCAGTGGCAGCCTGCGACAGTTCATCGAGCGCGGTTTGCGCTTCGCGCGAATACTGACGAACCTTGCGGCCCATGGTCATGATGAGCAAGGGCAGAAAAATCATGGGCAGCAAGATTCTGACCGTGAGGCTGGCATCGAGCCTAAGCATAAAAACGAGGGTCAGACTGACCATGGTGACCGAGTCAAGCAAGGCCATCCAACCAAAACCCAATGACTCACGAATGATGGCGAGATCTGACATGGCCCGCGAGAGTAACTCGCCCAAACGATGCTTGAAATAAAAAGCCGGGGGCAGTTTTAGAAACTTGGCGAAAACATCATGACGCAAGCCTGCTTCGACGCGACGCGCCATACCAAAGAGGCCCCAGCGCCAGCCATATCGAAAAGCCGCCTGAAAGAGCACGACCCCCACGCGCAAGAAGGCCCAAAGCGCCACCATGGTGAGCGCAGCGCCGCCCTTTAAATCATCAACAGCATGTTTAAGAAGTAGCGGAATGGCCTGCTGGCCCAGGTCCGTGATGAACAGCGCCAGGGCGCCCCAAAGCGCCAAACGACGATGACGGCGCACATGAGCCCAAATCGGTGCAAAGGTCGGCAAGGCTGGCTCAGTTCAAATGAGTTTGGAGCTCGGCCGCCAGGTGAGGGTCGATCTCTTTAAGACGCGCGGTTTGGATGCGCGAAAGATCATGCTCGCCCATCTCATGGTAAAGCAGCGACAGATTGTAGATGGCCTCGACAAAACGAGGGTCTGCCTCGAGCGCTTTAAGATAGTGCCCGACAGCCTGGGGCTTGTGCCCTTGCTGATCATTCAGCAGGGCCAGGTTGTAAAGCGACTTGGCGCTATGTGGATCTTTTTCGAGCGCTTTCTCGAACTCTTTTTGGGCTTTCTTGCTCAAGCCTTGACGCAAGAAAACCATGCCCAACTGATAGTGTGCCCGCGAATACTCGGGGTTGGCATCGATGGCCTTTAAGAGCACATCGGCCGCCTCATCGGCACGGCCCAATTCCATATATAAGGTGCCGAGATTGGTCATGGTCTCAGGATTATCGGGATGAATGCGCAAGGCTGCCTCGCAGGCATCGACCGCCTGTTCAAACCAACCTTTTGCGGTGTAAAGCGCCACGAGATTCTGATGGGCCCATTCATGCTCAGGCTTCAGGTTAAGGCAAGCGAGATAGGCATCGAGCGCTTCTTCGCGGCTGCCTTGATTGTCGAGCAGTACGCCCAAATTAAAATAGGCATCGGCATTGATGGGGTCGAGAGCCACGCAGCGCGTGAAAACATCAAGCGCTTCGGCCGTCTGATGCAGCTGCGAAAGCACCACGCCCAAATAGTAAAGAGCCATGGGCTGATCGGCCTTAAGTTCTATGGCCTTGCGAAACTGCTCTTCGGCCGGGGGGTAATGTCCCCGCTCATAGTAGATGAGGCCTAAATTGAGATGGGCTTCGGGAAACGCTTGCGAATTCGAAATAGCGGCCTGGTATTGCGCCTCAGCCTCGGGCAAACGGCCCAGGGCATGATAATCAGCACCCAAGTTGCACTGGGCTTCACCATGGTCTGGGCTGAGATCAAGGCAACGCAAATAATGCTCAATGGCCTGCTCGCGGTTGCCGCGCTGGTCATGAGCCACGCCCAAAAAGAAATAAATGTCAGGATCGTCAGGAAAAAGGCTTAAGCCTTTGATCAATTCACGCATGGCCAAGTCGAGATAGCCTTTATCAAGGCAATCTTGGCAAAATTCGATGCGGCCTTCTTTAGAGGCGAATGTGGCGTCTGAGCGGCTCATCGGCTTTCATTGTTTCACGCTGACAATCAGCATGTCAACGTAAGGGGCTGTGACCTAGCTTGCTTGGGCCAAACTGAAACCTGCCCAAAGGTCTTGCTTGCCTTCAGGAAAAGCGTCGATTTCAGGGAAATCTTGAGATGGCCGGGACACGCCTTCAAGCTTGGGCCCCAGGCCCAGGCCCGTGGCCGTAGCCAGCAGGCGTTCTTGAAAATGGGCCGGGGTCATGCCCCCGCCAGGCAAATAAAAGCCCAGCCAAGCACCGGGCGCCGCAGCTGCAAAAATCCGACTGGCCATCTTCTCTAAATCTTTAACTGCCTTAAGGCGGCCACGCGGGCCTGCGCATGACTCGGGCAAAGTCGCGTGAATCACGCTAAATTTTGGCTGGCGAGCTGCGGCCCTTTCCAGGGCTACCCAGGGGTCGCCAGTGAGCACTTCATCTTGCCCCGTCTCAACACCGGGCAGCCGGGCGCCCACCAACACGCGAGGCCGCGAACCCAGGGCCAGCACGGGCCAGGCCGGTCCGCCCAATGGATCAAAAGCCAGGCCGGGTCCCAGCAAGTCTGCGCAACGAGCCTTGAGCCAGGCCGCTCTCGCGCTCTGCCCTCCCGCATCGAGACAGCGCAGGTCTGGCTCGAGGCTCATCGTCATGCGTAAACCATCGCGCGAGCCGGGCCAATCACGGCGCGCTGCCTCACCGCTCAGGCAGCGCCAATCTTCGTCGCCAGGCCAATGAGCCCAAAGCGTCTTGGGCGCAAGCTGGGCGCGCAGCGCTGCTTCGATGACTTTAGTAAAACTGGCCATGCCCACTGAACTGATCTTGAGAAAATAGGCTGGACCCACTTGATCTAAGGTCAAGCCGGGCAAAGCATCGGCCTCGCCGTGCACGAGCCTGAGCCAAGTTTCGAGGCCGGGTTTGGCCAAGCCGCGACGCTTGGATAAGGCTAGTTCAAAAGCAGCTTCGAACCAGGCCTGATCAAAGATGGGATGACGCTGGCGCGAGAGCACGCGAAAAGCCGACTCACCTGAACTAGGGCCATCGCTGACGGCCCAGCCCAAGAAGTTACCCATGGCGTCTTGCAGGCGCACGACGAGGCCCGCCTCAGGCAAGACGCGAAAACGCTGCAAGTCCCCGCGCCGCAGCCAGGGATGGCCGGCAGAAATTCGCTTCGTTCCCTTCAGGTTTAATTTAAGATTAGTATTCATCGACGCCGCTTTTGCTTTTCGACCCGATGGCTACGGGCCCAATTTTCTTCAAAAGATTCACGGTTTGCACCTTCACGCTCAAATCGAGCTGGGCTTTCGCCCTGAAAAGCACTACCCGCGTCTTGCAGGAGCGCAAAAACAATGGCAATCAAAGCCATCAAACAAAAAACTGCCGTTCCCCAAATCAGCAAACGATTCTGATTCTGGCGAAGAAAACCTTCGGCTTGTGCCAAGCCGTGACGCAAGCGAGGCTGAGGGACCGGGACCTCGGCGACGGGTTTAAGGTCTAGATCTTCGCTTTCCACCCGACCCTCATCATTAGCACTTGCACCCCACAAAAGTTTCTTGATAAGGCAAATTCAAATCAAGCATGCGTTGTATGGGGGCCCAGGCCCTCTCACGAATGACTTCGGGCACCTTAACCTCGGGCTTCAGGGTCAGCAAAGACTCACGCACGCGCTCAAGGTTATTCATCTTCATGTGGGGGCAGATGGCCAGGTCATTGGCGGCGTAGAAACGCTTTTCGGGGTTCTCGCGCTTGAGTTTGTGCAAAATACCGGTCTCGGTGGCAATGATAAATTCGTTGTCTTTTGACTCGCGGCAAAAATGCACCATCTGTTCGGTCGAACAGACCACGTCGGCCTGGCTTGAAACTTCTAGCGGCGATTCAGGATGGGCCACCACCAAAGCCTGGGGATGCTCTTTCTTGAGCTGGGCAATTCCGTGCTGTTTGAGTTCCATGTGCACGGGGCACCAGCCATCGTAAAGAATCATGTCGCGGCCTGTCTGCTTTTGCACCCAAGCGCCAAGATACTTATCCGGCACAAAAATCACAGGCTTATCAGCAGGCAGGCTCTTGACCACTTCGACGGCATTGCTTGATGTGCAGCAAATGTCGCTCTCGGCCTTAATCTCGGCCGTGGTATTGACATAGCTGCAGACCAAAGCGCCAGGATTCTTCTCTTTAAGATCGAGTAAAATATCAGCGCTAATCATATCGGCCATCGAGCAACCCGCCAGCAGGTCAGGCAACAAGACCTTCTTGCTAGGATTCAAAATGCTGGCCGTTTCAGCCATAAAATGCACACCACAAAAAACAATCACGTCAGCCTGGCTGCTTTGAGCCTTGCGGGATAAGCCTAATGAATCGCCCACAAAATCTGCGATCTCTTGAATCTCAGGCTTCTGATAATTGTGCGCCAAGATGACGGCATGGCGCTCGGCCTTAAGCCGGGCGATGTCATCGATCAATGCCTGATCTAGGCTGGGCGCCGCGAGGGCCATGTTTAGGTCTGGGCGACCGCGTCGACCATGATCTGGTCTGCGGTCTCACAGAAATATTTGACGCGCTCTTTTTTATATTCCTTGGTTGAATAAAGCAGCTTGAATTCTGCCAGGCCACAATCCTTTCGAATCGCTTCAACCACCGACTCGCAGTCATCTTTGCTGCGGCCATGCACCATGGTAAAGACGTTATAGGGCCAGCTCGGAAATGTCGGGCGACGATAGCAGTGGGTGACCGCTTTGAAAGCTGCCATTTTGAGGCCCATTTCTTCGGCCTGCTCTTCGGGCACGATCCAGACCGCCATGGCGTTGTCGGCAAAGCCGGCGTTGCGGTGGCGTAAGATGCTGGCAAAACGACGATAAAACTTGCGCTCTTTAAAATCAGCCAGCCAGTCGAAGAAGCGTTTTTCATCCCAGCCAAGTTGCTCAGCCCAAGCTTTAAAGGGCTCACTCACCAAGGGCAGGTCTTCTTGGGCCACGCGAATAGCGGCCCTATCTTCTTCGGTTACTTGACGGTAGTCGCCCAATTTCATATCGGGCCTGACTTCACCACCCTTCTCAGTACTAATTTCTTTCTTCATGTCAAAGTTCACGCCGATCTTATAAAGCCTCAGCGTAGGCAAAATAATGGTGTCTTCGGCGCCCGAATCAGCATGCAGCTTGTCGATGATACGCTTCAGGTTGGCTTCGTGCGGCACCGCAATGGTGAACCAGAGGTTATAGGCATGCTCACGCTTATAGTTATGGCTGACGCCAGGATGACGGCTGATCACATCTGCGCCAGCGTCAAGTTTAGCCTCGTCAAATTTCATGGCCACTAAGGTGCTCTTATAGCCCAAGGCGCGCGTGTCAAAAATGGCCGAGGTCTGGCGTATGACTTGCTTCTCTTTCAAAACCGCCATGCGCTTGAGCACCTCGTCTTCGCTCACACCCAATCGCTGAGCCACAGCCTCATAGGGCTTAGTGACCAGCGGAAACTCACTCTGCACGACATTAAGAATCTCTTTGTCGAGCTCATCGAGGGTTTCGGCAATACTCAAGTTTTCACTCACGGCTTACCTTTCATTGGGGGGCGGGTAAAGGCAGACGATTTTGCCCTGTCGAGTCTTGGGCCTCAAGCCCCTTCAAATGCAAGGCTACGCCTGCAGGCTGAGGTGTTTGCGGCGGCAACTCGGCGGGCAGCGCATCGTAGGCTGGTTTATCAAAACCTCGCGCAGGCGGGCCTTTCGGCGTAGGGCTAGGCTGAGGCGTGGGGGGCAGCGTGGGCTGAGGCGCCAGGGTCGGCACAGGGCTGGGCAGCGGCACGACCACTTTGCTGGCACGCCAAGCGCGCCAGCGATCCATAGGGTGCAAGAGCATGACGCCATAACCCAAGCCGCCCAGTACTAAGAAGGCGCCCAAAGTCAGGGCAATTTTTTTAACCGGCAGAACCCGCTTGGCTTTGACAGGCGGCGGCTCAGCAACGACGACAGCGGCGGCGGCCCCGGAAGGAACCTCAGGCAGGGCAGCCGGCGCGGCAATGGGCGCCATCTCTTCCATGCCATCCACGTTTGCGGCGACAAGTCCCGTTGGCTCAGGCGCGACGACCGGGGCTACCCCACCCCGACGCTTGACGCGGCTACTCGACTCTTCAACCTTTTCTTTAGGCTTGCGGCTAAAGAGCTTGCTAAAGAATCGGCCAATGAATCCAAAGCGAGACTTGGCCAGGGGCGCGATCAAACTGCGCACACGGGCATCAACCTCGCGCCATTGGTCCGGCGTGAAGGGCGCGGGCGCTATCTCGTCAAGCGCCGTCTGCATCTGCTGAAGCAACTCGAGAGCCAACTGCTCATCGCCCTGCATGGCTCGGCGAGCGTCTTCACTAATAGCAGGACCGCCCCGCCCGGTGAGGAAATCACGGGCCAGCTTTTGGGCTTGTTCGACGTTCAGCTCAGCCACACTCAAACCCCAAACTGTTCTTTGACTTTGCGCACCAAGGCCTGGCGGCCCGCGTGCAGCTTGGTCACGACCGTGGACCAGCTCTGGCCCAGGCGCTTGGCGATCTCAAGAAACGAGAGGCCTTGCAACTCATAAAACGAGAGAAACTCGCGGTGCGGATCAGGCAGGTCTTCAACCTCACCGCGAACCATAAAGCCTACGCGCTCTTTGGGGTCCTGACTGATCTCTTGCAAGGCAGGTATCTGGCTGGCCATGAGCTCCATGGCCTGGCTCTGGGCATCAAAGTCATCGCGGTATTTGGCAATCACAGGAAAACATTCGCGCACCGCCAGCACCGACATCCAAGCTTTGGGCGGCAGCTCGGGCTTTTTCTTGGCCTTGATCTGTTCAAAGGCGTGATGATAGGCGCCCACGGCGGCCTGAACCATGGCTGGGTCTTCACCCAAGAAATAGGCGCAGACTTTTTCAACCGTCTCTTTGGTGTGCCCATAGAATTCATCAAAGGCCTGCTTTTCGCCGTTCAACATGCCTTGATAAAGCTCGTCGTCAGTCACTCATGCCTCGAAAAGTCCCTTATCTTAGCAAATAATAGGCGCCCTCACACTTTGCAGCTAAACCCAGATTCTTTGCGCAATTCTCTTCATATATAGCGTCAAACCTTGCAAAGCTGGGCTTTCTTGACAGCCAGCAACAAGGGCCCTAGCATAGGCTCGGCATGCGCCGATTCCTACTTTATTTTATAGGGCTTTACGCTGGCTTGACCCAGCAAGCCTTGGCCTTGGGCCAAAGCGGGGCCCTCTTTTTGGCTGACCCCTTGCAGCCCCGAGCCTTGAGCTTGGGCCAAGCCTGGGTGGCTGCGGCTGACCAAGAAAGCTCGCTGGGTTTAAACCCTGCGGGCCTGGCCAAGCTGCGCGGCGCCAGCCTCAATGCGGGCCACAGCCTAGGCTTCTTGGGCACGCAATTTTCAAATTTGTCGCTTGGCTTAGGCCTCTCTCAAGGCGTGGGCTTAGGCATTCGAGCCGCCTACCTTTTTGACCAAGATAAACTCACCGACGGCTTCGGCAATATACTCGGTGAATTTGGCGACCAAGACCTGCTCCTAGGCCTTGGACTAGGTTTTGAAATTGTGCCCCGCTGGCGCTTAGGTTTCGAACTCAAATACTTTCGCCAAAATCTAGCCGGCAGCGAGGCCTCGGCCTTTGCCGCTGATGTCGGCCTGCAAGGACCCTTGCTGCCCCGCCTGCGCTGGGGCCTGGCTGCGCAAAATATGGGCACAGGTATCGACGGCCACTTAAAAAACTTTCCACTGGCCTTACGTGTGCAAGGTGGCATCAGCCTCGCATTTTTAAATAACCTAACTCGCTTCAGTCTCGATGCCCAAGCTTTGCCCAACGAAGGCCAGGCCCGCGCCATGGCCGGGCTCGAATTTGGTTTTCGCTCGACTGACTTTGATGCAATCAGCAAATCAGAAAAGCTCTCGCGCTATTTCTTGCGTCTCGGCATCGCCCAAGGCTTCTTGACTACTGAAGACGCGCGCCTAAGCGCGGGTGCAGGCGTCATCTTTGAGCCCAACCTTGAACTCAACTATGCCTTGCTCAGCGTGGGGCCCCTGCCAGCGCAACACCGCTTTGGCTTAAGCCTTCGATTTGAAAACGCCAGACTGCCCGGCCCACGCGGAGCTAGCCTCTCGGCACCCTATGGCCTGGGCAGCGAACGCGAACCGGATGGGCTTCGACTGCGGTGGCAAGACGCCAATGAACGCGTCGAAGGCTATAATCTCTACGCTGACTGGGGCGTCAACCTCGACAAGTTGAATATCAAACCCATCAACAAGACGCAGCAAAAATTAAAAAACCTCGAACGCGGCCGCAGCTATAAATTCTTTGTGCGTCCCCTAGGCAGTGATGGTGTCGAAGGCCCTGCCAGTGATATTTTGATCGTGGTGGCGCCATGAGGCGACTGACCCTCATCGCTGCGCTCGGCCTATGCGCCGCGAGATTGGCGGCCGTCAGCGTCAGCGATACTTTTGGTTATGTCGGACAAGACACGCCCATCTTCTGGAACGACATCCGTACGAGCGGCACGCTCATTCCCTTGGCCAGCTTTGCGCCCAACAGTGATGACGGCTCAACGCTCATCGACCTGCCATTTACCTTTAAGTTCTATGGCGCAGGCTATAGCAAGGTTTCGGTCGCTACCAATGGCTATCTGCAATTTGGCGTTCAGAGCGCCTACTTTGGCAACAGCTGCGTAAATGCCAATCTGGCGCCTTATGGCATTGCCGCGGGCTATTGGATCGATTTAGACCCGGGCCTAGGCGGCGAAATTCGCTATCAGACTCAAGGTATCAGCCCCAACCGCGCCACGATTTTTCAGTTCACGAGCGTGACCGCGCGCGTAGGTGGGGGTGACGTGACGTTTCAAATGGTGCTCTTTGAGGGCGCCAACGATATTCTGGTTCAATACTTGAGCACTTCTGGCAATGGCTCAGGTTCACTGGCCGTGGCTGGCCTGCGCAGCTACTTTGACTGCCCCAATCGCAGTGGCCTAGCGATCGCTTGCCAACAGCCTTTCTTGACCGATAGCTTGGCCATTCGTTACAGCTATCCTTCGCCTGAGCCGTCTTGCGGCACACCCACCCGCACGGGCACCCTCACAGCCACTGAATCACCCACGAGCAGCATCACCCCGACCTTTAGCATCAGCCCGACTTTTTCGGCCAGCCCCAGCTTTAGCGCCAGCCCCACCGAAACACCTACCTTTAGCGCCAGCCCCAGCGCCACCGAGAGCCCGACCTTCACTGCCTCGCCCACGGTCACACCCACCTTTAGCCCTAGTCCCACCAGCACAGCTAGCCCCAGCGCCAGCGAGACTGCCACCATCAGTCCCACATTCAGTGCCAGCCCCAGCGCTAGCGATACAGGCACCCTGACAGGAACGCCCAGCGAAACGCCCCAGGCCAGCCAAACCTATAGCGCCAGCCCCACCGCCACGCGCACGCCTATTTATAAGAGCGATGTCTTTGGCTACACCCTGCAAGAAACGAGCTTCAATTGGATAGATATATCGGGCAGCGCTCCAGCCCTGAATTTTGATCCCAACAATGATGACGGCGCCGTGAATTTTGACATGGGCTTTAATTTCAAGTTTTACGGGGCCACTTATCAGTCCATCTCGATTTCAACCAATGGCTTGATTCGTTTTAGCGGCTATTCAACTGAATATGCTGACAACTGCCTCAATGCCGCAGGTTCGCCTTTGTGTATCGTGGCTCCCTTCTGGACTGACTTAGACCCCAGCGCAGGTGGCAGCGTGCACGTCGCGGTGCTGGGCAGCGCGCCTTTGCGCATGGCTGTGATTCAATGGCAAAACGTGCAGCTCTATCAATCTGCTAATACCATCACGGTTGAAGCTATCCTCTCTGAGACTCTCAACAGCATTACCTTGCAGTATTTTGACACGGCATCAACCAGCTTTGGGGCCACGGCCTCATCCGGCATACGCAGCTACTTTGACTGCCCTAATCGCACAGGCTTAGAAATGAGCTGCGACCAAGCTGCTCTCTTCCCCAATTTAGCGGTCATCTTCACCTACCCCAGCATAGAGCCTGCTTGCGGTACCCCAACCTATACGCGCAGCATGACGGCCAGCCCTACACCAAGCTATTCTGAGACTCCTACGGCTACCGCCACAGCCAGCGAAACCGAGACAGCGAGCCCCACTCAAAGCGCAAGTTTTACCGAGTCAAGCACTTTCAGTGAATCGCCCACCTATAGCGCTTCGCCTACTGAAAGCATCACCGCCACGCTGAGCCCGTCGTTCACCCATAGCGGCACCATCAGCCCCACGTCTTCGCGCAGCGCCACGCCCACGCGCACGGCCACGGTGTCACGCACCGCCACCCTCACGGCCACTGAAACCTTTAGCATTTCGCCGACATTTACCGTCACA
This sequence comes from uncultured bacterium, assembly GCA_964521965.1. Classification (GTDB taxonomy): domain Bacteria; phylum Oederibacteriota; class JAJYGY01; order JAJYGY01; family DAIDJD01; genus CAZFUM01. Next base: position 4,717 of record CAZFUM010000046.1, on the reverse strand, counting down.
GCGACTTACACAGCGTCACCCACATCCACACCCACACCCGTGCCGCCTGCGGTCAAACCTGGCTGTCTCGCCCTCGGCGTTAACTCACTCAGCAGCACAGGCACAGGTGCAACCACCGCTGCGGGCCTATCCAACCCGGGCGGCATCGCCATCGACACGCGCAGCTTCCCTTACCGCGCCTATGTGGCCGATACAAACCATCACCGCGTGCTGATATGGAATGACGTATCAGCCATGATCATGGGCATGCCGGCCAATGGCGTGTTAGGACAAGTCAATTTCACTGCCAGCAGCGCAAATCAAGGCGGCAGCACAGCCGCTAACAGCCTTAACGGGCCCGAAGGTCTAGCGGTCGATCCTAACAATGGTGCGCTCTGGGTGGCCGATAGCGGTAACCACCGCATCTTGCATTTCACCGCGCCGGTGGCCAGCTTAGCCAGCGCTGACCTGCTGCTGGGTCAGGCAGATTTCACCTCGAGCAGCGCTAACCGCGGCGGCCCAGCAGCAGCCGATAGCCTCAATCTGCCTATGCAAGTGGCCTGCGATAGTTTTAGCCGCTTAGCGGTTGCCGACCGCAATAACCACCGAGTGCTGTATTTTTCTGACCCTACACTTTCGACTTCAGCCAACCAAGTCTGGGGTCAGGGTGGCTCATTCAGTACGGCCTTGAACAATCTCGGCAGCACACCCAGTTCAGCCAGTCTCTCTTTTCCCCAGGGCGTAGCGATCGACGCCTCACGCCTTTGGGTCTCAGACACAGCCAACCACCGCGTTATGGGCTATTCTTTGGCGCCCCTGAGTCAGACAGCGTTTGTCGTACTAGGCCAAGTGAATTTCAACGCCAATTTGGCCGGTCAGGGCTCGCTCACGCCCTCGGCTCAAAGCCTCTCAAGTCCCCAAGGACTGGGTCTCGATAGCTCGGGCCGCCTCTTTGTAGCTGACAGCGGCTTTTCACGCGTGCTGGGTTGGAACCCTTTATTCAACCCTAACGCAGATTTGATTTATGGCCAAAGCAGCTTCACCAGCTTATCTGCCACCGTGGGCAGCGACAGCCTCAATGGCCCGCGCAGTGTTGCAGCCAATGCGCCCGAGAGCCTTTGGGTGGCTGACAGCGTCAACCAACGCGTTTTGATTTACGGCTGCGGCAATGGCGTGGGCATTGCCACGCCCACGGCCACGCCTACGCAGACTGCTACCATTAGCCCCACGGCCACGCAGACGGCCACACGCACTGCTACTTATACCTTTAGCGCCAGCCCCACCCGCAGCGCAACACCCACGCCGAGCGCCACCCGCAGCAGCAGCCCGACACAAAGCGCGAGTGCGACTGAAAGCCCCACCCACTCGGTGACGGGTACTTACAGCGCCTCACCCACGCCCAGCATCACGCCCACCGCCACTGCCAGCCCAAGCTTGACCCAGACGCCTATCGTGCCCCCCACCGCCACGCCCTATCCCCGCGTCAGCGACGGGCTTTTGGTTTATCCCAATCCCAGCAGCCAGGCCCTAGGCCGAGCCTGCGTGGCCTTTGCGCCAGGTCAAAAAGCTGAAGTGACGGTCTTTGACCTGCTAGGTGAAAAAATAGCTGTATGGGATAAAGGACAAGGCTCGGCCAATCAAGGCTGGGCCTGTTGGGACCTCAAAAATTCAAGCGGCGCCACCTGCGCGCCTGGCCTCTATTATTTGATGCTAGTCGTGGACGGCAAGCTGATCTGGGGTAAGATGACCATCCGGCCCTAGCGGCCCTTCTCAACGGAGCAAACCATGTACGCAGCGATCGGATTCTTTGCATTTCTATTCTTTATAATGGGCGTGCGAATACTACGCCCCACCCATCGCGGCCTGATCGAGCGCTTTGGTCGCTTTGTTCACTTCGCCAACCCGGGCTTTCATTGGATCATCCCTTTTGTTGACCATATGTATCGCGTCAACATCACCGAACAAATGGTCGATGCCGAACCTCAGGAAATCATCACCAACGATAACTTGAACGCGCGCGTCGATGCCCAGGTCTATTTCAAGGTTAAAGACGATCAAGAGTCGGTCAAGTCGAGCCAATATCAAGTCAACAACCACGCCTATCAAATCGTCAATTTAGCCCGCACGACCTTGCGTGCCATCATTGGCACCATGACACTCAAGTCAGCCAACAGCGAGCGCGGCCGTATCAACGAAGAACTGCACCGCATACTTACCATTGAGACCGGCAAATGGGGCCTCGAAATTGTGCGCACCGAACTCAAAGAAATCGACCCGCCCAAAGATGTGCAAGAAACCATGAACAAAGTGGTGAAGGCCGAGAACGAAAAGATTGCCGCCGTGGACTTTGCTTCAGCGCATGAAACCGAGGCCGATGGCGAAAAACGCGCCAGCATCAAGAAAGCTGAAGGCGTCAAGACAGCGCGAATTCTCGAAGCCGAAGGCGAAGCCGCGGCCATTGCGCTGGTAAACGAAGCTGCCGAAAAGTATTTTGTGGGCAACGCGCAAGTCTTACGCCGCATCGAAGCCGTCGAAAAATCACTCTCTCACAATTCTAAAATTGTATTGCCCGCTGACAAAGATCTCGTGAATGTGATTGGCGACCTGGCTGGCCTGGCTCCGCTGCCGATCAGAAAGCGCAAAGACGAAGAATGAAATTTAACCAGCTAGCCTGCGGTGCTGCCCTTGCCGTCTTTATAGGCGCAGCGCCGGGCATAGCAGGTTGCCGGAACATTTATCCAAGCAAGTCGAGACCGGTCGCCAAAGCAACGCCCAAAAAAGTAACAGCCTACGAACGCAAAGAGAGTGATCGACTTTATCAAAGGGGCCTTGAGGCATATCTAGCCAACAAATACGGCACAGCCGAACTTCTTTGGCGCGACTCGCTGGACTACAACTACCGCAATCAAAATTCCCAAGCTGCGCTGAAGAAAGTTGTCGCCGAGCGCAAGGCACTGAAATTAATTAAAGAGCGCCAAAATAGCGATTAATTTTCAAATCAATGAGAGTCAAATCTTTAAGTCTGGGTCGCCAGGCCACTTGGCCTGCCACGATCCAGACTTTTTTGTTAGCTTTGAGCCCGGCTTGGGCCAAGCGCCATGGCAATTTGCCCATGCTGGACGAGCGATCAAAGCACCCCTCACCCGTCACCAAAATATCACAGTGCTTTAAACGCGCGCTAAAACCCGCCCATTTCATCAACGTATCAGCCCCGGGCTCCATGCGCGCGCCCGCAAACGCCAGCAGGCCATAACCCAAACCGCCTGCGGCGCCAGCACCAGCCCGCTTGGCCTGCTTGCCCCCACAAATCTTTGAGAGTCGAGCCAGCCCCCGCTGCAAGATTTTGACTTCACGGGGCCCAGCGCCTTTTTGCGGTGAAAATATTCGGGCCGCGCCTTGCGGGCCATTTAATTGATTTTTAACGTCGCTTAGAATGTGAATACGCGTCCTAAATAATTTTTTATTAGAAGGAAGCGCGGTGGCAAGGTCCACTAAACTTTTTCCGCCACTTTTTAATTCACTACCCTGATTATCCAAAAAACGCCAGCCCAGAGCCTGGGCCATGCCCTTGCCGCCATCGCTCGTGCAACTACCGCCTAATCCTATCCAAATCTCACGACAGCCAGCTCGCTGAGCCGCCAAGATAAGTTGACCCAAGCCAAAACTGCTCGCTTGCAACGAACTCTTCGCGTTACCCCTGCCACTTTTTAGAACTTGCAGCCCTATCGCCTCGGCAGATTCGATCACAGCAATACGCCCCAATTTAAGCCAACGCGCCCTCACAGTCTTACCCAAAGGCCCGCGCACCCGCGCTTTGCGCCACTGGCCTCCGCGGGCAGCATGCACTGCCTCGAGCGTGCCAGGCCCGCCGTCAGCTAGGGGCAAGAGGCTTATGCGCGCCTGAGGGTCAGCTTGCCTGACCTTGCGGGCAAGCAGGCGCGCAGCCTGCAGGGCTGTGTAGGTACCTTTAAAGGGATTGGGGCAGATGAGGTAGCTGTTGGCTTTCATTCAATCTATTTCAGCGATAAATAAACGCTTTTACAACTTTCTTGGGCGCAGCCCCGCTATCGACCACCAAGTAGTAGGACCCTGAAGCCAATGAAAGGGGTGGCAAGGCAAGGCTATTCCAACCCAAGGCATAGCCGCTCTCAAAGCTTCCCTTCCAAACTAATGTGTGCGCGCTGCTGTAAATGCTCACGCGTATCTTAGATGCAGCGGCATCGAGCTTCACGCCCAACAAGACTGCCGAGCCCCAGGCAGGGTTGGGCACGGCCTGGGCATCAATCACCTGGCCATTAACGCAGCAGGGCGCGACCAAGGTGTTGGTCAGACTAGGGCCAACGACCACGTTGCTGGGCGTTGCACTAAGACTCGCCGTGTCGCTGGCAGTCGGGCTGACACTAGGTGTCGGGGTGTTGGTATAAGTTTCAACTAAAGTAGCTGTGAGCGTAGCCGTCGGGCTGCTGCCAGCCGGCACATCGGTGAAAGTAGGCGAAACCGTGGCGCTGTCAGCAAGCGTCGGGCTGGCCGTGGGGCTAGGCGACGGGCTGGCTGACTCAGTGGCGCTTGCTGTGGCAGAACGCGTCGCCGTGGGCGCTGAAGGGGTCGGGCTGTCGCTAAATGTCGGCGAGGCAGACCGAGTAACTGTGGCGGTGCGCGAGGCAGAATAAGAGGGGGTGGGGGTGGGTGAGAGAAAAACCACGGGGCTGGCAAAGGCAGCAGCTAAGAAAACATAGGG
>CAZFUM010000045.1:0-15615 GCA_964521965.1 uncultured bacterium | reverse complement strand
GCACCAGATGGCAGCGAAGTGGGTTATTACGGTCTGACCATGCCAGCGCGTGTAAGTAGTGACTATTTGCGCCTTCAAGGCCGCACCTATATTCCTCACACCTTTAGCGTAGCTTTTGGTATTCAAGATAGTAGACCCGAAGCCGGGCAGAAGTATCCTTTGATAAAACCAGGGCAATACCACATTCGATTCTTTGTGGATGGTCAGCCCGAAGGCATTGCATTTTTTCGAATACTTGGCGGCGGCAGCCCTGCTGCTAGCATCTCGGCCAGCCCCACGGTTCAACCGTCCCCAGCGCCCACTTTACGAATGCCTTAGGCAAAAAAAGAGGCGCCCTTGTGGGCGCCTCAAGTGCTAAAGATTCTTGCTGCGTTTACTTAGCGGCTTTTTTATTGATCATCTTCGCCAAGCGTGATTTCTTGCGTGATGCCGTTGCATGGTGAACATAACCTTTGCGACCCGCTTTGTCGAGTAGCGACTCGGCTGCCAAAAACGCTTTGCGAGCTTCTTCGGGCGTGGCAGCTTGTTCAACCTTTTTTATCGCCGAACGCAGGCGACTGATCACGGCCTGGTTACGGGCGCGTCGGCGCAGAATACGGCGCACATCTTTGATTGAGGATCGTTTGATAGGCACTCGAAATCTCCCAAAAGTTATTACTTGCTCCCGCAAGGGAAGCCAAAAGAGGGGCGAGTTTAGCATTCCCCCAAAAAGGTGTCAATGCGCGCAACCCAAGGCTTAAGAAAGCCTCATAAAGCCAAGGTCACGGTCATCATACCTTTGGAGCCTGAATCTCGCCCGAGGGCCCTCTTGGGTCACTTAGTGGGACTCGGTGAAGGGCCTTTTAGCCTCGAGATTTTGGTGGCCCAAGGCCGCCAGCCTTCACGTCAGCGTAATTTAGCTGCTGCCAAGGCTAAAGGCGAATGGCTGCTTTTTTTAGATGCAGATTCAAGACCTGTTCCGGGCCAACTTGAAATCATGTTAAAGGCAGCCCAAAGATGGGACGCGGCTGTGGTGGGCGGGCCCAATCTGGGAACGGCAGACCAAAACTGGCTACAAAGTGTATTTTCTGAGCTGCAAGCTTCTCGCTTCGGCTCGGGTTCTTCACGGGCTCGTTACGCCCGTGTAGGACAATCTCGCTTAAGTGGTGAAAAAGAACTTATTCTTTGCAATCTCCTAGTGCGCCACGATATCTTTAAACGACTAGGTGGTTTTCGTGAAGATCTCTATCCCAATGAAGAAAATGAATTCTTAGATCGCCTGGCGGATCTTGGCCAAAAACAGGTTTACGAACCGGGCGCTTGGCTGGCTAGGCCGCGGCGCGCAAGCATTATTGAGTTTTCGCATCAAGCCTTTCGCTATGGACGCGGCAGGGCGCAACAAAGTCGGATCCATTTTCAATCAGGTGATTTTTTTAGATTCTTACCTTTAGTAGGATTTGCATTAGCTTTGGGCTCTCTCATTTGGCTGCCCCGAATGGCCATGCTTCTTTGGGCGAGCTATGGTTTTGGCGTGCTATTGAGTTCGCTTGCTTTAGGCGCTCGCCTCATTGATCTCTGGGCGTTTCTCTTAAGCTTAATGCTTTATCCGCTGAGGCATTTGAGCTATGCCATGGGTCTGGCCTGGGGCCTGTTGAGCCGGCGTCCAGAGGCTCTCGCCACGAAGGTAAAAGTGAGCAAACTGAATTGGCCGCCCCGCCTTCAAGATTTTCGAGAAAATATAATATGAAACGCGCTGTTATTTTTTCGGCATTGGGCCCTGAATCAGGTTGTGCGCTTCGCGCCCAATATTTAGCAGAAGCCCTTGTTCGCCTGGGCTGGCAAGTTCGCCTTGAGGTGCCCCGTTTGCGCAACCAGGCTTATTCTCTTGAGGCATTGGCCGCCTTACCACGTTTTTTGAGCGTAGCACTTTTTCAGCGTTTTGAGTTGGCGGTTGGAATCAAACCCTACCCGCATGTTTGGCTAGCGCTTTGGATTGCCCGTCTGAAGGGTACTCGCGCAGTGCTCGACATCGATGATTTGGACCATGCATGGCGCAAAGGCCCGGCTGCTCTATTGATGCGAGCGTTGCAGGCCCCTGCTTTTTGGCTCATACGCCGTTTCTCCACACATCATCCCGCCATACGCCAACATCTCACTCAAGAACTGGGAATCCCGTCAGCTCGAGTCATTGAACTCGCACAAGGGGTAGACTTAAAGCGTTTTACAGCTCGGCGAGCCAATGAAATTAAACACTTCCGCTCTGAGAAAAAGCTAGGCCCCGGAAAGTTACTTGTTTTTGCTGCGCACTTAAACGTCGCCTGCCAACTCGAACGCCTACTTGAGAAAATGGGGTCGCTCTTTCATGAGAAACAGCCCTTCACTCTTGTCATTGCAGGGGGCGGACCGCTCTATGAGAAATATAAGACCGCATACGCGGATTGGCCGAGGCTGCGCTTTACGGGCCCTCTTGCCGCTAGCGAAGCAGCACAATGGATGGCTGCCGCTGACCTTTGTCTAGCTTACTGGGATGAAGGCCCCGCCAATGCTCACCGCGTACCTATGAAGGTGGTTGAATATTTGGCTTTAGGACGGCCCGTGGCGTGCAATCTCATTCCTGGCCTTTACGGTCTGGAACGTTTTCTGTATTTAGAGCGCCGCGATGCGCCTGAATATGCAGATCTAATAAGACGCCTTCTCAATCATAAGGGAGACGCTCGCGAGAAAAAGGGCCAAATCTGGGTACGCAAGCGACTTGCCTGGGACCAGGTGGCTCAACGTTTTCTAGCGAGTTTGGGTTGGCGCTAAAAAAGTATCTGTTTTTGACGGGCTGCTTAGGGGTTCTGCTGGCGGGATCGCACTTCGGGTTGCAGGGTTGGGTACTCTCACTAGCCGTGCTGGTGGCATGGATTTTTTTTGAAAATCAGAAGCGCCTATCGCCGCGTTTTATGCATGGGGCCGGCGTACACGAATCTATCCGTCGCCGACCATCCGATGTAATTCAAATTGGCGTCGCGGATAGTCAAGCTTGGGCGCTCTATCGCGACCGCACGCTTGCATTGTGGGACGACAAAGGAAAGCTTTGTTGGGAACGTCCCTTAGACTCTGGCGCGCAGACTTTGTTACCCAATTCAGATGGCAGGCTTTGGTTGGCGCTAGGCCAAGAATTAGTTTGCTGGAATGCAGAAGGCCGCAGCATAGGACGCCTATCGTTTGAGCCCCCCCCATTTCAACAGTCCTACCAGCTCTTAAAAGTGCCGATGCACGATGAAATTGCGTTACATACGCCCTGGTTTACTCAGTTCGCTAGTGGCGATCTGCAGAGTTTGGGTACCCGTTTGCCTTACCAAGAGCTTGATCATTACACTAAATACGCAGCTTTTAGTCCCGATGGCCAGAATCTACTCGTAGCAGGCGCGCGCTTACTTGAGGATGAAGCTAAATCTGAAGCACGCTGGTCCCTTTGGTCCCGCCACGGTGAAGCATGGCAAGTGCGTTGGCGCCATCAAGAAAGTAGTAGCAGTTCTTCGCATCTACGAGGCTTGCACTTTGCCACCCACGCACCCATCGCAGCGCTCGAAATATATAAGGAAGGTTACGAGTTTAGAATTATTGACCCGACGGGCGCCTTGCTTTGGCGGCGGGATGGCGAGAAGCCATTGTTGAGTTCAGACGGAGAACTATTGCTCTGGGAAAATCCCTATGAAGGCGTCACGTTAAGCCGGGTTCGTACACACGAGAAACTCTGGGCGACAAAATTTGAAGAACATGTACGGGCTAAATGGTTTGATTCGCTCGGTCGAATTTGGGTTCAAAGTGGCAGGATCTTGAGCGCCTTTAACATGCAGGGTGAAATAGTTTGGGCCGGGCATTGGGTCAATGATCCCTTTCTCTTTTTAGCTTTTGGTGATGGTTTGTCATTAATTGCGGCGCGTCAAGACCGCCTAGCTATTTTAAGACTTGCATGAAAAAACAGAACTGCCTTTTCATCTTTGTTTTAGGATTAGCCATGAGCCGACTCGTGGCTGAGCCCCAAGAATCTTGGCCCGAACAGGCCAAGGTATGGAATCAGGTTCTCAAAGAGGGCAAATCATGGCTTAGTTTGGCTGCGGTATCAGAGCTTGACCCTCGCGATTCTCAAGGCCGTTGGAATTCAAAAGATCTTGCTGCTCTCTTAACCCAGAACCCTGCTTGGCAAGTTCATCTTGGCGAAAGTGCCCCCAAGGGCGCGCGTTTAGCTCGCCGCCAAGAACCCCGCGTCCTACTGATTGAAAATAGTTCGAGCGTATCACCTTGGTCCAAACGCTTGGCGTCTTGGGGTTGGAACGTCCGCACGACGACCTTTGAGGCTATTGAAAAAGAACCTCGTCGCTTTATGGATGCCGAGGTCGTTGACCTCATGGTTATTGGCTCACCCGGCTGGTGGCAGGATTTTGCCAACCCGCCCAGCGGACCATCACGCATGGGCGAAGCCGTTGCCTCTACCTTAAGCGATTATTTGCGCATGGGTGGCAGTGCTATCTTTATCGATATCGCCCAATGGGATATGGAAGCTATTGGTTTTAAGGGATTGCGTATGGGTCAATTAGGTCCGCGCGAAGTGGTTGAATTTGAAGATCCCTGGGGTCAAGCGAGCCGAATCGGCCTTGCAGCTTTCGGTGTCATGGCTCAACGCCCTCCACAAAACTCAGCACCCATATTTTGGCATAGGAATTTTGAAAACATGGATGGTGATATGGATAAAGCCTATGCTGCTTTTGTGAGTGTGCCCCCTCATGGATTAGGCTTTGCTGTGGGCCTGGCCTTTCATCCGCTCGAACAAGATGAAGAGGTAGTCGCTAAAGCTCAAGCGCTCGTGATTCAAATTTGGCTTTTATCCGGCGCTAAGTCAATTTTTTGGAATGCGAAAGCTCCCAGCCAAGCAATCCTAGCACCCAAAAAACCGATCCCTGTTTTGAGCCCGACCTTTTCCCAACCATCGCTTACTCCCACATTTCGCCCTTCACCAGTGCCACCATCGCCTAGTGTTAGCCCGAGTCCTAGCTACACCCCGCGGGTAAGCATGCGACGGCCTAACCCGATTCTGACCGTCACTCCCAGCAGTACTCCTTATCGATTGCCGGTCATCATGCCTCGGCCGACTCCAAGTCTGGTGTCGACCCGAATCGCAGCTCACCCTGTTCTAGAAACAACTTCGCTCATGGCTAAATTGTCTTGCCTTCAATCTTCTCCCGAACCCTTCAGTGAAGGCGGCGTTTATCTTTTCTTTTGTATCGACCAGCCCGCCCAAGTTCTTTATCGAATCTTTGATTTAAAAGGTCATGAAGTTTTTACAGGGCCCCTGGGCAGCTATCAGCCCGGACGTAACCAGGTTTTCTTTTCAGGTCTTAGTGAAAAAGGCAAGTATTTGACCAAGGGCCGCTATTTCTATCGCCTTGAGGCGGTTTATTCAGGCAAAGTAGCTGAATGGCGCCAGGCCGAATTCAATTTCAAGCCAAAAATCAGGTGATCCCGAGCCAAGCTAGCTTGCTTGAGCTATAATATTCAAACTTCCTTTTGAGGGCAAGCGTGAGACGCATACTGGTCCTACACGGACCCAACTTAAACATGCTGGGCCAACGTGAAACCGAAGTTTACGGCCAGCAAACTCTCGACACCATTAACGCAGATCTTACTCAAAGAGCTGCTAAGCTTGGCGTTGAGCTAAAGATTCTTCAAAGTAATCACGAAGGTGAATTGGTTAGCGCCATCCAAGACGCGCAAGGCCACTTTGAATTTTTAATCATCAACCCCGCAGCTTATACCCATACCTCGGTGGCAATTCGCGATGCGATCGCCGCTGTTAAAATACCCACACTTGAAGTACACCTTTCAAATATCTACCGTCGTGAAGAATTTCGTCATCACTCGATGGTCGCTGGTGTTGCACTTGGTCAGATCTCTGGTTTTGGACCACTCTCTTATACCTTAGCCCTCGAAGCTGCTGCCGCGCTTCCACTTCAATAATTTAGGCCAGTCTGTGGCCCCTCTTACGCGTCTCATTCTAATTAGTGCCTTGGCTTTTACCTGGTTTGCCGTGGTAGGACTACGGCAGGTTGGGCACAAAACTGAAGAAGTTCAGAGGCTGAAAGGTGCGGCCCAGTTGCTATTGACGGCCTCACTTGACAGCGCCAGCCAAGCCGAAGCCCATCTTCATCGGGTGGCAGATGCTCTAAGTTTCGACCGCCTTGAAATAGTGCAAAGCGATGGCAAGCCTTTTGCCCAGGGTGGCAAGACCCGACCATTGCATGTATTTGATCGATTGCTCAATTTTGTAGGGTTGCTCAGCGCAGCTAGTATTTCTCAAAGCCTTCCCCAGGGTGTGCTACCAGGACTGGGAGTGGCCGAATTGCGAGCCACTTACTTAGACCGCTCGATTTATGGTCACGGCGCCTGGCTCGCCTTTCTCGCCACGTTAGGCGGACTTATTCATAGTATGGCTGCCCTGAGTTTGAGACGACGCAAAAGAAGCCAGGGCCTTTTGGCACGTGAACGGGCCACCCGGGAGCAGGCCGAAGCGGAACTTAGCCATTTACACGCCTTTGAACGTCTGCTTTACCGTCTCACTTCGCGGCTGCAAGAGACCGAAACTCATCAACTCGAGTCAGCTTTTCGCGAGACGCTAGAAGACTGCGGCAAATTCCTCAATGTTGATCGCATGCTGATGGCACGCCTAGGACCCAAAAGCACGCGCGTACGGTCATGGCTTGACTGGCCCCATCTCGAAATGAGCGAAAATGCGGTGCAGATTTTGGGCCCAGCAGATCTCGAGGCCCAACCCTGGTTGCTTGCCGCCCTGCATGCACGCCGTCTCATCGTCATCAACCAACTTGATGAATTGCCGTTAGAGGCCAAGAGCTTGGCTGATAGTTTGTCAGCCATGGGTTTAATGCAAGTCCTTTTGGCGCCTTTAAGCCAGTCGAGTGGCCCTAAAGGATATATTCTGATTGGGCGTCGTCATTTTAAAGGGCCTTGGTCGCCTGAAGATCAATCCCTCGTGCGTCTATGTGCGCAAATGCTTTCTGATGCAGATGCTCGTACCCAAAAGCAAGGCGCATTAAGCGGAGCCCTTGAAAGGGAACAGCTAGCGGCTCAATTGGGAGCTCGCTTCCTCAGCGTGGCCCATGACGATATGGATAAAGCTTTAAACGGTGCGTTACAAGACCTAGGTAATTTCGCCAAAGTGGAACGCGCCTGTCTTTGGGCCTTACATGGCGACGGCGAATTGCTGAGCCAAAGTCACGAGTGGGTTACAGCGGGCACGCCCTCGATGGTCAGCAGCAGTCAGAATATTAAAGCCCGAGGGTTACCAAACATGCTCTCACGTTGGGGTGCAAGCCAGCCTTGGACGGTCACTGATATTGAAACTTTGCCCGTAGCCTGCGAGCCCGAACGCCTCGAAGCTCGTCGCCGTGGAGTTTCGGCATTCATTAGTGTGCCTATTACGTACCGAAATGCTCCTCTCGGGGGACTTTGGCTTGAAACTCGTATAGCAGGCCGAGTTTGGGACGCCGGTGTGGTGCAAGCCTGCCTTGTGGCGGCTGAGTTAGCAGCCAATGCTTTGGCTCGCCAACGTGCTGAGACTGCTCAACGCCGTTCTGAGGTCCGTTATCGTAGTCTATTAGAAGCAGTGCCTGATCTTATGCTGCGTTTTAACCATCAGGGCCATATCCTTGATGTGCGATTTCCTCGTGGGCAAGAGCCTCGCCACCTTGCGCCTCTTTTAGGTCAGCCTTTAGCCAGTTTGGAAGGGAAATTGCCGCCCTTCGATCCTGTGGGCTTGACTGATAAAATACTTGAAAAGGCTGGCCAAACCAGGCCTCAAAGTTTTGATTGGCTAACCAATGGACCCCGAGGGCAGCGCTGGTTTGAAGCGCGCGTGGTTCCAGGTGAAACCGAGCACCTTGTTATTTTGCGTGATATTCATGAAGAAAAGCGCCAGGAATTAGATCACGAGAAATTGTTGGCGAATTTACTCGCCATCTTTAATGCCGGTTCGCAAAGTATCGTACTTGTTGATTCCAAAGGACGGATTGAGGCATTTAACCATAATGCCGCTGTTTCTGCCCGCCTTCTCAGGCGACGGGATATTCATGCCGGCCTCCCTGTGATTGAATTATTACCTACGGATGAGGGTGAGGCTTTTCACAAAGCCTTTACAAAAGCCATGCAAGGCGAAGAGTTACGCCGCGATCGCTATGTTACAGATGCCGAAGGTGAGCGTAGTTGGTATCGCGTTGAATACCTACCCATTTTTTCAGAGCAAGGTGATGTTCGAGCCGTCTGCTTTGCATTTGATTCTATCAATGACTTGAAGCAAGCAGAACTAGCCCTCACCGAGAGCGAAACGCGTTATGCCATTGCGGCCCGTGGCGCGAATGACGGACTTTGGGACTGGGACATTAAGAAATCGCGTTGGTTCTTTTCTGAACGTTGGGCCGCGCAACTGGGCCTTTCGCCCGAAGCCGGCCCAAGCGATTTCGAAGCATGGTTGGCTTTGATACACCCTGAAGACCGGGACAACTTTATCAACCGTTGGCAGGCTCACATCAAGGGCCAGACCCATCATTTTGAATGTGAATATCGTGCCTTAAACCAAAGTTCAAGCGACTATGTCTGGATGTTAGCGCGCGGAATGGCCATTTTTAGTGAGCCTGGTATGGCCCTTCGTTTTGCTGGGTCGCAAACCGATATTGATAACCGAAAACGGGGAGAGCAAAGGCAAGAATTAGCTGCGCTAAGCGACCCGCTTACCGGTCTGCCTAATCGCGTGCTCTTGCTCGATCGAATGGGTCGCAGCCTGGCCCGCATGTCTCGCAATAAACGCTACGGATTTTGCGTACTGATGCTTGATACCAACCATTTTAAGTTGATCAACGACAGCCTAGGGCACGAAAAGGGTGATGAGCTTTTGGTGGCCATGGCTCGCAGGCTCGAAGAGCTGCTCAGGCCTGGCGATACGGTGGCCCGCTTAGGTGGTGATGAATTTGTTATCTTACTTGAAGACATGCGTGGCCATCGCGATGTCATGGTCATTGCCGAACGCGTACACGCCCAGATCAAACCGGTCTTCAATGTTCGCGGCCGTGAAATATTTGCCACGGTCAGTATTGGCTTGGCCCTCAGTGAAGGGCATGAAGGAGATGCCGAAGAATTATTACGAGATGCCGAAACCGCATTGGTCCAATCCAAGGCCTTAGGGCCGAGTCAACAGGTCATCTTTGACCCTGCCATGCATGCCCAAGCTGTATCACGCCTTGAACTTGAAACAGATCTTCGCCGCGCCATCGAAGCCAAGAACTTTTCTCTGCATTACCAGCCTTTGATGAGAATGCGCGATGGATCTCTCTATGGCTTTGAAGCCTTGCTTCGTTGGCAGCATCCGGAACGTGGTATGATTCCGCCAGTTGAGTTTATTCCCTTAGCCGAAGAGACCCGGCAAATTGTGGCACTCGGCCGCTTGGTTCTTGAGATGGCTTTGAATCAATGGCAGCAGTGGCAGGCATTGGGCCTCACTCAGGGCTTGACCCTAAATGTGAATTTGAGTGGCGAAGAGATCAAACGCGAAACCCTAGCCAACGAAATCCAAGGCATGGTCGAATCTCGCGGTTTGCTAGCTCAGCAACTTCAGTTTGAAATTACCGAATCGGTACTCATGGATAATCCAGCCGCGGCAGCGACCTCGTTTCAAAAACTTCGCGGTCATGGTTTTCGACTCGCAATCGATGATTTTGGCACCGGCTATTCCTCACTAAGCTATCTTCACCGTTTTGAGGTCGACACCCTCAAAATTGATCGTTCTTTTGTTAGCCGAATTGATGGTCTGTCGCAGAACGAGGCTGTCATCGTGGCTGTAGTTGCTATGGCTCAGAATTTGGGTCTAGGCGTGGTGGCTGAAGGCGTCGAGAATGAAGTCCAGCGCGACCGCCTTTTGGCTATGGGCTGTGAATTGGCCCAGGGCTTCTTTTTTGCACGGCCTATGACTGCCGAGGCTGCTGGCGCATACCTTAATAAACCGCCTCAAGCTTGATGAAACACCTCAAAATCGAATAGACTGTCGTCCGGAGGTTCACTTGTCGATTTTCGCTAAATATACCCTCGCCATACTCGGCTTGCTGCTTTTAGCCGCGGGTTCTGTCACGGGCTTATCGTTAGCCACGCAGCGCTCAGCCCTAAGGGCCGAGGCGTTGCTGCGCGCACGCACCGTGGCATCGAATTTAGCCTCGGGTGTAGCTGAGGCGGTGCTCACACGTGATCCGGTCACGATGATTTCGCTCGCCGTTGACGCCCCTAAAAGTAACCTCAATGTCGTCTATGCCGCTGTCCTTGATGAGAAGGGCATTGTGTTAGCCCATCCAGACCGCGAGCTTGTGGGCAAACCTTTTAGTTTGGACCAATTGGGTAGTAGCCAAGGGCTAGGTTCAGGTGTTCGTGAGGCGGTCGCTAATGGCGTAAGGGTTTGGGATGTCGAAGCCCCAGTCACACCTCGTGGCTCGATGCGTAATTTGGGCACGGTGCATATCGGCTTGTCACGTAAAGCTGTCGAAGACCAGGTTCAAGCGGCCTTCAATGCTTTGCTATTAGCTTCGGGGCTTATATTAGCTTTAGGCGTAGGCCTTTCTTTTATTCTCGTTAAACTTTTGGTCGATCCCATTCGCAGGCTTTCGAGCGCAGCAGCTGCCGTCGGTGCGGGGGACCTTACAGTTCAGGTGCCTGTTCATAGTAAAGATGAGATGGGTCGCTTGTTTGAGACATTCAATTCAATGGTCGCCAATCTAGATCAGGGCCAACAAGTTAAACTTGAACAAGAACGCATCCAAGGTGAATTGAATGTTGCTCGGTCCATCCAAGCAAATTTGTTACCCGATACCGCACCTAAGTATAGCAAGCTCGATGTTGCCTTTCATTGCGCACCTGCCAAAGAGCTGGGTGGTGATTTTTTTGATTGGTTTGCTATTGGCGATGGCAAAAAGCTTGGCTTGGTGATCGCAGACGTCTCTGGCAAGGGCGTACCTGCCGCCATTCACATGGCGAACCTGAGAAATCTTATTCGCTTCGTGGCCCGCGAACAGTCTGACCCCACCTTAGTGATGAAAAAGGTAAATGAGTTAGCTTGGCCTGATCTGAAGGGCGAAAGCTTTGTCACGGTCATCTATGCCGTACTCGATATCGAGACGCGTGAGGTCGAATTTGTTTCTGCTGGTCATGAACCAGCTCTTCGAATAAGCGCGTCGGGACATGTTGAAGAATGCCGCGCCAAGGGCATGCCCGTTGGTATCGCCGAAGCCGAAGACTTCGATACGGTCATCAAATCGAGTCGTCTTAAGCTTGAACCTGGCGACACCTTTGTGCTTTTTACCGATGGTGTCACCGAGGCCATGAACTCCAAATCGGACCAATTTGGACGTGAAAAGCTTCATGCCGTGCTTTCACAGGCTAAATCACGGTCTAGCGCAGATGCTTTGGTTAAAAGCGTGGTCAATGCTGTGAACTTGCATGCTGATGGCCAAGAACAATCAGACGATTTGACCCTGATCGTGGTCAAAACCGGCTGATTTTAGTGTTTAAGATCAAAAAAAATGCTTTCTTTTTCTTGGAAATCAGTAAAATGGGGCGGCTAGTGAATAGGCTATCGTGCTATCGGAGAACTTCATGAGCACTCTCGAAATTACCCATAACCGCGACGGCGCCCTAAACTCGATGGTTATCAAACCATCAGGCAGCCTCGACATTTTTACCTATCAAAACTTCAGGCAGTACCTGCAAGATTTGCTGGGAAATGGCGAGGAAAATCGCGTGGTTGTAGATCTAGCCAACACTAGCTATATCGCTTCATCGGGTTGGGCAGTACTGCTTTCTCAATCGCGCATGCTTCGCCGCAGTGGCGGAAAAATGATTCTCTGTAATATGAAAGACGATATTCGTGGAGTCTATGAAGTCATGAACGTTGAAACCCTATTGCCTTGCGCTCCTAGTTTGGACGGGGTTAAGAAGATCCTCGACGAGGCTTGATGGCATTGAAATTTAAGCTCGCCATGATGGCCGCCGGCATTGCCGGCGGCTTTTTCTTTGGCAGTACAATCTTAGCTGCAGCAGGGCTTGAGCGTTCGCAGGCCAACTTGCGTTTTAATTTGGCTCTCACGCAGTACAAAGCCGGTCGTTTAGACGAGGCCGAGGCCTCGCTACGCGAGGCCCTTAAACTCGCGCCTGGGCATACCGAAGCGAGCTTGCTTCTTGGTGTCACACTCAGCCGCAAAGAACGCTTTAGCGAGGCAGAACCACTTTTGTCAACGGCTGCACGGCAGAGCCAAGGCGGTCAGGCTGCTGATGCTTGGAATAATTTAGGCGTGGCCCGTTTTCAACTTGGCCACTTGGCCGAAGCTGAAGACGCCTTTGAAAAGTCGCGCCAGGCCGACCCCACGAAAATCGAAGCATGGCTTAACCTTGGTGTTTTGGGTTTAAAACAAAAACGTTGGAAGCTTGCTTTAGATTCATTCACTCAAGTTAGTCGTCTTGACCCCAGGCATTTCAAAGGCTGGTTAGGTCTAGCTGAAGCAGCTGGGTATGAAGGGAAAAAAGCTGAGCGCCTGATAGCCTTACGAAAAGCCAATGACCTAAAACCCGATGACAAAGAACTTAAGCTGGACCTGGCGGATGCACTGTATCAAAACGACCTCATTGATGAGTCGGTCCGCAGCGTTGAACCCTTGCTTGGGCAGCAGTATTCGGCGGCTGAATTTTTAATGGGTGTATTGCATTATCGCCAGGGTCGCTTTGACGAATCAACTCAGAGCTTCGAGAAGGCCCTCAATCTAAAACCTGATTACCCCGAAGCACGTTTTAACTTGGCTATTACTCTTTATGATCAAGGGCACTATGATCAAGCCCTAGCCCAATTTGATAAAGTTCTTAAGAATCATCCTGATGACGCCAAAGCTAAAGAAAATCGAGAATATACCCTCAAGTTGGCTGTGCGTGAACATCTCAAATCAGGTAGTCAGCTCTTTTTGTCGGGCGATTATGCCAAAGCATTAAATCGTTGGAAAGAAGCGAAAAAGCTAGATCCGACTAACCGGGTGGTTCATGAGTTAGTTGAAACAGCTGAGGGTCAGTTAAAATTGCAGGCTGAAGATTTTTCTATTAAAGGGCTTCAGGCCAAAGAAGAAGGCCGTACCAGCGATGCCATTGCCATGTGGAGCCAAGCGTTAGATCGAGACCCATTCAATGAGCGTGCCAAGGCCGGATTGATCGCATTGAGCGGAGAAGTGAAGCGCCAAATTGAAGTGTATCAAAAAGAGTTTAAACGCGGCCTCGATGAAGGCGACCTCGCGCGAAGCCTAGCGGCAGTAGAAAAGCTGGCGCCCCTTGACAGAGAACTCAGTCTTCGTCTTAAAGGCGAGTGGGAGAAGAGTGCTGCCAAACGCCAAGGTGAATTAGTCAAAGCGGCTGACATTCTCGAAAAGAAGGGTGATTGGGCAGCTGTGCTTGAACGCTTGCAATCTGCTTTCTTACTATCGCCTAACGATTCGGCTCTGCAACTGCGGGTTAATTTGGCAAAAGCAACTCTGCGCAACCTTTTGCAGAAATCCACCGAAAACGGCCAAGCTGCTGAAAAGGCGGGTGATTTCAATAAGGCAGCGCGTGAATATCGAAAAGTGTTAAATTTGGAACCAGGCAACAGCGAGGCAAAAATTGCACTTGAACGGCTTCAGCCAAAGACTAAGACTCAAACTAAGGTCCCCAACGCGGCTGAAATTGACGATTGGTATTACCAGGGTGTTTACGCGTATGCAGCTGGCCAAACTGAAAAAGCCCTGGAATTATGGAACCGAGTCCTTAAGGTAAAACCCGATCATCAATTGGCTTCTGAAGCTGCCCGACGCGCCCAGAAACGCTTGAAAGCCCTTTCCCAAGCTCGATAATTCCTCTTGTAGCCGAGCTTACAGGGCAATTTCCGACTTTTGGCCCGTTTATCGTTATAATTGCATTAGTTTTCTTGCGCCCTTCTCTTTTTCTACATGAAGTGCATTGCTTTTATACAGATCACATAAGTCAGCTACCTGGCTTTCTTTACTAAGCAAAGTATTAGCCTTTGCGTCTTTGATGGTCCTCGGCGTTGGGGTCCGAAGCGCTCTTGCGTCTATCGCATTTAGTAGTCAAAGCACGGCAGGAGGAAGCAACAATATCACTCTTGCACACAGCATCGTTGGTCAAGACACCGCTCTCATTGTTTTTGTATCTAATGCCACCGGCACGAAGACGGTCACCGGGGTGACTTATGCTGGTTTGCCTATGATTGCCGGACCCATGGTAACGGCAGGCAATCCAACCCTGGCCATACGACTCAGCACGTTCTACCTCCTCAGCCCGACCACAGGCACAAACAACGTGGTGGTGAGTATGAGCGGCGGCGGCGACCAGATCATCGTAGCCGCAGTCAGCTATACGGGAGTTGCGGCATTTGGTGCCACCGGTGCAAATTTTGCAGATCCGTCTAACAACCTAGATCTTTCCATTACAAGTACCCAAAACAACAGCTATATCGTCACGTCTTATTCGCAAGACAATGCCGCAAATATTCTAAGCAACAATTCTGGCCAGACTTCGCGTTGGATTCGCAGTCAGGGAACTAAGAAGAAGGACGTTTCATCCATCGGTGCAGACATATTGGCAGTGACAGCTGGACCCAATACGCTCAATTTCACCAGTAATGTCAGTGATGCGAGTGTTGTGGCCGGCATAGAACTAATCGAAATGTTTTATACTCCTACGCCTACGATCAGCAAAACTCCTACGCCAACACCTAGTGGCACTCCTACGGCAAGCCCTAGCGCAACACCTACCGCCTGCCATCCGGTTATTTATGCTATTTCGTCCCGGGGATCAGGCCCCAATGACGATGTCATAGAAATTTATAATCCCTGTTCGGCGTGTATGGATGTCAGCGGTTGGAAACTTCAGCGTTTAGGAAGTTTAGCCTGCCCTGGTACGCCAGCCGACCTTTTTACCCTTCCGGCATCGACCTATATGTCGCCTGGATCTTATCGACTTTTCGTCACCGCCACTTGGGTGAGTACAGCATGGGGGGGCGTTGATACCGCAGACTATGTCATGGGTAGCATTCTCAATAATGACTCCGTGCAACTCATCGATGCTTCTTCAGCCATCGTCGACCTCGTGGGCTTGGCTGGCGCAGGTTGTTACGAAGGAACTGGTGTTGCACCTGGCACGGCTACGGGCGCAGTGCTTTTTCGCGTTGGCCCGGATACGAATAACAATGCTGCTGATTTTTCTAGCACTGCAATTGCTGGCTTTGTACTTATAAATGGGCTAGGAGACACTTGCAATTCACCTACCCCAACTGAAACGCCAACATCAACCGCAACTCAGACAGCGACAGTGACAGTAACAGATACTTTCACTGAAACTGCGACAGAAACTGCCACTCAGTCAGCGACCGAAACAGCCACCGGTTCTGTTACGCAATCAGCTACTACGTCGGCTACTGAAACTGGCACCGCGACCGCTACGGTGACACCCTCAGCCACGCCCTCGACATCGCCCACGTCTTCAGATACCCAGTCAGCGTCGCCATCGGCG
>CAZFUM010000044.1:9578-16198 GCA_964521965.1 uncultured bacterium | reverse complement strand
GCTATTGCGGTCAATGCTCAGGGTCAGGTTTTCTTAAGCGACACAGGCAATCACCGCATCGTCAAGTACGACGCCAATGGGTCGGTATTGAAGATGTGGGGCAAACGCGGCAAGGGCCATGGCGAGTTTATCGAACCCTTTGGCCTGACCTTTGACGCCAAGGGCCTGCTCTATGTGGCTGATCGCCTGAATTATCGCGTGCAGGTCTTTGACGCTGAAGGGAATTACCAGCGCGAGATTAAGATTGATGGCTGGGAAGAGATGCAAATTAACCAAGAGCCCTATTTGGCCGTTGATAGCAAGGGCGGTCATCTTTATGTGTCAGACCCCACTAAGCGTCGCGTCTTGCGCTATAACCTGACGGGCGGCGGTAAAAAAGAATACAGCAGCGCGGCAGATGGCGCCTTTAACCTGCCCACGGGCTTGGTATGGCGAGAGAGCGACAGTAGCTTGCTGGTCAGCGATGGGGGCCTGGGTCGGGTCTTGACGCTCAAGCCTTAATGAAGCCCGCAAACAGCCAAGACGTTCTGGGCCTTTACACAGGTCACAATGCCACCGCGGCTCTGATTCGCGATGGCCAAGTGCTGGCCTGCGTCAGCGAAGAGCGCTTCACAGGGGTCAAGAACCAGACGGGCTACCCCAAACAGACGCTTGAATATTTCAAGAGCCTGGGCATGAGCAACGAGGCCCTGGCCAATGTGAACTTGGGCTTTGAGAAGCTGGCGCCGCAAGTGGCGGTGGGTGACTCAGGCCATGCCGGCTTTGGCTTCTCGACCCCTCTTTACTGGGCCTATGGCCTGGGCCAACGCTTGGGCATGGCATGGTCGCCGTTGAGGGCTTTGACCGAAGCTGCTTACCGTTTTTATTACTCGACCGTGGCTGAACGTACAGCTCAGTCTGAGGCTGTGCGCTTGGCGGGTCGATTAGGCGTCGATGCAGGCAAGATGCGTCGACGTGAGCACCATCTTTGCCATGCCTATGCCGCCTACTATGGCTCGCCTTATAGTGGCCAAGACGCCACGGTACTGACCCTTGACGGCGAAGGCGATACGCTTTGCTCGACGGTATGGGCCGTGCGCAGCGGGCAATGGCAGCGTCTAGCATCAAGCCCGTCATCCGCTTCGGTGGGTTTGCTCTACATGTGGCTGACCGTGCTCTTGGGCATGAAAGCCAACGAGCATGAGTATAAGGTCATGGGTTTGGCAGCCTATGCCAAGCGCGAGCACGTGGCCCGGGTTTATAAAAAGATCGAGCATTTAGTCGGCTTCGAGAAAAATAACCCGTTGGTTTGGCGCTCAGATTTTGACTTTCATTTAGCTCTACGCTGGCTCAAGAAGCATTTAGATGGCGAGCGTTTTGACAACATTGCGGGCGCTTTCCAGTTGTTGTTAGAAGACCGCATGGAAACCTGGGTACGCGAGGCGATTAAAGCCACGGGCCTGCCGAATGTCTGCCTGGGCGGGGGCGTGTTCATGAACGTCAAAGCCAACCTTAGGTTGGCGCGCATTCCTGAACTGAGTGGCTTCTTTGTGTTTCCGTCATGCGGCGATGACTCAGTGGCTATTGGCGCAGCTTTTGCGGGTTGGCTCGAAGCCGCAGGCCCTGGCGCTAAGATTGATCCGATCGGGCCTATTTATTGGGGGCCCTCGTATAGCTCAGACGAGATAGGGGCATTTCTCGAGCTTAAAGGCGCAGCCAAGCGTTATGACGTCAGGCGTATGAAAGATGCTGAAGACGAAACCGCAGAGCTGCTGGCGCAAAAGCATGTGGTGGCTCGCTTGGCAGGTCGTATGGAATTCGGCGCCCGTGCGCTCGGCAACCGCAGCATCCTGGCCCACCCCTCTGAACCTGATACGGTGCGCGTCATCAATGAACAGATGAAGAATCGCGACTTTTGGATGCCCTTTGCCGGCAGTGTGCTCGAAGAAAGGGCGGGGGACTATCTCGACAACCCCAAAGGCCATTTCTCGCCTTACATGATGACGGCTTTTCCCACGACCGCCTTGGCGCCTAAAGAAATCAGGGCCGCGATACACCCCTATGACTTCAGCATGCGGCCTCAGATGGTGCGCCAAAGCATGAATCCTTCTTATCACAAGCTCATCAAGGCTTTTGAGCGCCGCACGGGTATTGGTGCTGTTCTTAACACCTCGTTCAACCTACACGGTTTGCCCGTGGTGCTAGGGCCTGAAGCGGCCTTGCACGCCTTTGAGAATTCAGGTTTGACCCATCTGGTGATGGAGGATTGGCTCGTCACCAAGCATTGAGAAGGAGCAAGAGCGATATGGCAAAGAAGAAAAAATCAAAAAAAGGTAGGGCCCCCCGCCGCCGCCGCGGCGCCAAGGTCTTGGTTATTTTGTTGGGTTTGATCGCGGCTGCAGCCGCTGGTCTTTTGACCTTGAAAGGGAAAGCCGAGCGTAGCATTGCCGTGGCCGTCGAAGGCCGTTTTGCCAGCAAAGGCGCGGGTCTGGGCCAGCTTGACAGCCCCCGCGGTGTGGCTGTGGATCTAGAAGGCAATGTGTACGTTGCTGATCTGGGCAATCACCGCATTGCTAAGTTCTCGCGCGACGGCAAGGCCCTGGCGACCTTTGGTAAAAAGAGCGAGCAGGGTTCACGCGCGCCGCTTGATAAATTCAATGAGCCTTCGGGCGTTGCGGTCGATAGTCGGGGCCATATCTGGGTGGCCGATGCTTGGAACGGTCGAGTCGTTGAGCTCGATGCACGTGGCAAGGGCCTGCAAGAATGGGGCGGTGCCAAGTATTCGTTTTATAGCCCGCGCAATGTGGCGGTCGACCGTATGGGCAATGTCTATGTGGCCGACACGGGTAACAGCCGGGTCAAGGCCTACACGCCCGAGGGTAAAGAGATCAAGGTGATCGGTGAAAACGGCAAAGGCCTTGGCAAGTTCAAAGAAGTTTTTGGCGTTGCCATCAACAGTAAGGGTGAAATTTTCGCGGCTGATCCCGGCAATCAACGCATTCAGAAATTCTCACCGCTGCCTGATGCTAAAGCTGTGGCTGATGTCAAAGTGCCAGGCTGGCAGCGTGGCGGTCCCTTCTGGCCCCACATCGCCATCGACAGCCAAGATCGCGTTTATGCCGTTGACAACGCCTCGGGTAAGATCTGGGTCTATGACGCGGGCCTTAAGTATCTCGGCACCCTGGGCGGCGACAAGCCAGCCTTGACGAACCCATTGGGTCTGGCTGCGGCTTCTGATGGCGCGCTTTACGCCACTGAAATGCACGCGGGCCAGGTGGTGCGTTTGGGCGCGCCTCAGGTTCCGGCTTCGCGCTGAAGTCGCAAGGCCTGTGACTCAAGCCCGCCTGGGCACTGCTTCGCTTTGGATGATCGGGGCTTCGGCCTCGCTCAACTTGGCTATGGTGGGCTATCACTACCTAGCGAGCTCAGCTTTGGGTGATGCCTATGCCCAGCTGGCCTCGCTCACAGGACTGATCAATATCAGTAATGTCATCTCGATTGGCGTGGCCACCAATCTGACCAAGATTTTTTCTCGCGATGTTGAGCTGGCTGGCTCAGGGGCGCTCAAGACGCGACTCAGGCTTTGGGGCCCCAAGCTGGCGTTGGGCACCTTGGGCTTTTGCCTTTTCTTGACCCTCTTCGGGGTCCTGCTCAAAGACTTCCTGCGCCTGCCCAGTTTCAGCCTGCTCTTGGGTGCGGTGGCCGTGCTGGGCTGCGCCATTTCAGTCACCCTGGTGCGCTCTGCCCTGCAGGGTCTGCACCGCTTTGGAATTCTAGCCTTAAGTCTGGTGAGCGAAGGCATGGGCCGGGTGTTGAGTACATGGGTCATGTTGTGCTTGGGCTGGGGAGTTTTTGGAGCATTGGGAGGGCCCATCGTGGGTGTGGTGGCGGCTCTAGCCATCGCTGTCTGGGGTTTCAGAGGTATGGGTCGCGCGAGGCCTTTGCCCAAAGCCGAGCTAGGCCGTGAAGGTTGGCGTAAGGGTCTGGCAGACGCCGCTTGGGACACGAGCGCGTTAGCCCTGTTCAGCCTTATCTGCTACCTCGACATTTTTGTGGCCAAGCACGCCTGGGACGAAGGTAGGGCGTCGCTTTATAGTCGGGCTGCCCTGGTGGCCAAATCGTTCCTCTACCTAGCCGGCGCGCTCAACATGGTGCTGCTACCGGTGGTCTCAGCGGCACGAGCCAGCAAACGCGATTCGCGCCCCGTGCTCATGCGCTTCATGGGCTTGGTCTTGCTGCTGCAAATGATTGGTTTGGCCGTGGTCTGGTTTCAGACCGAATGGTGCATACGACTCTTATGTGGGCCAGATCCGGCTTTTCAGGCTTTGGCCCCCTTGGTGCGTCAGTTTTCAGCTTCGGTGGTACCCTTGGCTCTCTTCAATGTTTCGCTGCTTTACTTGTTGGCTCACCATTCGCGCAAGGTGGTGTTGCTCTTGCTTGGCCTGACCCTAGTCTATGGCATCACGCTGCAGGCCCCAGGCCTGGATGAGCTTGATATGGTGCTGCGCCTGCGCATGGTTTCTTGGGCCGCGCTCCTAAGTAGCCTTTGGCTGGCCTGGCGTAGTGCGCCTTTACGCAAGAGGGCTTCATGACCGCTAAGAACGCAAGCCAAGGCCGCATTTCGGTGCTCATGCCGGCATACCATGAGGGCCGTCGTATCCGCGCCAATATTCTGGCTGTGGACCGCATGCTTAAGAGCTTGAAGCGTCCCTATGAAATTGTGGTGGTCGATGATGGCAGTGGCGATTGGACCTTTGAAGAGGCCCGCAAGGCTGCCCAGGGCCGCCGTCATATTACTGTCAAGCGCAACGAGATCAACCAGGGCAAAGGTTGGGCATTAAAAGAAGCCTTTCGTATTTGTAAGGGTGATTGGGTGGTTTTTCTTGATTCTGATCTCGACATCGATCCGGCCCAGATCAAGTTGCTCTTTGACATTCAGAAAAGGGAAGCAGCTGATGTCGTGATCGGTTCAAAGCGACACCCAGACTCGAAAATTGACTACCCATTGAAGCGTCGCATTATTTCAGCCGGCTACTTCTTTCTCGTCAAATTGCTTTTTCGCATGCCACTCAGAGATACGCAGACGGGTTTGAAGCTCTTTAGTCGCGAGACCCTGCGTACCGTCTTTCCTAAAGTGCTCATCAAACGCTATGCCTTTGACCTAGAACTCTTGGTTCTGGCCCATCATCACGGCTTCAAAGTCTCTGAGTCTCCCGTGATCGTGAAGTACCGGGGCAAATACGGGCACATTGGTTTGAAGGCCATTTTTAATATCTTTTGGGATACGGTCGCCGTGTTTTACCGGCTCAGGATCAAGAAATATTACGACAAGGTAGGAACTTGAAGTCAGCGGCCGTCACCGGCCGCGACATGATAGGCCTGGCAGATAACCTGCCAGTGAGGGCCTTTCGTGAGCGACTCATGGGCGGACTGGGCCTAGAAAATGGCGGTGGCCGCAAAGCTTTGGATTTGGGCTGCGGGGATGGCCTTATCTCGGGCTGGCTTGCAGAGCGCGGCTGGAAAGTGACCGGGATTGATGCCGTGGCGCATCCGGCTTGGAAAGGCCTGAGCAAGGCCGCTCGAGGTCGCCTTAGCTTCAAAGTTGCTGATGCCAAGCGCTGGGCCAAGTTAGGCAAAGCTTGGGATCTCGTGCTCTCTAAGGATGTGCTGCATCATCTGCCCGATCCCGCCAAGGCGCTCAAAGATATGCGCAGCATGGTCAAGCCCGGGGGCCAGGTTATGGTGATTGAGGCCAACCGCCTCAACCCCATCATGTATGTGCATCTAACCCTGTTTGGCGAGCATGATCACTTTACGCGGGGCAAGTTGAATGGCCTGCTAGATGGCGCCGGCCTCAAGCCACGCAAGTTTTGGGTGCGTGAGGCCCGCGTCTGGCCCTTGGGCCTTCAGGGCTTTCAGACCCTGATGAACAAGGTGCAAGATGTCTTGGAATGGCTACCCGGCTGGGGCCTCATCGTTTGTTACCACATCGCGCTCTATACGCGCGGTCGTAAAAGGGATCGCTAAATGGCTAAAGCTTGGCCGCCGGTCTCAGTGGTAATACCGGTCTTGAACGGCGAGAAGCTGCTGCCCGGGCTCTTTGCGTCGCTCAAAGCTCAAGATTATTCTGGCCAGCTTGAGTTTATCATCGTAGATGACGACTCTAGCGATGGCACCGTGGCTTGGGCCAAGAAGCAGAAGGCGCGTGTTGTGCGCAATGGCCAACGCCATATCGAGCGCGGCAAGGCCCTGGGGCTCAAGGCCGCACGCCACGAATTAATACTTTTTGTCGACGCTGACAACTACTTTCCCGAACGCAGCTGGCTGCGAGTGGCTGTGGGCGCGCTGCTTAAAGATAAGAAGCTGGTAGGCGCTCAAAGCGCGCGCTTTCACTACCGTGCTTCAGACCCAGCCGCTAACCGCTACTGCTCGCTGCTGGGCATTAACGATCCCATGGCCTTTTATCTCAACAAGAGAGATCGGCTGACCGACTGGGAGCAAGATTGGAACCTGATGGGCGAGAAAGAATCAGATCAGGGTGCTTACTGGGTACTGTGCTTTAGTGCAAACGCATTGCCCACGGTGGGCAGCCAGGGCTTCTTGACCCGCAAATCTGTGTTGAAGAAGGCTACGCACTGGCC
>CAZFUM010000044.1:0-9478 GCA_964521965.1 uncultured bacterium | reverse complement strand
CTGCGCCATAAGCTGAAAGGATCCAAATCGTGAGCGTGAAACGAGCCCTGGTCACCGGTGGCGCAGGTTTTATTGGCTGCAATGTGGCCTCACGCCTCTTGCGCGAAGGCTGGAAAGTCACGGTCTTTGACAATCTTTCGCGTCCTGGCACGCGCAGAAATCTCGAATGGCTCAAGAGCCAGGGCAAGATTGGCTTTGTCAAAGGCGACCTGCGTGACTTTGCCGCGGTTAAGCGCGCGCTCAAGGCAGCGGCCAAGCCCCAGGCAGTCTTTCACTTTGCGGGTCAAGTCGCAGTCACGACATCGGTGGTTAATCCGCGCGAAGATTTTGATATTAATGCCTTGGGCACTTTTAACGTGCTTGAGGCCGTTCGCCTTTCGCTGAGCGCAGCTTCCAAAGCCCCGGCTGTGTTTTATTCTTCCACCAACAAAGTCTATGGTGGCATGGAAGATATTAAAGTCGTGCTCAAGGCCGGCCGTTATCAGTACAAGGATTTGCCCAAGGGCATTCCTGAGTACCGCTTGCTCGATTTTCACAGTCCCTATGGCTGCAGCAAAGGCACGGCTGACCAGTATGTGCGCGATTATTCGCGCATCTACGGCATTCCCACGGTGGTCTTTCGCCAGTCTTGCATCTATGGCTACCGTCAATTTGGCGTCGAAGACCAGGGCTGGGTGGCTTGGTTCACCATTGCCGCAGCCTTGCGTAAGCCCATTACGATTTACGGCGACGGTAAACAAGTCCGCGACGTGCTCTTTATCGACGACCTGGCTGACGCTTATTTAGAGGCGTTTCAAAAGATCAAAAAGACGAGCGGACAGGTCTATAACATTGGCGGTGGCCATCGCAACCAGATGTCCTTGCTAGAGCTGCTGGCTTATCTCGAGGGCTTCTTGGGTCGCCCCATCCCTGTCACCTATGGCGACTGGCGTCCGGGTGACCAGCCAGTCTTTGTTTGTGACATTGCTAAGGCCAAGCGCGATTTTGCTTGGGCTCCGAAAGTGGGCGTCAAAGAAGGCGTGCGTAAGCTGCATGCCTGGGTCATTGAGAATCGAGGCCTTTTCGAGTGAGTCAGGGCATACAAGATGTTGCGGGTGAAGCCGCCCTTTTTGAATCAGCTTCTATGGAGCACGGCTACGACAGCTACACCGAGGCCGACTATGAGCTCATGTGGCGGGCGGTGGGCCTGCTGCCGGCCCGCCCAGGCCTAAGCGCGTTTGAAGCGGGCTGCGGTTCGGGCGCCTTTGGCCGTCGCCTGGCTCGCCTGGGCTGGAAGGTAGAAGGTCTCGACATTTCGCGCACCTTAGTCAAGGTGGCTAATCAAGAAGCTCGGCGTGAGCGCATTCCCTATCGCGCCGTGGTGGGTGATTTGAATAAAGCGCCGGCTAAGGGCCGCTTCGATGTGGTGCTTTGCCCCATGGTGCTGCATCACTTCATTGAACTTGAGGCCATCATTCCGGCCTTGGCGGCTCGCCTTAAGCCAGGCGGGGCACTGGTGGCGCTTGAGCCCAATGGTTCGCATCCCATCATCCGCTTCAGCGAGTTCTTACGTCGCACGTTGCCTTTTGTTGCGCGGCGCCAAGACGTGGCCTCGCCCAACGAGACTAATCACAGCATCGCGCGCTATCGCCGCGCTTTAGAAGCTTCAGGCTTAACATTTGAGGCGGTCACTGGCGTGCGCACCGAGCAAGTGGCCGGCGACTACGGGGCTCTGCTCAACATGATGCTTTGGGCCAAGAAGAAGCTCATGGACCTGGGCTGGCTACTGCTGCCTCGGCGAAATGGGGGTAATACTTTGGCTTGGGTGGCCCGAAAGGGGCTTCGGCCCCTGCGCGGCGCAGCCAGTTCGCTGGTGGTGGCTGCTCATGTCAGCGAGACTTATGGGCCGGTGCAGGCCCTGCGTGATCACCTGGATCGTCGCGGTGAGGCTTTTGAACTGATCAGTCTGCCTTTTCTCTATAGCGGTCTGCCGGGCGCTCAACGCGATGCCCATCAAGGTGGCAAGGTAGTAGCAAGCTCTCAAGGTCATGCCAAGAGCGGTCCCGACCCTTGGCTCTGGGCCAAAGATTTCACCTTCGTGTGTCGGACCTTAGCGCACTTGGGCCGCAGCAAGCCTGTAGGCCTTTTCATCGGCGTGGACCCTCTCAATGCCGCGGCAGGCGTGTTACTCAAACGCTTGGGACGGGTCGATCGCGTGGCCTACTACGTCATCGACTACACGGACCGGCGCTTTGGCTTTGCGCCCCTGAACTGGGCCTATCAGGCCTTTGATCGCTTTGCGGCGAAAGGTGCAGATCAAGTTTGGAATTTGAGTGAGCGTATGCGCGAGGTGCGCAGGCGCCAAGGCGTGCCCAAGTCGCGTAACCGCCTCGTGCCCGTGGGTGTGGATTTAGATCGGGTTAAGCTGCCCAAGGTTGGCCAAAAACGCCAAGCCTTGCTTTATATGGGCTCCTTGCACGCTAGCAAGGGCATTCAGCTCATCATTGAGGCCATGCCCGAAATCTTGAAAGGCGCTCCTAAAGCTGAGCTGCAGATCTATGGCGCTGGGCCCTATGAGGCAGAGATGCTGAAAGTGATCGCAGCCAGCCCGGCCCGCTCGAGAATTCGTTTTGGCGGGTCCCTGGCCCATGACAAGCTCTTTCGCGAGGTACCGCGTTACGGCGTGGCTTTTGCACCTTATGTCGATGAGCCTCACTCATACACTTATTGGTGCGATCCCACCAAGCCTAAGGAGTACTTGGCTTGCGGACTGCCGCTCATCATCACCAAGGTGCCCTGGATCTGGGAGCGCGTGGCCGATGCCAAGGCGCCCCTAGGCCTGGCCATTGACTATGAAAAGGACCAGCTGGTAAAGGCTGCGCTCAAGTTGCTCAAAGATAAGACCTATTACGCTCGCTGCCGCAAGAACGCCCTGGTCTTTGCCTCCGGTCTGCGTTGGGATAATATCTATGATGAGGCCTTTGGTCAGGCGGCATGAAACAGGGTCAGTTCAGCATTATTATTCCGGTGAAGGCATACAACGCTTACTGCGTTGAAAGCTTAGGGGTGTGCTCGCGGCTTTACCCTGATCAAGAAATACTCTTCTCGCCTGATGAGCCCAGTGAAGTACCGTTTGCGGGCGTGAAGGTGCTGCCATCTGGCAAGGTGGGCCCAGCCGTGAAGCGTGATCTTTGCGCAGCTCAGGCGCAAGGCGAGATCTTGGCGTTTTTAGATGACGACGCCTACCCTGAGCCTGGCTGGCTCGAAGCAGCAGCTCAGGCCTTTGAAGACCCCAGCGTGGGCGCAGTTGGCGGCCCTGCGGCCACGCCCCCGGATGATTCGGTGGCGCGCTGGGCCAGTGGCCTGGTCTATGAAAGCTGGTTGGTGGGCGGGCCTTATGCCTACCGCTATCGGCCCTTGGCGGCACGCGATTGTGACGACTATCCCACCTGCAACCTTTTGGTGAGGAAAGATGTGTTTCAAGCCATTGGCGGTTTTGATACGGGCTTTTGGCCTGGTGAAGACACCGTGGCTTGCTTGAAGATCACGCATGAGCAAGGCAAGCGCATAGCCTATGTGCCCGGGGCCTTTGTCTATCACCATCGGCGCGACATGTACCGTGGGCACCTGCGTCAGATCAACAGTTATGCTCTGCATCGCGGTTACTTTGTGAAGCGTTTCCCGCAGACTAGTTTGAGGCCAGCTTACTTCGCGCCCTCAGCTCTGCTGGCAGGCATTTCGATAGGCTGGTTGCCAGCCTTGGCGTATCCAGTCTGGGGCCAAGTCTGGGCCGCAGGTTTAGGCCTATATCTTTTGTTGGCCCTCATCGAGGGCCTGCGGGCCCAGTTTAAGGCTCCGCCTGCTAAGAGGGGTCTGGCGCTGGCTTGGCTGGTCACTAGCGGGGTGGTGGTCAGCCACCTTAGTTATGGTTTTTATTTCGTGCGGGGCTTGTTGGCCCCGCGGCTGGGCGAGGAAAAGGCTGCGGCCGCCGAAGCTTGATTTAAGAAACGCACCATTCATCATGAGGAGTTAATATGGCAACGAAGAAGAAGTCCGCGGTTAAAGCAAAGGTGGCGGCCCCTAAGGCTGCCGCTGCCAAAGGCGGCGCTAAAGGCGCCGTGCCTGCGGCCAAGAAGGGTAAGGGCGGCCTTTGGGTCACCTTGGCCTTGGTAGCAGTGCTTGCCGGTTTTGCGGGCCAGGCCTACTGGGTTGCACTTCAGCAGGCCAAGCTTAAGTTCGACTTTGTGCGCGTGGGCAGCATTATCGCCCAAGGCCAGGCCGACGGGCAGTTTGCCGGCCCCTGGTTCATCTGCGGCGATGCCTCGGGCAATCTCTTTGCTGTGGACGGCCCGGCCGACAACCAGCGCCTGCAGAAGTTCAACGATCAATATGCCTTCGTGGGCCGCTACAAGGCCAGCACCGGCCAGCAGGCGCTATTCAGTAACATTGATTTTACGGTGGACGAAACAGGCGTGGTCTATTTCTTGCGCGGCGACGGCACCGTCACCGTTCTGAGCAATGATCTAAAATACCTGCGCACTCTGAGCCTCAATGTGCCTGCCGCCACGGCCATTGCGGCTGACAAAGGCCGCCTCTTTGTGGCCGCACGCAATGACAGCAAAATCATGGTTTTTGACACGGCCGGCAGCAAGATCACTGAGTTCGGCGCTCCTGGCACCAAGACGGGCGACCTGGCAAACCCCATCCGCATGACCATGACGGGTGATGGCAACTTGGTCGTGATGGAAGACCTTCCCGAGGCCTTCCGCATCAAGGTCTTCAGCCCCGAGCAAAAGCTGCTTAGCCAGTTCCGCGTCAAGGATATCAACATGGGTATGCCTGTGCGCATGGCGGCCGACAATCGCGGCTTGCTCTATATTAATGACCACCTAGGTTCTAAGGGTGTGGCTATCTTTCGACTGAGCAATGGCAAGATCTTTGGCGAAGTGAAGGGAACCACCGATGGCGTGCTCTTTCCCACTCCGGGCACCATTGCTGCCAACCGCTTCACGGGCGTGATCTATGTGCACAGTCTGCCTGGCATGATCCCCTGCACCCTGAGCCAGGAAACCAAATAAACCGTTAAGCCAAGTCATAAGGAGCACGAAATGCCCCAAGCCAAGCCGAATCTCAGCCCCTCCAAGCCAGGCCATCGCCTGGCTTGGCTCGCAGCCCTACTACTGGGTCTGGGTCAATGGAACCTGTTCTCGGGCCGAGTGGTGCTTGGTTTGGGGCTTTCGATGTTTGCTACCGGTCTGTTGGCGCTAGACTTGCTTTTGCCACAGTCGATAAAGCTGCCGAGCCTCGCCAAGCTGGCTAAGGCTGAAAAGCCCGGCAAAGGCAAGGCCCTGCCGCTGGCCCTACCCGCAGCTCCTTTGAACTTGAATGACCTATTGGCTAAAGGCCAGGCGCTGCTGGCACGCGTGCAGCTACCCTGGGATGAGCTGAGTTTCAACCGCGCTTGGCTGCTGCTTCCGGCCGGCCTGCTTCTCATGATGGCTCAGTGGAAGCTTAGCCAAGGCAAGATTGTGATGCCCATTGTGGCTTTGGTGGGCGGTGCCTTGGTCATCTCTGTTTTCGTGCAGGGTTTGGGTCGCCGACTGCTCTTGCCCCACATCAATCAGAACCTCAAATCACTGGTGCTGATGGCTATGGGCTTCCCCCTCCAGCTGCTGGGCGCCAGCATGCTTTGGCGCTACCAAAGCGTGATGTGGGGATTTTGCTGGATCTCTCTGGGTGGGTTCTGGAGCCTTTATGCTCTGTACCGCTGGCCCATGAATCTACAGTACGTCGAAGAACCTTCTACGAATTTTGGCAGCGAAGGTAGCGACGAGTGGCTCTATGCCGCGCCCAGGCCCTTTTTTAATTGGGCAGTCTGGACCCGCAAGCTTTGGTACATCATCGGCGCCATGATCTGCGCCTACTTAGCCACGAGCGTTTTTTCCGCCTCGCGCGAAGGCTGGTCGGTCACCATGGGCTTTCTTTCTATTTTTCTTCTTTTGCTTAGCTTTCCCTGGCTGCCCGGCACCCTGGCCGAGACCCTCAACACCGGGCCTCGCGTGCGCGCCAGCTTGGGTTTGGCCTTGATCGCTGTGGCCCTGTTTTTGGGTTACCGTGGCCAAGCTCTCCTCCAGAGCGGAGCCATAGGCAAAGGACTATGGCGGTTTATGATTGCAGGTATCTTAGCTGTGCTGGCAGTAGGGCCTCGGCCCCTCTCTAAACGCGAGCGAGCGGATGAGCCTAAACCCGTCCGTTGGGCTGAAATCACGCTATTTTTGAGTTTGGTGGCATTGGCTTTGGCTCTACGCGTATGGCGCGTGGGCGATTTTCCCTATGCAGCTGAAGGCGACGAATCCGGCGGCGGCATTTATGGGACCGACATCCTCAATGGCCGAGTCGAGAACCACCTCATCAGCGGCAATGTTCCCCTGCATTTTTTCTCAGTGACCTCGGTCTTCTTTAAGTTCTTTGGCATCAGTGTGGGCACTTTGCGCGCCCATTCTGTGATCATGGGCACGCTTTCTATTGGCGCAGCCTATATCTTTTTTCGTTTGCTGGCAGGCTGGGCCGCCTCTACCCTGGCGACCTTATTGCTGGTCACGGCCTATTGGCACCTGCATTACAGCCGTTTTGGCCATTACAACATTGATCAGGTCTTTATGCAGACCGTGGCCTTTTACTTCATTTTCAAAGGTTTGCGCGAAAAGAGCACCGCGCTTTGCGCTGTGGGGGGCCTGTCATTCGGCATGGCCATGCTGCCTCACTTGGCCAGCCGCCTGCTGCCTTTTCAGGGCATTGTCTTTTTAGGCTACCTATTCTTAAGCGGCCGCGCGTCGCTGCGCCGACATGCCACGGGCCTGATCGCCTTTGTGTTAGGCGCTTGGATCATGGCTTCGCCTGGACTGATGTACTGGTTCCGCGCCACGGGAGCCTCTTTTGGCCGCACTTCTAGCGTCTCGATTTTTGATAAGACCAACACCAACGCCCCGCGCGATGTATTGGCGGGCTTTGTGCACAATTCCAAGGTATCCATGCTCATGTTTAATCATGTGGGCGACAACCGGCCCCGTGACAATCCCGTGGCGCCTGACAAGATTCTCGAAGCTGGCATGGCGGTGCTCTTTGCCATAGCCTTTGCCTATTCGCTGGTGCATTGGCGCCAGCCCATGCGCTTTTTCTTGCTAGGCGCCTTCTTCATTAATCTATCAGCCTCGGTGTTATCGGTCGAAGCGCCTCAGACTTTGC
The DNA here is from genome assembly GCA_964521965.1 of uncultured bacterium. Classification (GTDB taxonomy): domain Bacteria; phylum Oederibacteriota; class JAJYGY01; order JAJYGY01; family DAIDJD01; genus CAZFUM01. Next base: position 2,254 of record CAZFUM010000044.1, on the reverse strand, counting down.
GCACAGCGGGCAATATCCCCATTGTCATTGCCTTCATTGCGGTATGGTTGGGTGACATCTCATGGACTCTCTCAGGCTTTGGCAGGCGCCTAGGATTGAGTCTTTTTATGGCCGCCATGCTACCACTCGTGCTGTTGATGAGCTGGCGTAGCGCACGCATCTACTTTGTCGACAGGGCAGGCCAGGCTTTTGATGTGGGGCCAACCTTGGTGGGCAAGCTGGCAGGCGACATTCAGGCCGAAGTCAATCGGCCGGTCAAAGGCATTTTCGCGGCCACGGGTTTTGTGGCGCCCCATCTTCCGGTGGTGCTCTTCAAGCGCAAGGCCGAAATGGCCAGCTACTTTAATTTGGCTGAGTTCCTGCCGCCCATTGAGCCCGCTGGCGACCTGGTTCTCATGTTGGTGGATGAGTATCAAGAATGCGCGCCTATTCTGCAGAGCGTCTTCCCTAGTGAGCCTTTGGGTGCCATCAAGAATGACTCGCGCGTGCCCGGGCCCGACTTCGCTCGCTACATTCACGTTAAGGCGGAGACCTTGGCCAAGTTGCGCGGCCTTAGGGCCTTTGCCCGAGTGGGCGGGGCTGAGCGCAAGGTTGAGAACGCTCCCCTGAGCACTCAATTTGAGGGCCTCGAGGGCGCCACGCAAATACGATGGAAAGGCGCCCTCGTTCTGCGTAATTTTGGCTACTACCGCTTTTCGAGCAAGGGCCCGGGCGTTTTTCGCGTGCGAGTGGATGGCGCGGCAGGCGGCCCCAACCAAGATGTGGCTTTGGCAATGGGCGCACATAATATCGAGGTGGATTGGTCGGGCCCTGCCGGCTCGGCCGCCGACTTGCTTTGGCAGCGGCGCCCCGTCACCCCTGGGGTGGTCTTTTCGGCCAGCATTACCGGACCGGAGCCTGTGCCCGTTCAACACCTATGGATGGATTACAAACCGCGGGGCTTCTATGGGCGCTATTGGACCGGCATGGAATTCAAAGGGCAGCTGATGACCGAAACTATCGAGCCCACGCTCTTTGCGCGCTGGCTCGATTCGCCCATCCAAGGCCGCTGGTGCGCCAAATGGAAGGGCCGCTTTAAGCCTCCCCAGGCGGGTAGCTATCGCTTCAACATGCCGGTGGTGGGGGCCTGCGAGGTGCGTGTCAACGGTCGCTTGATGTACCGTAACGGCTTGCACCTCAATCCAGACAAGCCTCTCGAGGTCGCTCAGCCCAGCATTCAGCTGAGCGGCGACAGCGCCTTGATTGAGGTTCGCTACTCAACGGATGGCAATCCGTGGATTGATTTGCGCTGGTCAGGACCGGGTTTTGACAATCGTATCTTCCAAGAGCCCAGCCTCGAGCCGGTGAAGGATTAGAATGAAAAAAGTCATTCAAAAGTTATCTGTAGGCCCAGCGCCCTGGCTCAAAGGGCGCAGCCAATCTATGTTTGTCAGCTTGCTGGTCCTCTTCTTGGTGCTGATTCAGCTGCAGCGTAGCCAGATGGGCGGCAGCGCGCTCGATTGGGGTGTTTATAGCGCTACTTTTCTGGTGGCCCTAGGCTTCGGCTTTATCTGGTTGAGAGTCTGGCAAGCTCAGGCTACTGAATGGGTGGGTCTCGATAAAGCTGCAGCCGGTCTCGTATCGCTTGTTGCTTTCAGTTACGGTATTGCAGCCTCGGCGACGGACCGCAACTTGGTAGGGGGCACCTTAGTAGCCTATGTGGTGGCGTCTTTGTCAGGCATGTGGGCTCTGACGGGACCCGCTTTAGACCAGCCCTGGCGGCTTGGGGTTTCGGGTGCTGAGCCAGATGGCGAGACAGGCTGGAGCCCCTTGCTGCGCCAAGTTTGGACTCTGGCAATCTTAGTTGCATTGCTGCTTTTTACACGTTGGTATGTCTTTAGCTTCTTGCGCACGGGCGCGCCGACCGATGTGACCTATCTCTTCTTTATGCTTCGCAACGGTGGCCACGAGGGTATTCAAGGCGGCCCTCCGCCGCAGCTCATCCACTATTTCGCCATGCTGGTCTATCTGGGCGCCGTGGCCCTTGGCGCCGCTTGGCTTTGGCGCAAGGCCCCGCGTAGCAGTGGGCTGCAAATCACTTGGCTTATGGCCATGGGTTTTCTGGGTAAGCTCAACTTGGCCTGGATGTCCCCGACGGGTCTAAAGCAGCTCAGTGACAAGGTGTCCAACATCGGTACGGCTTATTACATGCTTATCCCTAAGGTCAAAGAAATTGGGCTCTGGCCTTTTATCCGTGACTTTAACCAGTACCAGG
>CAZFUM010000043.1:0-16283 GCA_964521965.1 uncultured bacterium | reverse complement strand
GTGCCTAGCGCCAAACCCAGCGCCAGACCCGCAGCTATGAGTGTTTGCTTTTTCACGACGTCCTCCGTGGTATTTTAGGAGAGCTGTAAGTCTTCTGGGCTTTGCCGCTCTGCTCTCAAAAGGCGGTCCCTCTCACCTGTTCTGGCTGTATATTAGGCCAAGCCCCCAAAGCACCTTATGATGGTTATCATAGCAAGCTGATTTTCTGGGCCTAGATCAAGGTTTTAACAAAACATTTTAACAATGTGCTTTTTTTCACAAAGTATTTCGGCAGGCGAAAATCCAGGGGTATTCTAGCCCTAGCTCAAAAAAAATGACCTGAGCTTGATAGCAATCAAAAAGAAGGCCTTCCCGCATGGGAAGGCCTTCTAAATTTTGACCAGGGCGGGGGTCGAACCCGCGACCCACGGATTAAAAGTCCGTTGCTCTACCAACTGAGCTACCTGATCGTTTTGAGTCAGCGATTATGCCAAAAACATCTTAAAAATCCATCTCAAAAATATACGACCTTCCTATTAGAACTTCCAAGCCTTCAAACGCGGATCGACCACCATCGTCGCTGCGCGGTCAGCGCCTACGCTCACCAAAGCCACTTTGACGCCCGAGAATTGCTCAATAAATTTCAGGTACTGGCGGGCGACTAGGGGCAGCTCGCTGATTTTACGCGCTGCCGTGGTGGGACTGGCCCAGCCTTTGAGCTTCTTAAGCACAGGCTTAGCGCGGCGGAGCTGGCTAACCGTGGCCGGAAAATTATGAATGGTCTTGCTGCCGATTTTATAAGCCACGCAAACTTCAATCGTCTTAAATGTATCTAAGACGTCCATCTTGGTGATGGCCAAGCCGTCTAAGCCGTTGACTTGCGCAGCATAGCGCAGAGCCACTAAATCTAGCCAACCACAACGGCGCGCTCTGCCCGTCGTACGGCCATATTCGCCACCCAATTCACGCAATTGGCTGTCACGCTTGGCATCGAGTTCGGTGGGGAAAGGTCCTTCGCCCACGCGCGTGGTATAGGCCTTGCAGACGCCCAAGACAAAGCCAATGCGGGTAGGCCCTAGGCCTGAGCCTGTGGCTGCGCCGCCGGCCGTGGCATTGCTGGCAGTAACATAGGGATAGGTGCCAAAATCAACATCGAGGAGCGTGCCCTGGGCGCCTTCCATGAGTACGCGCTTCTTGCGTTTGAGCGCGCCATTGAGCAAAGACTCGGTGTCGGCCATGTAGGGCAGCAGGGCGCGGCCCGCGCGTTCGATATCGCGCCAGAGCGCGGCAGGACTGAGCTGGGGGCTCTTGTAGAGATGCTTAAAGAGAACGTTCTTTTCAATCAGACTGCTTTTGAGTTGCTCACGGCAATAAGCCGGGTCTTTCACGTCAGCCAGGCGCAGGCCCACGCGGCCTGCTTTGTCCATGTAGGTGGGGCTAATGCCGCGCTTGGTAGAGCCAATCTTTTTGCCGCCAGCCGCGCCTTCACGCGCGCCATCGAGAGCTTTATGCAAAGGCAGGGTCAGGTGGGCCCGGGGCGAAATAAAAAGCCGACCTTTGACTTTCACGCCTTGCTTAGCTAGCCCCTTGATCTCAGTTAAGAAGCTGTCAGGGTCCAAGACCACGCCGTTGCCCACGATGTTCACGACACCTTTATGCAAGATGCCTGAAGGGACCAAATGCAAGACGTAGTTCTGGCCATTCACCACCACTTCATGGCCAGCATTGGCGCCGCCCTGATAGCGCACCACATAGTCAGCCTGAGCTGCTAAGAGATCCACGATCTTGCCTTTGCCTTCGTCGCCCCATTGGGCGCCGACTACGGTGAGTACTGGCATGATTTAAGCTCACATCCGATGAAAGGGTAGAGAACATAACGACGGCCACCCGGTTTTCCCAAGTGGCCGTCAAAACCTAGACAGCATAAGGCGGCCCCAAGGGGCGGTCAACGCTGTTTAAAGCTGGATCACACGCACGTTTTTGACGCCTTCGACGGCCGAAAGCTTCTTAACCACGTCCTCGCCCACGTTGCCATCGACATTAATCACGGTTAGGGCTTCCCCACCCTTTTCTTTACGACCGTTCACCAGGCTGCTGATATTAACGCCCGCTTCGCCCAAGGCTGTGGCTGCTTTGCCAATCATGCCCGGCAGGTCTTTATTGAAGAACAAGATCAAGGCACCTTCTGTGGGAATACTCACTTTATAGCCATCAATGTTAACGATAAACGTGGCCGTACCTGAGAGCGCGGCCTCGAGGCTGTGCGCGCCGTCTGCAGTCTCAACTTTAAGACCTAAATGGGTGGTGAAGTCACTGGCATCGACGGTTTTTTCATCAATCGTCATGCCCCGCTCTTTGGCCAATGCGAGTGCATTGACTTCGTTGACAGCCTGATCAAAAGCCGGCTTGAGCAATTCTTTGAGCAAGACGCGGCTCAGAGCCTGGGGCTTGTTCTTGGCCACCTCGCCGCCATAGCTGATTTCGACCGACTTTACGCCGCTGCCAAAAAACTGCGATGCAAAGCGGCCCAGGTCACCGGCCATGCGGTAGTAAGGTTGAATCTGCTTCCAAGCATCTAAAGAAATCGCCGGCAAATTGACGGCATTGGCCACGGTACGACCTTTTAAAGCGTCGACAATCTGACGGGCCACCACTTCAGCCACGTTGACCTGGGCTTCTTCAGTGCTGGCACCCAAATGTGGCGTTAAAACCGTATTTGGGGCATCTAAAAGCGGGTTGCCCGTGGGCGGCTCTTCACTAAAGACGTCTAGCGCAGCGCCAGCCACTAGGCCACTCTTAAGAGCATCGGCCAGCTCAACCTCATTGAAAATACCGCCGCGCGCCACATTGATCAGGCGAGCGCCCTTTTTCATCTTAGCAAATTGGGCTGTGCCCAACATGTTGGTGGTCTCTTTGGTTTTCGGCACGTGCACGGTAATAAAATCAGCCTCGGCAATAATGCGATCAATGCTGCAGAGTTCAGCGCCAATTTCAGCAGCGCGGGCGGGCGTGCAATAAGGGTCGTAGCCAAGTATACGCATGCCAAAGACCTGCATTCTGCGACCGACTTCAAAGCCAATGCGCCCCATGCCAATCAGGCCCAAAGTCTTGCCCAAGAGCTCAACGCCCATAAATTTGTTACGTTCCCACTTTTTATCTTTGAGGGAAGCATGGGCAGCCGGAATATTGCGGGCCATCGCGAGTATCAAAGCACAGGTGTGCTCGGCCGCGGATATGGTATTGCCATCGGGCGTGTTCATGACAATGACGCCCTTGCGGGTGGCGGCCGGAATGTCGACATTGTCGAGACCCACACCGGCGCGGCCCACGATCTTGAGTTTATGGGCTAGTTCTAAAATATCGGGGGTGACATTGGTGGCCGAACGAATGACCAAGGCATCATATTCGCCAATGACCTTTTTCAGCTCTTCGGGCGTTAGCGTAGCCACGACATCGACTTTAAAGTCAGGCTCAGCTTGAAAAACTTTGACGCCTTTTTCGCTTAATTTATCAGTAACCATCACTCTGAACATAGGGGCTCCGGAATCGCTTAAGAATTAGGCTTTTTCCTGTTTCGCTGGACAAAGACGGGACTTTGTGAAAAACTTCACAAACTTGAGGGGGCATTTTACCCTGCCCACAGACTGGGTCAAGCCCTTTCCCGTCAGATGAAAAGTCCATTCCAAGCGCACTTTTAGAGGATTCTCATGCAACGAGTATTCAACTTTTCACCCGGTCCCGCCATTTTACCCGTAGCCGTATTGGAAGAAGCCAGCAAGGCTGTCTTAGAAATAGCCGATTCGGGTATGAGTGTCCTCGAGCTCAGTCATCGCGGAAAAATTTACGAAGCTATCCATCAAGATGCCCGCGCCAATTGCCTAAAGGTCATGGGCCTGGATCCGTCTGAATATACAGTCATCTTTATGGGCGGCGGCGCCAGCAGCCAAAGCGCGATAGTCCCTATGAACTTTTTGCCCAAAGACCAAGTCGCAGATTATGTTGACGGCGGCGAATGGGGCAAGAAAGCCATTAAAGAAGCTCAGGGCCTAGGCAAAATCAATGTCGCAGCCAGCAGCGCCGACAAGAACCACAGCTACCTGCCCCGCGACTTCAAATGGACCCCCGGAGCCGCATACGCCCATCTGACCACCAACAATACGATCGAAGGCACGCAAATGCGCTTTGTGCCTGAATGCCCGGCCCCCATCGTGCTTGATGCCAGCTCAGATTTCTTAGGACATCGCTATGATTGGAACAAAATCTCGCTGGTCTATGCTGGCGCCCAAAAGAACGCGGGCCCTGCGGGTGTAACGATCATCGTAGCTAAAAAGAGCTTTTTGGCCTCGGCCAAGACCGACATCCCGGCTATCTTTCAATACAACGTGCATGACAAGGCTGACAGTCTCTACAACACCCCGCCAGCATTCCCCATCTATGTCTTTGGTCTGGTCTTGAAATGGCTGATCGCCAACGGCGGCCTAGAGGGCATCGAGAAGAAAAATCAAGAAAAGGCTGAGTTAATTTACAACGCTTTAGACGCCTTTCCTGACGTTTATGATGTGGCCGTACCCAAAAAAGAAGATCGCAGCTGGATGAACATCACCTGGCGCGTGAAAGACGCTTCAAAAGAAGAGGCTTTCTTTGCCGAAGCCAAAAAGCGCAAGCTCGACGGCCTCAAGGGCCATCGCAATGTCGGCGGCTTCCGCGCCTCGGTCTACAATGCCTTCCCCAAAGAGGGCTGCCAGGCCCTGGCAGACTTGATCAAAGATTTCGCCAAAGCCTAATCTCAAGAGCTAAGTGTAAACAAAAACCCCGGCTGCAAAGCCGGGGTTTTTTATTTTTTGAGCTCGGTCACTGACTTTTCTTTGAGCCAGCGAAGCAGGTCATCCCTGCCCTGCCCTGTCAAAGCTGAAAACGGAAAAGGGGTGTGGTTCAAGAAAAGTCGCTCTTTGAGCTTCTGAGCCTGCTGCAAAAAGGCCCCACGCGAAAGTTTATCTGCTTTGGTAAGCACACAGATGGCATCGCGGTCATTCTCAGTCAACCAGTTGAACATGGCATCATCTGCAGCTTGGCGTTCGTGGCGGCAATCAACCAAACACAGAACCGCCTTTAAATTTGGACGATTCAATAAATAGTCTTCCATGAGCCCCTGCCAGCGCTCGCGCTCTTCGTCAGGGGCACGGGCAAAGCCATAGCCGGGCAGGTCAACCACGCGGTAATGAAAGGGGGTGGAGTAGAAATAGAGCCCGCGGGTGCGGCCTGGTTGTTTTGAGGTTTTCGCCAGGCCTTTGGAGCCCAATAAACTGTTAATCAGTGAGGATTTGCCGACATTGCTGCGGCCCGCAAAAGCAAATTCGGGCAGGTCATCCTTGGGGTACTCGCCCGCCTTCCAGGCTGTGGCTATGAGCGCCGCAGGAATCTTGGCAGGTGTGCGGGCCATTTATTGCCGAGTCTCGGTGGAAGTCCAACGCTCAACTTTAGGCACACTGGCCTGCACCTTCTTTTCGGTCGCGGCTGAAGCCTTTTTCGGCTCAAGCGCTATCTTCAGGGCCTGCTCAACGCTCGAGACTAAATGCACGGTCACGGCCTTTTTGACAGGCTCAGCGATTTCTTCTAAATCTTTTTTGTTCTGCCTAGGAATAATCAAAGTGTGAATGCCCGCACGATGAGCCGCCAAAGACTTTTCTTTTAAGCCGCCAATGGGCAAGACCCGGCCGCGCAAGGTCACTTCACCCGTCATGGCAACATCGCCGCGCACAGCCCTGCCCGTTAATGCAGATGCCAACGCCACGACCATACCCACGCCGGCGCTAGGGCCGTCTTTAGGGGTCGCGCCTTCAGGTACATGCACATGAATATCGGTCTTGGTGTGAAAATCTTTGGCCAGGCCCAAGTCTTTAGCATGGGCGCGCACCCATGACAGCGCAGCCTGAGCTGATTCTTTCATGACATCGCCCAGGGTGCCGGTAAGCTGTAGGGCACCTTTGCCCGGCATCAGCGTGACTTCGATGCTCAGGGTCTCGCCGCCGGTGCCGGTCCAGGCCAAGCCATTGACCACGCCCACTTGAGAAGGCCGCTCTTTCTCGTCTTTTTGATACTTGGGCACACCCAGATACTTGTGCAAATTAGATACATCAACCCCCAGTTTCGCCGATGCTCCCTTTTCAACCACCGCTTTAGCTGCCTTGCGGCAAAGACCCGCCAACTGGCGCTCGAGCTCGCGCACCCCGGCTTCGCGGGTATATTCACGAATAACCAGGCTTAGGGTTTCATCATTAAGGGTGATTTGCCCTGCCTTCAAGCCGTGGCTCTTGAGCAGACGTGGGATGAGAAAGCGGGTGGCAATCGCGATTTTCTCGTCATCAAGATAACCCGGCACTTCGATCACTTCTAAACGATCCCGCAAAGGACCGGGAATCTGATAGAGCAAATTGGCCGTGGTGATAAAAAAGACTTTGCTCAAGTCAAATGGCAAGTCGAGGTAATGATCGGTGAAGGCCGCGTTCTGCTCAGGGTCCAAAACTTCGAGCAAGGCAGATGCCGGATCGCCCCTGAAATCCATGCTCATCTTGTCGATCTCATCGAGCAAGATCAGGGGATTTTGAGTGTTGGCCTTTTTCATCGATTGCAGCAAGCGACCTGGCATCGACCCGATATAGGTCTTGCGATGGCCGCGAATCTCAGCTTCGTCGCGAACACCACCCAAAGAAATGCGTTCAAACTTGCGATTTAAGGCGCGCGCAATGCTTCTTGCCAAAGAAGTCTTGCCGACGCCGGGGGGACCCACCAGGCATAAAATCGCGCCCTTTTCACCCTTGGCCAACTGGCGCACTGCCAAATGTTCGAGTATGCGAGCCTTAGGCTTTTCTAAGCCTGCGTGATCTTCTTCTAATATTTTTTCAGCACGCGTGACATCCAATTGATCTTTGCTCGTCTTGCCCCAAGGCAGGGCTAGCACGGTGTCGAGCCAAGTGCGAATGACAGTGCTTTCAGCGCTAAGCGGCTGAGCCCGCTCTAAGCGGCCGACTTCTTTCAAGGCTTTTTCACGAGCCTCAGCTGGCATATCTAGCTTCTTGATCTTATCGCGCAGCTCGAAACCTTCGTTAGCGTCTTCGCCTTTTTGACCCAACTCAGCTTGAATGGCCCGCATTTGTTCGTAGAGATAGGCTTCGCGCTGGCCTTTCTCAATGCGCTTGCGCACTTTGCCTTGAATCTGGCGCTGCAGTGTGAGGATCTGATTTTCTTGAGAAAGCAGCTCTGACAAAATCGTCAAGCGAGCAGGCATGGTAAGCGCTTCTAAAAGCCTCTGGCGGTCGGCCAACTTTACGCCGAGATTCGAGCCCACGGCGTCAGCCATGCGGCCAGGATGCTCGATGGCACCTGCGGCTTCGTAGACATCGGGGGTGAGTTTGGGATGCAGACGAACGTATTCTTCGAATAACTGTAAAACATCACGATGAGCCGCTTGCAGTGACGGGCCTTCTTCGCCACTCGCCTCGGGAATATCTTCAATTTCAGCTGCTAGATAGGGCTCTTCTTGCACAAATCTGAGAGAACGAACGCGTCCACTCGCTTCGAGCAAGAGGCGATAACCGCCGTCTGAGAGCTTAACCCCCTGCAATATCTTGGCGCGCACGCCCACGCTATAAAGTTCGCGGGTCTCAGGGTCTTCTGCCTCGGCGCTGCGCTGGGCAAAAAGCACCACACTTTGATCTTGGCGCTGGGCCTCTTCGAGGGCGCGCACCGATCGAGGGCGACCCACCAGCACAGGAACGACCATGCCAGGAAAGACCACCATGTCGCGAAGCGGGATAACAGGTTGTATGTGCGCGGGTATGGGCGCGGATGAACTGCGGGCCTTAGACACGAGAGCCTCAATAGATCGGGTGAGGAGCCGCGGCCAGCTCCGGATATCTTAACTTACGCTTTAGGCGCTTAATTCGCTTGGATCATCAATGACCAATATGGGTTCTTCTTTTTTCTGAACCACTTCAGCTGTCACCACACATTCACGCACGTCCTGGCGTGAAGGCAATTGATACATTTGCTCGAGCAAAGTCTCTTCGAGGATGGCCCTTAAGCCGCGGGCGCCAGTATTGCGCTTTTTCGCTTCGCGAGCCAGGGCCCGCAAAGCCTCGGGCGTAATTTTCAATTTGACCTTATCCATGGCAAAGAGCGCCTCGAATTGCTTCACCAAAGCATTCTTCGGCTCAGTCAAAATACGCACCAAGGCGTCTTCGTCGAGCTCTTGCAAAGCGGTCGTAACGGGCAAACGACCGATGAACTCAGGAATAAGACCGTATTTAATAAGATCTTCGGGCTGGGTCAGCTTGAGCAGCTCGTCGCGGTCGTGCTTTCTATCTAAGGTCGCTTCAGCGCCAAAGCCCATGGTTCTGCGGCCCACACGCCTAGCCACGATATCTTCGAGACCCACAAATGCGCCGCCGCAGATAAACAATATATTCGTGGTATTAATCTTAATGTATTCCTGATGCGGATGCTTGCGCCCACCCTTGGGAGGAATATTGGCCACCGTGCCTTCTAAAATTTTCAGCAAGGCTTGCTGCACGCCTTCACCCGACACGTCGCGAGTAATGCTAGCGCTCTCACTCTTGCGTGAAATCTTATCAATTTCATCGATATAGACGATACCGCGTTCGGTAGGCTCAACCTCGTAATTGGCGCTTTGCAGCAATTTTAAAATAATATTCTCGACATCTTCACCCACATAACCTGCTTCGGTGAGCGTGGTGGCGTCGACAATGGCAAAGGGCACCTGCAGCACACGAGCCAGGGTCTGGGCCAACAAGGTCTTGCCCACGCCCGTAGGGCCGATCAACATGACATTCGATTTAGCGATCTCGACCTGCCCCGGCCCCAAGCCCTTTTGCAGGCGCTTGTAGTGATTATAGACTGCCACGGCCAGGGCCTTTTTAGCATCGTCCTGGCCAATCACATACTCATCTAAAGTACCTTTGATCTCAGCTGGCTTGGGTAAAGCCTTGCCGCGCGCCGCCTTGGCTTCGACCGCCGCTGTCGGCGCCTCTTCATTAAGAATGTCTGAGCAAAGCGCAATGCACTCATTGCAGATATTGGCCGCTGGCCCAATCACCAGCTTGCGGACTTCGTCCTGGCCTTTATTGCAAAAAGTACATTTCATCTTGGCCATAATGCGCTCAGGCCTTCTTGCCGGATTTTTCTTTAAACTTAATCACTTCGTCCACCAGGCCATAGGCCTTGGTCTCTTCGGCCGACATAAAGTAATCGCGCTCGGTGTCGCGGGTGATATCGGCGACGGGCTTACCCGTATGCTTGGCCAAGATCTTGTCGAGAATCTCTCGCGTGCGATAGATCTCTTTGGCCTGAATCTGAATATCGGTGCTCTGGCCCTGAGTACCGCCCGAAACCTGGTGAATCATGACGCGAGAGTTGGGCAGGCATTTGCGTTTGCCCGGTGTGCCGGCAGCCAGCAGCACCGAAGCCATGCTGGCGGCTTGGCCAATGCAAATGGTGCTGATGGGGCATTTAACATATTGCATGGTGTCATAAATGCCGAGTCCCGCGCTGACCACGCCGCCGGGTGAGTTGATGTAGAAAAAGATGTCTTTGTCAGCGTCTTCCATCTCAAGAAAGAGCATCTGAGCCACGATTAAGTTAGCAACATAATCATCAACCGGGGTGCCCAAAAAGATAATGCGATCTTTGAGCAGGCGCGAATAGATGTCATAGCCCCGCTCACCGCGGGCTGTTTGCTCAACGACCATAGGAACTAACGCCATTGGACCTCCATAGACTTCACGACTTGACGACTCTATAGCTCGTCAGAATTACGCCTCAATCACTTCAGCCTTTTCAATAATATATTCTAATGCCTTGTCTTCACGCATCTTGGCGCGAATGCCAACTGCACGGTTACCCTGCGAGGCCCATTGCACCGCCTGCTGCGGGCTGAGTCCCGCGCCCTGGCCCAAGAGCACCAACTCGCGCGCATATTCTTCGTTGGTCACGCTGAAACCCTTTTCATCAGCTATGGCTTCAAGCACAAGCGAGAGGCGGGCGCGTGACTCGGCCCGGGGGCGCAGATCTTTGCGCATCGCTTCGATGGCATCTTGGCCGCTGGGTTCCATACCTTGCTGGCGCATTTGGTCCATTTCACGCTGGATGAGCATCTCGATTTCGCCTTCAATCATGGCTTCGGGCGCATTCAGCTTTTCATGGCGCTTAATAAGGTCTTGAGCCGCGCCCTCAATGAGAATGCTACGGCGCATGCGGGCCTTTTGATTAGAAAGTGACTTGCGAATTTCAGTCTTGAGCTCAAGCAGAGTTTCGACCCCGCCTAAGCTTTTTGCAAAGGCATCATCCAAGACAGGCAAAGTCACTTCGCGCACCTCATGCACGTGGGTCAAGAAGACCGCAGGCTTAGCCGCCAATTCTTTGGCATGATAATCCGCCGGAAAACTTACTTTTAACTCACGCGTCTCGCCCTTCTTCGCACCCAGCAAACCTTCTTCAAAGCCCGGAATGAGCTGCTTGCGGCCCAAAATCAGGCTAAATTTTTCAGCTTTGCCGCCTTCAAAGGGCACATCATCCACACGCCCTTCAAAATCAATCAGTAGCGAGTCACCCAAGACGGCGGCACGGTCAACTTCATTGCCCACAACAGCCTGACGCTCACGAAAGCGAACCAGCTGCTCGTCGAGCTCAGTGTCGCTGGCCTCAGCCTGGGGAGCCTTAAGCTTCACACCTTCGAGCTTGCCATTGAGCTTCACCTGCGGCTTGATCTCGACTTTGGCTTTAAAGATTAAGTTAGCTTCGGGTTTGTAGTCGAGCTCTTCAATGCGAGGAAAGCCCACGGTCCTGAGCTTCTGCTCTTCAATCGCCTTGAAAGCGGCTTCGGGTAGAAGTTCATCTAAAGCCTGACGCTCAACCGAACCCTTAAGACGGGGTTCGAGCACAGCTCGGGGCACCTTGCCTTTGCGAAATCCTGGCATCTGCGCCTTGGCAGCCTCTTTGGCGTAATGGCGCTCATAGGCTTCTTTGACGTCAGCCAACGGCACTTCGATTTGCAAGAGCTGGCTCAATTCGGTCTTTTCTAACACGCTGACTTTCATGGTCTCTCTTTCGTTTTAGACATAAAAAGGCGGAAAGACTACGCTTTCCGCCCGAAAATTTGACATCGGATAAAGATTATAGGCCCCGCCTTAGGCCAGCGTCAAGACGGCGAAGGCGGACCCGGAGGCGTGGCCAAGCCGTTTGGGCCCTGTGGGGCCTCGATTTTCATGATCATCAGGGGGTATCGCTGTTTAAGGTCATTGTCGAGCAAGACCTCGATCCAATGGCGGCCGGGCTGCATAAAGCGCACATTACGAAAGAGCGATAGCGCCGTGACATTGGCCATCGTGTCAGGCAGCTCAACGGGCGTTTCTTGCGTCTCGACCAGGGTCTCATTGCCAGGCCCCATCAGGCGGGTCTTTTGCATGTACTTGCCCTCGCCATTACACCATCGGTTGACCACGCACATGCCAGGATATTGCAGAGGAAATTGATGCGCACCAATAGCCTCGAAAAGTCCAATCAACATAAACTTGCCATTGTCCTCGCGGCGGACATCGTCGCAGAGGACCGAGAACTGAAGGTCGGGTTTCAATGGCGCCTCAAAAAAATTGCGGACGGAGGGACTTGAACCCTCACGCCTTACGGCACTAGATCCTAAGTCTAGCGTGTCTGCCGTTCCACCACGTCCGCGTTAAAAACCAAGTTCAACTCCAAAACGTTGCATATCGCCCAAGCCTTTAGGGTCCATCACATAAGCATAGTCTAACTTGCCTTGAAAGCCCTTGGCGCGAATCGTCAAGCCAGCGCCAAGGGTCGGAGCTTCGTCACGCCAACCCGCCCGAACAAAAGCCAGCTTCTGCCAGCCCCCTTCGATGCCAGCTTCAAAGCGCAATGCCCGGCCCTCAACATAAGTTACTTGGCCAGCTAGGCAAAGGCCTTGCTCAAAAAAGTTCATGCCAAAGCCGCCACGAGTCACCGGCGCAAAGCGCTCAATCGTCCCGGTGGACCATTGGTTGCGCGAATAGAGCTCTTGCGTACTCAAGCCCACTTTTAGCCAAGCTGTGGGACTGAGCAAGAGCCCCAGATCTGCCCCCACGCCTGTGGCACTATAAACATCGAGACGGCGATCATAAATTTTGACCGCTGCACCCAGGGCCAACCAAGGCGCGATTTGCCGGCCATGGGCCAGCACATAAGCGTTCTGCTGGTCGCTGAAAGTATAGTACGTGCCGGTGTCGCTGGCGCGGCCTTCGAAATCATTTCCTAGCGAAAAACTCACCCAAGACAGTGACCAATTAGCCCAAGCCCCGGGGCCAGCCAAAGCCAGGCTCAAGTCGGCACTTTGACGGCCCAAACTGAGCTGGCCGACTGAACTGGCCAAAGCATGCCCTTTCAGCAGGCCCAGCAGGGCCGGGTTCCATAAGGCTGCTTCGCCGCCATCGTCAATGGCCACGCCTGCACCGCCCAGAGCTAAGGCGCGTGCGCCTGAGCCGAGACGCAAGAAGCCACCCGGCTGGCCGGCATCGCCTGAGGCGGAACGTAAACTCCCTGATCCAATTAAGAGCAGGATAAGCAAATACTTGAAGGCCAAGGCTTTCCTTCCCTGCCCCCCAGTGCCGGCTTTGCCGGCACAGCCCCCCGCTTCGCGGGGGGCGCCCACGCACGGTCCATTCTGCAAGCAGTTCATGCTCTCTTGCAGAATGGACCTTTCACGGTGCTTCCCCGCAAAGCGGGGAAGCTGTCGCGCGAAGCGCGACTGATGGGGCAAAAAAAGGGGCGGACTCTTTGTCCGCCCCTTCAGTCTTTCTTATTTGCTCTGAATCAGCGGACGATGGCGATCTTTTTAGTGATGGTCTTACCCTGGGCGCTTACTAGTAGCACATAGGCGCCGTTTCCAACATCTTGCCCTTGGCCGTTTCGGCCATCCCATTCAAAAAAGTTAACGCCCACTTGGGTGGATGCTGCCGGCAAAACAATGCTCCAGACTTCTTTGCCCTCGTCGTCGAGCACCCGAATGCTCACGTCAGCAGGGGCTGTCAGGGGAAAGCGAATGGTGCTGCGGCCCGTACGACTAGGATTGGGATAGTTATAGACATTGCTCTGGCTCATTTCGGCCGTCACTTGAAATTTGAAGTGGGCAGCTTCGCCAGCATTGCCAAACGCATCGACGCTGCGAACGTGCACGTAATGCGTGCCGGTCTCAACGTTGTTCAGGTTCAAACCTGGCTCAGCCTGAGCCTTGCCCGTAGGAACCGTACCCGGCTTATCATCGGCTTCGACGATGTAGCCCGTAATGCCATCGAGATCGTCTGCGGCCGTAAACACAAACTGAGCATTGGCATTCGCGTAAGCCACGGCAGAATCTGGATGCGTGGACGAGCTAATCACCGCTGCGGTGGGAGGCGCTTGAATAAAGGCCTTCAAAAGGCCTGAGCGCATATGGGTGGTCAAGAGGTCAGCGCGGCCATCGCCGTTCACATCACCGATAGCGACTTCAACGGGGCCATACATACCGCCCTCGCCCACTTTCACCGAGAGCGTCACTTGCTTAGCCAAACCCGCGCCGCGATCTTGTAAGAGATCAATCGTATCGTTGTCGCGGCCAGCCGTGGCCACCCAATTCTTTTTTGAACCCGAGAGCAGACCTAAAGCTATGCCATTCGGGTGCAAACCTGCGATGGGGCTCGATACAGGGGCTGAAAAGAAGTCGGCCTCGGCATTGAGCTGGGCCACTTGGTTATTTTGAAAAACCGCCACCGCCAGATCATCACGGCCGTCGTCATTGAGCTGGCCCACGGCCACTTTGCAGGGATTGCCAGCCACGGCCACATCTTTGCGTTCACCCGCCTTGGCACCGTCAATGGGCCAGAACGACAAGCTGTTACCCAGATAGTTTGCGGCGATCAAGTAAGGGCGCTGGCCGTCAGCAAAGTGGAATTTCACGTCCGTCGGATTCGAACCGCTGGCCAAAGTCTCTTTTAAGACCAGGCCTGCCCGGCCATCAGGCTCATAAAGCGAAATGGTATTGGCGCCGTAGTTGGCCACGGCCACCAAAGCCGTGCCAAAAGGCTTCAGCGCAGCAATGCCCACAGGCTTGCTGCCGGTCGCAACCGTCACCACGGCCGCAAAACTGCCGTCGCTGTTTTGAAAGTACACGCCCAAGCTGTTTTCATCATAGAAGCTAGCAACGAGATCAAGGCGACGATCGCCATTCAAATCAATCGCGGCCACTGAACGAGGTGACTTGCCGGTGGCCAAGGTTGTGGCCACCGCCAGGCCTAAGCCATTCCATTTAACAATGCTTAATGACCCGCTCGGATTAACCGTGTCTTGACCAATTAAAGTTGTCGAACCAAAGTTGGCCACCACGACTTCATTGACCCCATCGTTGTCGAGGTCAGCGATGCAAAGGCCGCGGGGATTGCTGCCCACAGGCGTGTCCATAGGCCCACTTAAACGCATGGCCGAGGCCATGGCAGGTAGCAGGCAAAGAGTTAAAAGGGCTTTGATCATAGGATCAGAACCTCCGACTTGCAGAATGAGCCGTAAGATAAACTGACAAGATTATAGCAGGCTTTAGCGACCGTAAAAGCCTGTAAAATCAGGGCAAATCTTTATAACTACAAACCTTATTTCGGCCTGTTTTCTTGGCCTTATACAAGGCTTCATCAGCCAAATGAATCAAATCACGCTGATCTTTGGCGCCCAGGGGATAGACGCAGATACCAATACTCATGGTGATGGGCGTGGCTTGTTCGCCGCTGCCACCGCTTAACGAAGTAGCGCAGGTGTGGCGCACGCGCTCAGCCACTTCACGCGCTTCGATGACATCACAGTTGGGCAAGATCACCACAAATTCTTCACCGCCATAGCGGCAGACTATGTCTTGACCCTGGCGCACCGCGCCTTCAATCGTGCGCGAGACCTTTCTGAGAACGCTGTCGCCCTCTTGGTGGCCAAAGGTATCGTTGAATTTTTTAAAGTGATCAATATCTGTCAAAAACAGAGCCAGTGGCTTATTGCTTTCGTCAGCCTTATCCAATTCTTCGGACAAGGTCTCTTGAAAATAGCGGTGATTAAAGAGGCCTGTAAGGCCGTCGGTCGTTGCATTCTTAAGATGCAAACTATAAAGGCGCGAGTGTTCTAAGGTCACAGCCGCAGAAGCAGCGAAGATCAGCGCAACTTCTTTGTCTTGCTGGCTAAAGGCACGTTCGCGACGATCAAGCTTGAGCAGGCCCATCACGTTGCCAGACAAAATCAGTGGCACTAGCAAGAAAGCTCCGGCAGGCGTTTCTTGGCCTTCACTCAAAAATCTCGGTATCGATGCATCACCATGCAAAGCATTAAAGACTACGGGCTCACCTGAATCGAGGACCCAGCCGCCCAAAACCGTGTGCTCTTGCAATTGAAAGGCATTGGCATAGTCTTGGGCATAACCTCGCTGGGCCGCCAAAACAAATTGTCCTTCTTCACTATCGCGCATGGCCAAATAAAACGAGTCAAAAGGCACCAGGCCTTCTAACAATTGCGGGAAGCGTTCCAGCAAGCGGGCTCGATTAAGATCATTACCTAGTTCACGGGTGACATTATAGAGTGCTGAGACTTGGCGGCCACGGGCCTGCACCTTTGAGAAAAAGGCAGCCTGCTGGGCCTGCTGCACCACTTGCTTGCCCAGCATGTCAGCCGCACTTTCTTCATCCGGGCTCCAAATTCCTGACTCAGCCCGGTCAATAACCAAAGCGCCCAGAAGCTGGCCTTCGTCAAAAAACGGCTGTATCAGCAAAGCCTTGGCCGGGCTCTCGCCTTCATAATAAGGAAGCGTCGATGCCGTGCTGGGGGCCAAATCGCCCTCACGGAAAGCCTTTTGATCACGCAGGCTCCAACCAATCACGCCCTCACCGCTTTCCACTTTAAAGCCAGCTTTGATTTGACCCTGGCGAGCCCGAGCCTGACGACAAAGCAAACTGTCGCCCTCTTTCCACATCAAGATAATCGAATTCCAGGCAGGATGAGCATGCCAAGCCAGCGAAATCATATCGGTAAGGGAACGCTCTAATAATTCTTTAGGATCGATCGACGGCAAGTCTTGCGAAGGCAACAAGTCACTTAAATCACTAATTTCATCGTTGGCGACAACGCGTTGGCCCACGCCCGTGCGCGTCTCAGGCGAAATCACATTCACGCCATGCGAGCCTGCTTGCCGGCCCAAGACCAAGCCCACCCAGGGCAAAAGCAAAGCCCAGGCCTGG
>CAZFUM010000042.1:0-16326 GCA_964521965.1 uncultured bacterium | reverse complement strand
ATGCCGGCTCCTGCTAGTAGCAGCCAGCCCCAGCCGCAAGGCTCGGGGCAAGAAAGCAAAGCAAAAGGCGTGAGCCTTAGCTCGCTCTCTGGCCAAACTCAACCCGAATCAAAACGTGAATTGTCTGTTCAGAACATCGCTACCCAGAACTTAAGCGAGAACCTCAGTCCGCTTCCGCAGGCTGCTGGCCAGGCTAAAGCTCAAACAGTGATCCTTACTGTAGCGGCCCCAAGCCCTGCCGCACCTGAAAGCCCTGTGCAAAATGTCACGGCCTTTGACGGCGTGGAATTTATGCCCAGCGACGTTGAAGCCCTGAGCGTGCCCGGCACTGAAACTGTGCTAGACGCTCGTGGACAAATGCGAGGGCTACAAGCCTCGGTGAATGAGCCTGCTCTTCAGACTCAAACACCCGCAGCAGCCCCAGCCCAAACCACGCAAGTTCTCGCAAGAGTGCCCCAGAGCAGCAGCATGCAGGCTGCCCTGACTTCGAGCCGTAACAACAGCCCTGAAACTGACATTTCAAGTTTGCCGCTCTTAGGCAGTTTGGATGACAGTGACACGGCCCCAACACGACCTGCGGACTTTGTGTCTCAGCTCGTGACGGGCTCGCCGGTGCGCGCAGCCGTGATTCAAATGGCCCAGCCGCAAGACACGCTGAGCCGTCTGGTTCATCAAACACTGCGCGATTACAGCACCCGCGAGAGTGTGCTCAAGCAAACTGTTGACGCCCTCAATAACCTCGAGAGTGAAGACGGTCTCTTGCGCATTAGGCTCAAGCCAGAATCACTGGGCCAGCTCGATGTGGTACTGAGTGTCGAAAACGGTAAACTCAGTGCACGACTGGTGGTGAGTTCGATGGAAGTGCGCGATGTGATCGCAGCCGATTTGAGGCAGTTCAAGCAAGGCCTCGAGCAGCAAGGTTTGCAAGTGCAGCAGTTGTCGGTATCTCTACGCGCTGAGACTCAGTCTCAGGGCCAACCCCAACAACAGGCACAGCAATCCTGGCAGCAGAATCAGTCTGCCCCATCGAAAACCCGGCACCCAGCCAAGGCTCTTACGAGGGCTACGGCGACGCGCCCAACCAAGATCAACGGTTCAGCGCTTTAGCCTGACCGGAAAAAATCTACAGAGAGGGGAGGTGAACGCCCAATGGTTAACCCAGTGCAATTTTCACAGACGCCATCAGTGATTTCTCGCGACATGTCGAAATTCGACTACAAAGCCGAATTCCTACAGTTGCTGATGACGCAATTGAAGTACCAAGATCCAACGAACCCGTTTGACAGCCAGCAAATGGTTGCTCAACAAGCGCAATTTGCTTCACTTGAGCAAATGCAGAACCTGAACCAGAACCTGGTGACCTTGCTTGCAATGCAAAACGTGAGTCAGGCTACCAACTTGCTGGGCAAGACCGTAACCGGAGTGAGTTCCGATGGGGCACAAATTGCGGGTACCGTAGTTGGCATTGATTTCGCCGATGGTATCTCAACTTTGTCAGTGGCTGATGCGGGTGGAATTATTACCCGCTTGACGCTGCCGAATGTCTCGTCGATCTCGCTGTAAGGGCGAATGTTATGGTGAACCCACTGAACAACATTCAACCCGTACAGCCTTCACCGGCAGCGGGCTCGGCCGCGAAAACCACCGCAGGAAGCTTGTCTTTCTCGCAGGTTTTCGAAGCCAACCTGAACACAGGCGACGCGCTCAAATTTTCGGCGCACGCTCAGTCCAGGCTTAGCTCGCGAAACATCCAACTCTCGACGCAAGATCTCAATCGCATCGAGATGGGTGTAGCTCAGGCCGCAGCCAAAGGTGCCCGCGAATCGCTGGTACTTAAGGACGACCTGGCGCTTCTGGTGTCGGTTACCAATAAAACAGTCATCACAGCGGTGGACGCAGCCTCGATGCGAAACAACGTCTTCACCAACATCGATAGCGCGGTCATCGTCTAAAAAAGCAATGCGCGGTTTGTGCCCCCGCGATCCTGGGCGCAAAAAAAGTAAACGGGCTGGACCCCAAAAGGGAAGCCCTTCCACCGCCGACTGATTGAGGCGGTGAAAGAAGAGGAGAAAGTCATGGGAGCTATCGGAGCAGCCATCTCTGGTCTGCAGTCATCGCAGAGCTGGCTTGATGTTATTTCGAACAACATTTCAAATTCACAGACCGTCGGCTTTAAAGTTGGCCGCGTGTCATTTTCAGACCTGGTGTCTGAAGGGCTGCGTTCGCCTTCATCCGCCGACAACACCAATAACCTGGGTGGCGTGAATCCTTCGCAGAAGGGCTTGGGCGTGCAAGTGAGCACGGTTCAAACTCTCATGCGCCAGGGCGCCACACAGATCACCGGTAACGCGACCGACGTAGCGGTACAGGGCGCAGGCTTCTTCACCATCAACAAGGGCCAAGAAACGCTCTACACCCGCGCCGGTAACTTCACGGTCGACAACCAAGGCAATTTGGTCACCGGTGACGGTGGCTTAGTGCAAGGTTGGACCGTGGCGGTTAATCGCACCGTAGGCGCGCCGTGGATTATCACGACGCCTACGCTCAACACGCAGAACACGTCAGCTATTGGCAATATCCAAATTCCCAATAACTTGGTGCTAGGCCCCAGCGCAACCACCAACCAGGCCTCACCCGCGATCAAGGATGAAGGCGTCATTATCAAGGGCAATCTTGATAGCAACACGCCTCAGAACCCGATTGCAGGTTATGGCCCAGCGGGTGCGCCCAACGGCTTTACGCCCGATGCCACCACCACGTTCACGGTGTACGACTCGCTCGGCACCGCGCATGTGATGTTAATGGCTTTCTGGCAGACCGCCGCGACCCCAGGCGCTCCAGCATCATGGGATTGGTCCATTCACGAAATCACCGGCAATGTCACGCCCAACAGCACAGCCTGGAACGCTGCTAACTTGAACCTTGGCAACCAGGTGGCCGTGGGCGCAGGCATTACCTTTAATCCGGACGGTTCGTTGGCCAATAACAGCGCGGCAGTTGCCGGCACGAACCTGGCCATCGGTCCGATCGCACTTGTCAACGGCGCCAACACACCCTTCACCTTCTCGGTTAACCTCGGCCAAGATAACAATGCTGCGCCGGGCGGTATCGGCTTGCGTGATGGCTTGACAGGCGACTACGGCGACGGCACCTATGACCCGACCACGGGCGTTTATCAGCCTGTGCACACGGTCTACACGTCGTATGTAGACGGCTATCCTGAAGGCACCCTCACGGGCGTCTCGATCGACCAGGTGGGTGGCATTAACTGCTCGTTCTCAAACGGGCGCACCATTCGTTATGCCCAGCTGGCCATGACCAAGTTCGAGAACTCAGAAGGCCTGCAAAAGGCTGGTGGTAACTACTACGCCAAGACCGTTGCCTCGGGCCTGGGCCAGATCGGCACAGCCGGCTCTTCAGGCTTTGGCGTGACGGTCGGTGGCGCTCTCGAAGCCTCAAACGTTGATCTCACGGTTGAATTGACCAACATGCTGATCGCTCAGCGCATGTTTGAGTCAAACGCCCGCGTGGTCACGTCGGCTGACAAGATACTCGATACACTCGTAAACCTGGGCCGCTAATAGCCTAGGGCAAGGTCTGGCGGGTTACTGACGCTAGAAGTATAGTCTGCGGTCCCTCGAGGCCGGTTTCAGCCGGCCTCGAGGGAAAACCGCAAAACTCAACAAAAGTAGGCTCCATGATTCAGGTCACTCGGCTCGCAGGCCAAGCACTGACGGTCAATGACGACTTGATCGAGTTCATGGAAAAGACACCCGAAACCGTGTTAACCATGACTGACGGTAATAAGATCACGGTGAAAGAGGGCGTTGAAGAGATTATCGAGAAAATCATCGCGTTCCGGCGCAGCGCAATGCTGCCCGTTGTTAAAGAATAAGTAACACCGCAACAACATCTTTGGGGGTCGGCTTTGGATATCGCAACCATTGGCGGATTGATCGGCGGCTGGGGCCTGCTTCTCTTGTCGCTACTGCTCGAGTCTCACTTTGATGTGGGGGCGCTAGAAGCCTACCTCAACTTACCCGGCCTACTCATTATCGTGGGTGGCACCGGCGGTGCTGTGCTGATCAGCTACACCACAGCTGACATGAGGAATTTGGGCCCGATTCTGCGCAACGCTTTTCGCGAAAAAGCCTACAGCCCAGTGGCCACCGTAGCTTTGATGGTGGGTTTTGCTGGTAAGGCCCGCCGCGAAGGCCTTTTAGGTTTAGAAGAAGATATCGCCCAGCTCGAAGATCCTTTTTTAAAGAAGGGCTTACAGCTGGTGGTCGATGGCACCGACATGGAAATGATCCGTGAGATCATGGAAACTGACACGGCCTATATGGCCACCCGGCACAAAACCGGTGCAGATATCATGACTGCGGCAGGTGGTTTTGCACCTACCTTAGGCATTATCGGTGCCGTAGCCGGCCTGATTCATGCCTTGGGCACGGTTTCAGATGCTAGCAAGCTGACCGGCGCCATCTCAGTGGCCTTCACGGCTACGTTCTATGGCATCGGTTTCGCTAATCTGATTTTCTTGCCGTTAGCAGGCAAACTTCAACTGCGCAGCAGGCAAGACGTTTTTGTGCGTGAACTAATGATTGTCGGTGTACTAGCAATTTCAGCCGGCGACAACCCACGCATTGTCGAAGAAAAGATGAAAGCTTTTATGGCTCCGGCTGACCGAGCCAAGCTAGAAGCTGTAACCCAGAAACAGGGCGAGTAAGCCCCAACCGACTTTCAAGGGCGCGCATGAGCAAAAAGAAACGCGGAGGAGACCATGGCGGGGGCGGCGGCCACGACGGCGCTGGCGGCTTACGTTGGCTACTGACATACACCGACATGGTGACTTTGTTATTAGCTCTCTTTATTGTTATGTGGGCCCAAAGCAATGTTGACCAAACTAAGTTCGAACAAATTCAGGCGTCTTTTGCAGTGACCTTTGGTTACGGCCAGCCCAGCGTCTTGGCTTCGGGTGCGGCTGAAGGTGCCAAGCCCATCGTCATCGACCAAAGCCAGATTCGCATGCAAGAATTGCGCAACAAACTCAAGAAATATGTGCTTGAGCAAAGGCTTGATGCAGCCGTAAACATTCACGCCAACGAGCGCGGCTTACTGATTCGAGTCTATGCCGACAAGGTGCGCTTCGAAGATGGCTCAGCTGAGTTAAGCAAGCCCTATAAGGGTCTGCTCGACAAAGTGGCTAATATTCTTGAGACTATCCCGAATGCGATTCAAGTGAACGGCTACACCGACGACAAGCCCATCGTACGCAACCGTGGCAAAGCCAGCGACAACTGGACCCTCTCAGCCCTGCGTGCGGTCAATACGGTTAAGTACCTTCAAACTCACAATATTGCACCTGAACGCATGAGCGCATCAGCTTATGGGCCCTACGCGCCTTTGGTACCAAACTCAGACGATGTGCGGCGCAGCATCAACCGCCGCATAGATATTCAGGTCCTCAAGGCTCCCTTGCTTGACGAACTGCGCAACGCGAACAAAGTACGTGACGAGTTCAATCCCGAGGTGTTTCCCATGCCTCCGTCGGGTCTAAGCCCGGCTGAGGGGGTAAGCCCCAAACCCATGACGTTCTAAGCTTTTACCAACCAAGGAGGTCCAAGCCGTGGCCGAAGATTCAAAGAAGCTGAACCTGATTGTCCTGCTGCTATCTGTGCTCTTAGCTGCCGTAGTGGGCGTTGGGGTCACCATGTTCATGTTCCTCAATCGCAGCGGCGAGGCTCCTCGCCAAAAAGTAATAGAACCCAGACCTGAACTAGGCAAAATGGAAAAGTTGGGCTCTTTCTTGGTCAATATGGCCGATACCGAAGAGACCCACTTCATTCGCGCCGTACTCGAACTCGAGCAGAACTTTGGCAGCGCGCCTGAATTCGGCAATGAAATTGGCAATCGCAAGAGCCAACTACGAGATCTCGTTATCTTAACGCTATCGGCAAAAAATTCGGCTGAACTAAAAACGCCCGAAGGCAAAGAAGCGCTCAAGCAAGAGATCAAAGAGCGCATCAATTCTGTGCTCTCAAAAGGCCAGATCGCCCGGGTCTACTTCACCGAGTTCGCGGTTCAATAAACCGCTAAGGCCACGAGGAGCGCTTTATGGATGATGTTCTTTCTCAAAGCGAAATTGATGCCTTGATGTCTGGTCTCGACGCCGAAATGGCAGGCGGGAGCGGAGCTAGTGTCGCTAAAGAGTCGCGCGGCAGCAGTGTGGCAAGTGAAGAGCTTGAAGAAGATGAGCCTTCACTACCCACTGAAAAGGGCGAGCGCAAGATCAAGCGCTATGATTTTAAACGCCCTGACCGCCTTTCTAAAGACCAGCTACGCATGCTTGAGATGATGCACGAGTCTTTCGCGCGTCATTTTGGTACCGGCTTATCAGCCTTCATTCGCACTATTGCTGAGATCGATATTATTTCTGTCAAACAAGCCACCTACAATGAGTACATCGCGGGCATTCCCAACCCAACGGCTCTCACGGTATTTTCGTTTGCGCCCTTGCGTGGAAATTGTCTACTTGAAATAAACCCGACCATCATTTTCCCCATTATTGACCGAGTATTGGGTGGCCCTGGCTTGCCCATGGCCAAAGAGAGAGAACTAACTGATATTGAACAAGTGGTGGTCGGCAAGCTAGCGGTAAAGGCCTTAGACAGTCTCAAGGACGCTTGGGAGCGCGTTGCCCAGGTGACGCCTGAGATCATCAGCAAAGAAACGAATCCGCAGTTCGTGCAACTTGTCGCGCCCTCAGAAATGTGTCTGGTCATGAAGTTCCAGATTCAGATCAAAGAACATCGCGGTCAAATGACCCTCTGCGTGCCCTATCTGGTCCTTGAAACTGTGGTTAAAAAGCTCTCGACTCAAAAGTGGTTTACTTCGAGCGGCGATGCTAACTCACCTCAAAACGAGGCCAATATTGGCCGTCGCCTCAATACCACCATGGTGCCGGTCAAGGTAAATGTGGGCAAAACCGTTCTCACCGCCTCGCAAATCTTGAGGCTCAAGAGTGGCGATGTCATTCCCCTCAACATCTCAGTCAACACCCAGCTCGATGTCTTTATCGAGAATCGTCGCAAATTTGGCGGCCGACCTGGCATCCATTCAAAGAAAAAGGCCATTATGATCACGGCTGTTTTCCGGGACGATCCGGAAGTTTAAGGAGGCACCATGTCCAGTGCTCTTATCTCAGATGCCCAAAAGTCGAGCCTCGAAGGGGCTTTGAGCTCGGCGGCAGATGCCGCAAGCTCAGCGCTTTCAGGTTTGCTCAGCCGAAGCGTGACCCTAACACCCGCCGGCGTAAGCTCGATGTCGGCGCAAGATCTGGCCGATCGATTTATGGGCAGCGTGGTGCACGCAGCTGTGACTCTAGCTGGCGGTGCATCTGGAAAAGCATTGTTGGTTTTTCCCGAAAATGTCGCTGCCTACATGGCTGACTTAATGATCGGCGGCGACGGCTCGAGTGCACCTGAATCGCTCAGCGAGCTGCATCTTTCAGCCTTAGGCGAAGTTGGCGGGCAGTTGGCCGCGGCTCTTGGCCAAGGTCTAGGAAGCGGGCTCGGCAAAGACGTTTCGGCTAGCGCTGCTGATTTAGCTCCTGCACAAGCATCCGATTTAGCTGGCGCAGCAGGCGCTTTGGGAGGCTTAGCTGCCACTGAATTTGCGATTGAAATAGAGGGTGGCGCAAGCGGCACCCTCATTTTAGCGCTGGGTTCAGCAGCGGCTTCGGCACTGACCGGCGGTGGCGCACCAAAAGCTCAACGTGCTGCCGGTAGTGCAGGCGGTGCCTTCAAGGCAACCAGCGATTTCACAGGTGCGGGCGGTGGCGCTCCCCTTGTTCAGGCGGCCCAAATGGGCCAAATCAGTGGAGCAATAGGCGGTATGGGCGGGAACAACCTAGAACTCTTGATGGACGTGCCTCTTCAAATCACGGTCGAGTTGGGCCGTACACAGAAGATGGTTAAAGAAGTCCTGGCCCTGGGGCCCGGATCGGTAGTCGAGCTAGACAAGCTCGCTGGCGAACCGGTCGACATCTTAGTGAATGAAAAGCCGATCGCCAAAGGCGAAGTCGTCGTTATTGACGAGAATTTCGGCATTCGTGTCACTGAGATCCTGAGCCCCAAAGACCGGCTCAACTTTTAAGCAAACTCAATACGCGAGGGGGACCACCACACTGGCAAACTGGCGTGGAGTCCCTCTCCGTTATTTTTGAGCATGCAGCTGCGTCTGGGACTTAGCCTCGCGGGCTTTTTTATAAACGCCCGCCTTTATTCTGCGCCGGCCACCCCCGTGGCCGCGACAGGTAATTATTTGGGCGACAGCCTAGGTACGCTAGAGACCAGCCCTGCCACATTTCAAGCGCCCAGCCTTTTCCCCACCCTACTTGAAGTCACTTTTTCGCTGCTCTTTGTTGTTGCTCTCATTTATGGCGCCTATTGGATTTTACGCCGAGTACGCGCAGGTCAAGGCGTGGCCAAGCCCGGCGAGCCCGTGGGTCTTTTTCGCGTGCTCGAGAAGCATCACTTTGATAACCGCCGCGGAATGGCCGCTGTCGAAATGGACAACAAGATATTCCTTTTAGGCCTCGGCGATCACGTCACAACTCTAGCTGAATTTGATGATCCTGCTGCGGTCGAGCGTCTACGCGCGGCGGCTCCGACACCTACAGGCTTGTTGAGTTTTAGCGAATCGCTCGAAAAAATCGGCATCCATGTACGCAGGGAACAGTGGAAACGCAGCAAGCAATCCCTCAAAGAACGCTCGCGAGATTTAGAACGCCAGGTCGGACGCCTTAAGAAAAAAGGTGACGAAAACCCCGAGGAAGAATGAGTTTTCACAAAACCAAAAATATCTTCGTCGTCACACTGGGCCTCTTCTTGCTTGCAGCCGCAGTGCACGCTGCCACGCTACTACCCAAAATTGAAATTGGCGTAGGCCAAGCTAACTCGCCCAAAGACGTCTCTCTCTCACTTCAAATCGTCTTCTTACTCACGGTTCTGAGTCTGGCTCCGGCTATTCTCATGCTGACCACTTCATTCACCCGTATCGTCATTGTGCTCAGTTTCTTACGCCAGGCTATGGGCACTCAAAATATTCCGCCCAATCAAGTCTTGATCGGTTTGGCCATGTTCTTAACTTTCTTTAACATGAATCCCGTTTTTACCAAAGTCAACAACGACGCGCTGCAGCCCTATCTCAAGGGTGAATTAAAGCAGTCCGAAGCCCTCGACAAAGCCTTGCTCCCCATGCGCGATTTCATGTTTCGCCAAACCCGCGAAAAAGATTTAGCCCTCTTTGTCTATCTCTCAAAATCAGCCCGGCCCAAGAACCAATCCGAAGTCTCGACTCTGGTGCTCATCCCGGCCTTCGTACTTTCTGAACTTAAGACAGCTTTTCAGATGGGCTTCATCATTTACATCCCCTTCCTCATCATCGACATGGTGGTTGCCTCAACCTTGATGTCCATGGGAATGCTCATGCTGCCGCCCGTAACTATTTCACTGCCTTTTAAAATCTTACTTTTTGTCCTTATCGACGGCTGGCACCTTTTGGTGCGCTCGTTGATGACCAGCTTTCAGTGATGAGCCATGACGCCTGAATCTGCATTAGACATCGGCAAACAAGCCTTGCTCTTGGTTCTATTGCTTTCGGCGCCCATCTTAGTACTGGGCCTTGTCGTGGGTGTGGTCATTTCGATCTTGCAGTCAGTCACTCAGATTCAAGAGATGACCCTGACCTTCGTGCCCAAAATCATCGTCACCGTACTTGCCATGATCTTTTTCGGGCCATGGATGCTGCGTATGCTGATGTCTTATAGCGTCCAACTGCTAAGCAGATTACCTGAGCTCTCACGCTGATATGGACTTGCAGGCGCTCAGCCTTTCGCAGTTTCAATCGTTCTTGCTTATTCTGACGAGAGTGGCTGTGCTTTTTACTGCTGCCCCGATTCTCGGCAACGCGAGGGTACCCACCCCAATCAAGATAGGCCTATCCCTGTTTATCTCGATTTTGCTGCTTTTTTCACTGAATTCCCGCGGCTTGCTAAAAAATCAGCCCCCGGTGTCAAACATCTTTCAGCTGGGTGGGGCAGCCATGGCCGAGGTGCTCATTGGCCTAGCCGTTGCTTACACGGCTTACCTTTTCTTCACCGGCATTCAAATGGCTGGGCAAATCGTCGACATTCAGGTCGGCTTTGGCCTCGTTAACGTGCTCGATCCTGGCAGCAACTCTCAGGTCTCGGTGCTGGGGCAGTTCTACTTCTTGATGGCAATGCTGTTTTACTTGGGCATCGATGGACACCATTACCTGCTACGTGCCATGGGCGATTCCTTTGAGTTAATACCGCCCGGTTCACTAGCCTGGCTCGAGCGCAGTGCAGCTATCGGGCCGGTCTTAGCTCAATCGCTCACCAAGCTCATGCTCATCGCCTTGCAGGTGGCAGGCCCGGCCGTTGCGGCGCTCTTCTTAACCAACTTAAGCATGGGCTTACTCTCACGCACCTTGCCGCAGATGAACGTGTTCATCGTAGGGCTACCCCTGAACGTTTTGATCGGCGTTGCCGTGACAGTATTGTCGATGCGACTGCTAGGGACTCTACTGCGCAGCGTGGTTGAGACCATGGGCCAAAACATCGCGGTGCTCTTGCACGCATTAGCCCGTTAAGACGGCCTAGACATGCCCGACCCGTCAAAAACAGAATCAGCTACACCACGACGGCGCGAAGAAGCGCGCAAACGCGGCCAGGTTCCTCGCAGCGTTGAGCTCAATACCGCCTTGGGCATCTTAGGCGTCTTGGTGATTTTTCAGCTGGCCGGCGGCTTCATGCTGGGCGAGATTGCCCGGGTCTGTCGCTCCTTTTGGTCCGACCTGAGTCAAGAAGTGACCGTAGCGACTATGCAAGTTTGGGCCATTCGCTTCGGACTTGAGTTGCTTTACGTGCTCTCGCCATTGCTGGTAGGGGTCTTTGTAGTAGGGGTGCTCACTAACGCGCTGCAATTTGGCTGGGTCTTTGCCTCTGAAGCAGTGCGCTTAAGGCCCGAAAATCTCAATCCGGCCCAAGGATTTCAGCGGGTTTTTTCGCGCCGCTCGGCCGTTGAACTTTTTAAAGGCTTTGTTAAGATCGGCGTGGTCGGCTGGGTCGCTTGGTCTACTCTCTCAGGGCGCTTGAACGAAGTCTTTTCGGTGATGCACGGTAGCGCCCTTGATTATTGGGGCGCTCTCACCACTTTGGCTTCGGCCGTCATCTTGCGCATCGGCCTAGCCCTGCTCTTGCTGGCTATCCTTGATACTTGGTACCAGCACTACGAGTACGAAGATCAACTCAAGATGAGCAAGCAAGAGGTCAAAGACGAGTTTCGCCAACTCGAGGGTGACCCTCAGATCAAAGCGCGTATACGACGCCTGCAGCAAGAGGCCTCCCGTCGCCGCATGATGGCTGAACTACCCCTCGCCGATGTGGTCATTACCAATCCGACCCATTTGGCCGTGGCGGTAAAATACGACGACGCGCATATGGAAGCGCCCATGGTAATCGCCAAAGGCGCCCGCCTCATGGCAGAACGCATCAAGGCCGTGGCTCGTGAGCACCAAATTCCAGTGATGGAAAACAAGCCCCTGGCTCGCGCGCTTTACGAATCTACGCCCGTGGGCGCCCGGGTACCCTCCGTGCTCTTCGATGCTGTAGCGGTCATTCTGGCCGAGGTTTACCGCATTCAAGGCACCTTGGTCCAGAAGGCCGATCGACAGCGTGAGAAACTAAAGCGCCGCCAAAGTTCTAACGGGGCGGCTAAACCTGGCACAGCCCCCTTGTGATTTGACTCTTTGCAAGGGAAAATGGAATATTGACAAGTGCTTTTAGCGAGACGACATGGCAGAAAATAGCAGCGGCATAAGCAGCACCACCCAAGGCCTAGGCCGCATTTTCAAATCAACGGATATGCTGATACCAGCACTGATGCTGGTGGTCATCATGTTCATGCTCTTTCCACTTCCCACGTCGCTTTTAGACGTGTTTTTGGCGTTGAACCTGACTGCATCGATCCTCATCATGCTCGTCACGGTCTATACCCAAGAACCCCTCCAGTTTTCATCTTTCCCATCCCTGCTTCTCATCGCCACCCTCGTTCGCCTCGGTTTTAATGTAGCTGCCACGCGCCTTATTCTTTCGACGGGTGAAGGCGGTCAGATTATTGCTGCCTTTGGCAATTTTGTGGCAGGCAATGACGCTATCGTAGGTTTTGTCGTCTTTGTTATTCTTGTGGTTATTCAATTTGTCGTCATCACAAGCGGCGCCCAACGCGTCAGCGAAGTGGCGGCCCGCTTTACCCTCGACGCCATGCCTGGCAAACAAATGGCCATTGATGCCGATCTTAACGGCGGTCTGATTACCGAACAAGAAGCCCGGACCCGGCGCGAGAAAATTTCTCGTGAAGCCAGCTTTTATGGCGCCATGGATGGCGCTAGCAAGTTTGTGCGCGGTGACGCCATTGCAGCCATTATCATTGTAGCCATCACGATCATCGGTGGTTTTATGATTGGCCTCTTCCGCGATGGCATCGGCTGGGACGAAGTGCTTCGCAAATATACTTTGCTGACGATTGGCAATGGCCTAGTTGCCCAAGTACCCGCCCTTATCATCGCCACTGCCACCGGCATCTTGGTAACGCGCAATACATCTACCAACAGTATGGGCCAAGAGATCACCGGGCAGATTCTTGACAACCCTCGCCCCTTAGCGCTGGCATCGATCGCACTAGCCATCATGGGTCTCTTTTTCCCTGGTTGGTCACGCGTACCCATGCTGCTCGTGGCTGCTGGTGCTGCTACGGGATATGTTTTTCTTGAGCGGGCACAGAGACGTGTCGCAACGACCGAGCGCGAAGCTGACGCGACAGCCATTAAGCCGCGCGAGCCCGAAAATGTAGCTAAGTTGCTAACCGTTGATCCTTTAGAACTAGAAGTTGGCTTTGGCCTCATCTCACTTGTTGATGAAGCGCAAGGTGGCGACTTGCTAGATCGTGTCACGATGATACGTCGTCAAGTAGCCTTAGACCTGGGTGTGGTGGTGCCGCCGATACGCATTCGCGACAATATGCAGCTGGCCAGCGAGTCCTATGTGCTCAAACTGCGGGGAACTGAGGTGGCACGTGGCGAGCTCATGGCTAATCGCTTCTTAGCTATCAATTCTGCAGGGCGCCAAGATCAATTGCCCGGCACGAAGACCAAAGAACCGACTTTTGGCTTGCCCGCCGTATGGATCGAAGAACATCTCAAACCCCAGGCTGAGCGGCAGGGTTATACCGTGGTGGATCTACCTTCGGTTATCGCCACCCACCTGACTGAGCTAGTACGTTCGCATGCCGCCCAAATGCTCACACGACAAGATACGGCGAAGCTCATTGAGGGCGTACGCCAAAACAACACAGCCGTGGTTGAAGAACTAACGCCTTCACAAATGAGCGTGGGTGACATTCAGCGTGTCTTGCAGAACCTACTTAAAGAGCGGGTGCCTGTGCGTGACCTGGTGACCATCTTTGAAACCCTCGCAGACCATGCGCGAGGCGTCAAAGACAGCGACCAACTCACTGAATTTGTACGCCAATCTCTTTACCGCACCATCACCCGTCAGCACCTTGGCCCCGACCACGTTGTGCATGGCGTCACCCTCGATGCCCGACTCGAGCAAACCATGCTCAATGCGATTCATCGTGGCGAAGGCGGTGCCTTTTTGGCCCTTGATCCCCGAGCTGCTCAAAAGGTCATTACCAGCCTCAGCAAAGCCATCGAGGCCCTAGGCCGCCAAGGCCATGCGCCCTTGGTACTATGTTCGCCAGCAGTACGGCCCTACTTCAAGCGCTTGGTTGAGAAGCTGCTTCCCAACCTGGCCGTGATCTCATACAACGAGCTAGATCCAAAAACTGAGATCCAAACGAGCGGCATGGTCAGCATCGATGAGAATACGACGGTTTGAAGCGCCCTCCGTCCAGGAGGCACTGCAGCAGGTCAGGCAGGAACTCGGCCCCGAAGCCGTAATCCTGTATACCAAAAAATTACGGCGTGGTGGTTTTTTGGGATTTGGCGGCATGGATGTCGCTGAGATTACAGCGGGTGTTGATGATGCTCCCGATACGCCACGCGGCGAAACACTACGCCGCCAGCCCCAAGGCCTAGCCACCTTGCCGCCGCCCAGCGAGAACAGGGCGACGAGAGAGAGAACGACCGAACGGCGCCAAGATGTCTTTCAGAGCGAGCTCAACGACGGCAAAGTGCTTGCGGGTTTCAGCGCGCTTCGCAGTAGCATGTCTCGCAAGCCGAGCGAACCCAACCTGCACCCTGAACTGGCACGTTTTCAGAAAGTGCTCGAAAAGAATGGCGTAGAAAGTGAAGTTGCCCTGCAATTGCTGAAAGCCGTCAACAAAGAATTGCAGGACAAAGGTTATCCTCGAGCTGGTACCTTAGGCCAACTGGTAGCCCGTTTTATAGCGTCTTCGACTCGAGTGTCAGGGCCTATCGAAGCGGTGGGCGGCAAAGCCCGTGTGGTGGCTTTCATCGGTCCGACCGGCGTCGGCAAGACCACTAACATGGTCAAGCTAGCCTCGCAGTATGCCTTGGTGCACGGCCTTAAAGTTGGCTTGCTCACGGCCGATACATACCGCATCGGTGCGGTTGAACAGCTTCGCATTTACCGCGACATCATCGACATACCTTTCCAGGCGGTGAGCGATCCTGACGAGGCGCGAGAGGCCATTAAACGAAACGCCGATCGCGATCTCATATTCTTTGACACGGCGGGCCGCTCGCCCCAGAACAAGCGTCAAATCGGTGAACTCAAGGCCATGCTCGAAGCCATCGAGCCAGCCGAGACACATTTGGTGATTTCAGCCACCACCAAAAACAGCGACTTGCTGCCCATCGTGGGCAAGTTCGGCTTGGTACCGATTAACCGCTTTTTGATTACTAAGCTCGATGAGACTCGCAGTTATGGCATGCTGCTAAATCTCGCGTCCAATTTCAGCATCCCCATCTCGTATTTGTCATTGGGGCAAAACGTGCCCCAGGATATCGAGATCTCAACCCCTGAGCGACTGGCTGAACTCGTACTTGGTGAGTCACGTGGCTGACCAGGCCGATCACCTTCGCCAGCTCGCATCCAAAGCTCGTGGTAGCCAGCCCATCGCTAAGGCTAATCCACTGGCCAGCGTAACCGCACCTTTTCAAGGCCGCCGAGCCCGTGTGATCGCTGTCAGCAGCGGCAAGGGTGGGGTGGGCAAGACCAATCTCTCGGTCAACCTGGCGCTGGCTTTTCGCCAATTAGGCCAAGAAGTACTGCTCTTTGATGCTGATCTAGGGCTAGCCAACGCCGACATCATATTGGGCATACATCCGCGTTTGACGCTGCAGCATTTCATGCGCGGCGAACGTAGCCTGATAGAAATCTTGGCCGAAGGCCCGCTGGGCCTAAAAGTCATTCCCGCTGGCAACGGCATCGCTTCACTCGCTGACCTAGGGCCGCAAGAACGCGAACGCCTACTAAGCCACTTTAGCCTGCTCGAACAGATGGCTGATATCGTCATCGTCGACACGGGCGCCGGCATCTCGAAAAACGTAGTGGCCTTTGCGGGTGCAGCAGACGACACGCTCGTGGTTTGCACCCCTGAGCCAACTGCTCGCCTCGATGCTTATGGCTTGATCAAGACGCTCTTTGCACAGAACTACGGGGGGCACATGCGCCTCTTAGTCAATATGACAGATAGCCAACGCGAAGGTGACGAAGTAGGCAAACTCATGAGCGAGCTGGCCAGCCGTTTCTTAGGTGCCCATCTCGACTACCTGGGCTGCGTACCTCGCGACCGAGCAGTGGGGCGAGCGGTTACCAAGCAGACCCCCTTCATGATCGCATTCCCTGACAGTCCTGCCTCGCGGCGGATTAGGGAATTGGCCCTACGCCTGCTTGAAGCTCCCTCACCAGGGCGCGGTGGTATCAAAGGTTTTTTACAACGACTTAGCGGCCTGCTGAAAGGCAAAGCCTAAGACCAAGGAGGAAGCCTTGAAAGAACTGACCAGCTCATACGACGACCTCGAAAAGCGAATGGCCATTTATCTTGGCCTGGGAGCACTACTCTTCACCTCGCTTTACTTGGTGATCAAGGGTGCCGACATCTTCACATTTGCTATTCGCGGCTTGGCAGTGCTTGCAGTCTTCACTACAGTGGGCTGGGTCTATGGCCATTGGCTAGTACGTACCGTCAAGGCTCATGGCGATGATGCCGATCTACCTGACAATGTCGAGCACCAACAGCGCGACGCTGTACG
>CAZFUM010000041.1:0-16643 GCA_964521965.1 uncultured bacterium | reverse complement strand
TAGGGGCTCGTGCTAGCCAAGAGGGTAGCACCCTCTGGGTTGATGCCGCCAAGCTCAGTCAATGGGAAGCCCCCTATGACTTGGTGCGAACCATGCGGGCATCCATTTATGTTATGGGGCCCTTGCTGGCACGCTTGGGTCGAGCTCGGGTCTCCTTGCCGGGTGGGTGCGCTATTGGTCAGCGCCCTATTGATTATCATTTAAAAGGTTTTGAAGCCCTGGGTGCCAAGATCAAGCTTGCCCACGGTTATGTCGAGGCTACGGCTAAGTCGCTGAAAGGCGCCCGCATCGTCTTTGATAAGCCCTCGGTGGGCGCCACTGCCAATGTCATGATGGCTGCTTCGTTGGCTAAGGGTGTGACGCACCTGCACAATCCTGCCCAAGAACCTGAGATTGTCGACTTGGCTGGCTTTATGAATCGCATGGGCGCTCGCATTAGCGGGGCGGGCAGCGACTGCATTGAGATTAAAGGCGTGGCTACACTGAAGCCTGCTGAATATCGTGTGATACCTGACCGCATCGAGGCTGCGACCTTGATTGCAGCTTCGGCCATCACCGGCGGCAGTATCACCCTTAGGTCAGCTCGCCTCGATGACTTAGGGATAGTTTCTAAAAAGTTTGAGGAATATGGCGTGCGCTTGCAAGAAGGCGTTGAGGGGCGAGATACCCTCAAGGTTTCGGCGCCCAAACGGCGTCATGCGGTTCATATCTGCACGATGCCTCATCCGGGATTTCCCACCGATATGCAGGCCCAATGGATGGCTCTCATGTGTGTAACCAAGGGCACCTCGGTGATTACCGAGACCATTTGGGAAAACCGTTTCATGCACATATCTGAGCTCGAGCGCATGGGCGCCAACATCAAGGTTCAGGGCAACAGCGCTGTGGTCACGGGCGTGACCCGCTTGTCGGGCGCCCCGGTGATGGCTTCAGACCTGCGGGCTAGCGCCGCCCTCTTGCTGGCTGGTCTGGCAGCCAAGGGCCGAACCGAGGTCAGTCGTATCTATCACTTAGACCGCGGTTATGAGCGTTTAGAGCGCAAACTTGAGGCGTTGGGTGCAAAGATTCAGCGGGTGCCTGAGTGATCAAGGCCCTCTTGCTGCTGGCGTTTGGTTTGGCAGCCCCGGGGCGGGCAGAGCTAACGGTTACGGCCCGAGCCGGAGAAATTCTCGAAAGGGAATTGCAGCAAGCACAGACACGGATCGATTTGCAGATCCCCTATCTGTCGGATGCAGGTTTTTTGCAGGCACTGACGCGAGCTGCGTCGCGGGGCGTCACCTTAAGGGTGATCTTGGACCCCGGCTCTAAGGCCAATCGTGAAAGTGCTGCAGCCCTAAGTCCTACGGGCGCGAGTTTACGCTGGCTGAACCCCAACATGCCTGTTGTCAATACCCGCTTGCTCTTGCTCGATGGCGCCAAGGCTTGCATAGGCAGTTTTAACGGATCGAAGACCAGTCTGCGCCAGCGTTTTGAGGCGCTGGCTTGTGTCGAGGATGAGGCCTCGCTCGACGTCTTGGCCGGCTGGTTTGAGAAGGTCTGGTCCCAGGGCCTGAGCGAGCTGCCTGAGAGCGCCAAGGCAGCCGATGAGCTTGAAAGTCTACCTGACCCGCGAACGCTGGTAGAAAGCGAGCCGCGGGTCACCACGCGGCGTAAAGGTGCGCGATGAAGATTGTTAAAATACAAAGCAGTTTAGATCTTGAGCGTTTGCTCAAGCGTCTTAAGCGGCAAGACCGGCCCTCGGCCCAAGACGAGGCCACGGTGGCGCGCGTGCTGGCGGCTATTAAAAAGCGTGGCGACAGTGCTTTGTTGGAATATGTGAGGCGCTTTGACGGGGCTAAGCTTAGGTCAGCCCGTGAGCTTAGGGTTCCGGCCAGTGACATTCGCGCCGCTTATACCAAAGTAGACAAGCGCTTCATCAAGGCGCTCGAGAGTGCCCGGGCCAATATTCAGGCTTACCAAATTGCGATCAAGCCTGCTTCATGGCGACGCACTCTGAGGCCCGGAGTGATGCTGGGTCAGTCAGTTCGCCCCATAGCTCGAGTGGGCGTTTATGTGCCGGGCGGTGCAGCGCCCTTGGTCTCGACCGTGCTCATGACCGTGGTGCCTGCCAAGGTTGCGGGCGTGCGTGAGATTGCGCTAGCTACCCCCAATCGCGGTCAAGGTCTAGACCCGCGCCTGCTCGTGGCTGCGGACCTGGCGGGAGCCACCGAAATTTATCAAATGGGTGGGGCTCAGGCCATTGCTGCCCTGGCCTTTGGCACGGC
This sequence comes from uncultured bacterium, assembly GCA_964521965.1. Classification (GTDB taxonomy): domain Bacteria; phylum Oederibacteriota; class JAJYGY01; order JAJYGY01; family DAIDJD01; genus CAZFUM01. The sequence goes on along the minus strand of CAZFUM010000041.1, from coordinate 14,379 downwards.
TAGCATCAAAGCCGTCGACAAGATTTGCGGGCCGGGTAGCAAATGGGTGAATTTGGCCAAGCAAAAGGTTTATGGCGAAGTGGGCATCGACAGTTTGGCCGGGCCCAGCGAGGCTATGTTGCTTTGTGATGACAGTGCTCAGCCTCGTCTTGTGGCAGCTGATTTGCTCAGTCAGGCAGAGCACGCCGGTGACGAGACGGCTGTGCTTGTGACTACTTCTGAGCGCTTGGCTAAGGCAGCCCAAAAAGAGCTCGCCATCCAACTTAAGGCCTTGCCGCGACGTGCCTTGGCTGCGCGCAGTCTGGCGCGGCATGGTCTTATGGTGGTGGTCAAGAATCTCTATGTCGCTCTCGATATCGTGGCTGTCCGAGCGCCCGAGCACTTGCAACTAATGGTGCGCGGAGCCGAGGCCTATATTCCCAAGGTGAAGGCCGCGGGTGCTATTTTTGTTGGCACCTACACGCCTGTGGCCTTGGGTGACTTTATGGCAGGCCCAAGCCATGTGCTGCCCACGGGCACCACGGCGCGCTTTATGAGTGGCCTCTCGGTCGAAGACTACTTGGTCAAAAGCTCGCTGATAGGCTATAGCAAGGCCGCTTTGCAGGCGGCCAGTGAAGATCTGGCTCAGATTGCACGGGCTGAGGGTCTTGACGCCCACGAACGTTCTGTCAGCCTGCGTGTTGGCAAGTCATGAGCACGTGGGACCTCAGCCACGCCCTTAGGCCTGGCCTGGGGCAGCTCAAGGCTTATCAGGCTGAGCCGGCCCAGGGCGATGCGGCTCTCGATGCCAATGAAAGCCCCTTTGAGCCGCCCGAGGGTTATAAGCAAGCAGCCCTTGAGCTGGCAGCTAGCTTAGATTGGCGTCGCTACCCAGATCCAGACTGCCAAGGTTTGCGTCGCGCCGCAGCCAAGGTTTATGCGACAGCGCCTGAGCAGGTTTTAGCTGGCAATGGGTCTGATGAGCTTATTGGCCTGATCCTAACGACCTTTGGGGGCCCGAGTAAAAAGTTACTCTTGCCCACGCCGACCTTTTCTATGTACAGCTTGCTGGGCAAGGTCATGGGTTGGCAGGTCTTAGAAGAGCCTCTCAGTGATGAGTTTCAGCTGACGGCAGCTTTTATCGAGCGGGCGCGCCAAGAAAAGCCCGATCTTATTTTCTTGGGCCAACCTAATAACCCGACCGGCGGTCTTTTTGAGCAAGCCAAGCTCGAAGAACTTGCCCGACTGCCCCTGCTTTTGGTGTTGGATGAAGCCTATGCTGAATTTAGCGGCCAAACGTGGGTTTCGCAAACTCTAAAGCGCAGCAATGTGCTGGTATTACGCACGCTCAGCAAGGCCTATGGTCTTGCAGGCCTGCGTCTGGGTTTTGTGATCGGGCCGGCACTCGTTTTGGCTGAGCTAAATAAGGCACGTTTGCCATATAACATCGACGCCTTGGCTCAGGCTCTGGGTACGATGGCCCTTGAACGCGATGTCGAGTTTGCGTCAGCTCGCGCTGAAATCTTAAAAGGCCGAAGTCGGCTTTATGCAGCTTTACAGGGTTTAACGCAAGCTAAGGTTTGGCCCAGCGATGCCAATTTCTTTTTGTTCAGTCATCCTGAGGCGGGCCGCTTGCAGCAGGCTCTTTTGGCTGCAGGCCTTAGGCTGCGGCGCTTTGAGGGTGGCAGGTTAGAGGGCCACCTGAGAGCCAGTGTAGGCAGCCCGCGTGAAATGGAACGGCTTGAAGCAGCTTTGGCTACTTTTGATTCAGTGGTGAGGGCATCATGAAAAAAACAAAACGTAGCGCCACCTATCAGCGCAAGACGCGCGAGACGGATATACGCCTCAAGCTCGATCTTGATGGCCAGGGGCAGACTCGTCTCAAGACGGGCATCCCCTTTCTTGAGCACATGCTCGACTGCCTTTGCCGACAGGCTATGTTTGACCTAGAGATCATGGCCAAAGGTGACTTGAAAGTTGACCATCACCATTTGGTAGAAGATCTAGGGCTGGCTCTGGGCGATGCCCTGGCCAAAGCCTTGGCAGAAAAGGGCGGCATACGCCGTTATGGCTGGGCCATTGCGTCTTTAGATGAAGCGCGCGTGCAAGCTTCGCTTGATTTAAGCGGTCGTCCCTATTTGCTCTATGAGCTCGAACTCGTCAACAAGCGTATTAAAGATTTTGATATTCAGCTATTAGAAGAGTTCATGCGAGCTTTTTGTGACCGGGCGCGCCTGACCCTTCACCTTACGCAGCAGGCAGGCAAAAATAACCACCATGTTCTCGAAGCTGCCTTTAAAGCCTTGGGTTTAGCCCTGCGCCAAGCGTGTGAACGTGATCCTCGGCGTAGCGGCGTGGCCAGCACCAAAGGCACCCTAACAAAATGAAGGCGGCTTTGATCGGCGTGGTTGATTATGAACGCGGCAACCTCAGGTCTGTAGCTAAAGCACTTGAGGCAGTGGGGGCGCGCGTGCGGGTTAGCGCTAGTCCGCGCGCATTGGCGGCTTGCCAAGGCTTGGTGCTACCGGGTGTGGGGGCCTTTGGCGATGCCATGGCTACCTTGCGCCGCCTCAAGCTTGACAAGGCGGTGCTAGCCTTTGCCGCTTCGGGTAAACCGTTGCTGGGCGTCTGCTTGGGCCTGCAGCTTTTTTGCGATCGAAGCAGCGAGTTTGGCAGCCATCGTGGCCTGGGGCTCTTTGCAGGCGCGGTGCGCCGCTTTAAGACGGGGCTCAAAGTGCCTCACATGGGCTGGAACCAAGTACGTTTCAAGCGTGCTTGTCCGCTTTTTAAAGGTCTGAAAAGTGGCGAAGAATTCTATTTCGTACATTCTTACCGCGCTCGCCTGAAGGTGCGCAGCCAGGTAGCTGGCATGACGCGTTACGGCCAAGAAGACTTTGACTCGGTCCTTTGGCGCGATCAGATATTTGCTACCCAGTTCCATCCTGAAAAGAGTCAAAAAGCCGGCCTGCATATTTATGCCAATTTCGTTAAGTTGGCAGCCAAGGTCTGAACCCACCATAAGGATTTAGAAGTGCTTATTATTCCGGCCATTGATCTTCGCAAAGGGCGTTGCGTGCGCCTTATTCGCGGCGATATTCGCGACGAAACCGTGTATTCAGAAGAGCCTGTGAGCATGGCCAAGCTGTGGCAGCTTAAGGGCGCAAAGTGGCTGCATGTGGTTGATTTAGACGGCGCCATTGAGGGTGAGCCCAAAAATCTTAAACACGTCTTTGGCATCGCCAAGGCCCTGAAGATTCCGGTGCAATTCGGCGGTGGTGTGCGCGATTTTGAAACCCTTGAAAATGTCCTTGAACACGGCGTGCGCCGCGTGATCTTAGGTACCTCAGCGGCTCAAGACGAGAAATTCTTGCGCAAAGCGTTAGATGCTTATGGTGACCGTGTGGTGGTGGGTGTTGACACTCGTGACGGATTGGTGGCGCTAAAAGGTTGGAAAGAAACTTCTAAGCTCAAAGCTGTCGATTTTGCACGGCATATGCAAGCGATGGGCGTGAAAACTATTATTCATACTGATATTAAGAAAGATGGCATGTTGATTGGTCCCAATGTTAAAGAAGTGCGAGCCATGGCCCATGCATTGAAAATAGATGTGATTGCATCGGGTGGCGTGACTTCTTTGCGCGATATTGCGCGTTTGCGCGCTCTCGAAAGCCGCCGCCTGGTGGGGGCGATTGTGGGCAAGGCCCTTTATTCAGGGGCGTTAGACCTTAAAACTGCCATTCAGGCAGCCGAAGGACCGCTGCCTGCCAAGAAGCCGGCTAAGAAGTCTAAGTCTAAGGCGCGCTGAATGCTCTGCCGACGCATTATTCCTTGTCTTGATGTTAAAGACGGCCGCGTGGTCAAGGGCGTGCGCTTTGTTAACCTGCGCGATGCAGGCGACCCGGTCGAGGCGGCTAAAGCTTATGACCGCGCCGGCGCCGATGAACTGGTTTTTCTCGACATCACGGCTTCGCATGAGCGACGCAAAACCTTGCTCGATGTCGTGCGCCGCACCGCCGAGCAGTGTTTTATGCCGCTCACGGTGGGGGGTGGCGTGCGCGAAGTTGCAGATGTTCGCGAACTGCTGCGGGCTGGTGCTGACAAGGTCTCGGTTAACACCGCGGCGGTAAAGCGGCCTATGCTAATTCGTCAAGCTGCGCGCGCTTTTGGCTCGCAATGCATGGTACTGGCCATTGATGCCAAGCGAGCTCGGCCTGGCCACTTTGAGGTTTACCTGCATGGCGGCCGCACGCCCACGGGCATCGACGCTGTGGCCTGGGCTCGCAAGGGCGTAGCTTTGGGTGCTGGCGAGATCTTGCTTACGAGTATGGATGCCGATGGCACCCAGGCGGGCTATGACCTCGAGCTCACTGCGGCAGTGGCCAAAGCGGTGACCGTGCCGGTCATTGCTTCAGGTGGGGCCGGCAAGCTCAGCCATTTTCAAGACGCTTTTACGCGAGGCCACGCCGACGCGGTATTGGCGGCCTCGCTCTTTCATTTCAAGCAGCTTAGCGTGCCTCAGACGCGCGCCTATCTGCGACGCAAGGGCATACCTGTGCGCCGCGTTAAAGGGAGAATAGGATGATGGATTGGGTAGAAAATCTTAAATACAACAGCGATGGGCTCATTCCAGCCATTATTCAAGATCAAGTTACTAAGGATGTGCTCATGGTAGCTTGGATGAATAAAGACTCGCTGCGCGATACTTTGCGTACGGGCAAGACCCACTTTTGGAGCCGCTCGCGTAAGAAATATTGGATGAAGGGCGAAGAATCAGGCAACACTCAGAACGTCAAGAGTTTGGCTTATGACTGTGATCAAGATGTATTGCTCTTTGGCGTTGAGCAAGTGGGTGGGGCGGCCTGCCATACCGGTCATCGCAGTTGTTTCTATACGGTCATTCAAGATGGTCAGCCCGTTGAGCATGGTGAGAAGGTCTTTGACCCTTCCCAAGTCTACGGCAAGGGCTAAGGCCCGGCCTCGGGTGGTGCTCGTGGACCACGCCGATTCATTTACTTTTAATCTGGCCCAGGGCCTCGAAGCTCTGGGCGCTCAGGTTAAGGTCTTGCGCCATGATAGCCTGGATATTGAGCGGGCTGCAGCCTCAGGCCTTAGTCACCTGGTCTTATCGCCCGGTCCGGGTCGGCCCGAGCAGGCCAGCAAAAGTTTGGCGCTGGCGGGGCGCTTAGCGGGCAAGCTCCCAATTTTGGGTGTGTGCCTGGGACAACAGATTTTGGGACTTCTTTTTGGTGCAAAAGTGGGGCCAGCTCCGCGACTCATGCACGGCAAGGTTAGCGCGGTGCGCCATGATGGCAAAGGCTGCTTGAAAGGGTTGAGCAATCCATTCCAAGCGGGGCGCTATCATTCGCTTATGGTTCAGCCCAAGACCTTGCCGCCCGAACTCTTGGCTACGGCTTGGGCCAAGCCCGGGGAACTCATGGGGCTGCGCCACCGTCATATGAATATTGAAGGTGTGCAATTTCACCCTGAATCCATCCTTACGCCCGAGGGCGCCCAATTGTTGTCAAATTTTCTAGCTATGAAGGTCGCGGCGTGAAGATACTAAACTTGCTGGCGCTAGGGCTGAGCTTGCAGCAGGGCTTGCTCGGGGCTAGCCCTATTCAAAATCCCGGAGCGCCTCAAGAGCTAAAAGCTGATTTTGAGCTGCAAAGTCAAACTGCCAAGGCCCAGATTGGTGTGCGCCTGCAATGGTTGGCCAGCGAAGCGGGAACTTATCTCATCAAACGCTATGCGTTGCAGCGTCGTACGTTTGGTGAGGCAGATTTTTTGGCGCGCCAGCCGCAGGGCGACTCGTTCTTATCGACACGCGTTTGGGACGAGGCCGAGCTTGGTCAAACCTATGAATACCGCGTAGCGGCCATCGATGCTCGAGGCAACAGCTCGCTGCCCTCGATTGCAGTCTCGATCAATTTGAACCAGGTTGATGTTGCCATCTTAGCGCCACGCGCTCCCCAAGGTCTGACCGCCCAATCGGGTCGTGATCGTGTAACTCTAGCCTGGGAAAATTCCATGGCTTTTCTCGACCCGATCACGAGTTATCAAGTTGCGCGTAGCGCTCAAGGCCAGCCAGATTTCGAAGCGCAAGGTCTGACTCAGTCCAGCTACCTTGATCTCTCGCCGCCCAGCAAGGTGCTCTATACCTATCAAGTGCGGGGCGTTGACAGCAAGGGCCGTGTCTCTCCGTGGTCATTGACCGTAGCGGCTCAGGCTACGGGCACCTTGCCGCCAGGCATGCCTAGAGCTTTGACCGTCAAAGCTAAGGCAGACAAAATCAGTTTAGAATGGGAAGCCGCGCCTGGGGGAACAGCCCCCGTGACTCGATATATCGTGCGACGTGTGGCTTTGGCACCCAATGGCAATGATTTAGAATTCAAAGATTTAAAGCCTTTAGAATCCACCCGTAGCTCTTATTCTGAGTCGGTTGAGGCAGAGCGCAGTTATCGTTATGAGCTGAGAGCTATCGATAGCGAGGGCAACACGTCTTTGCCGGCTTCGGGTGAGGCATTTGTGCCTGGCAAGCAGTTAAATAAGACCGCCATCATGCTGATGCCCACGGCTTTCAGCAATTTGGCAAAGAGCGATCTGGGATGGAACTTGAATGTGCTCTTTGACTTCTACATCGGATCCCTCTACGAGACTTTCACCGATGAAAAGACGGGCAAGACAGACTCGGCCTTTGCCCAGCGGCTTTATCAGGGGGCTTTTACCTTAGACCTGAAGTACTCGTTTTTATCTGAAACCCGATTCACACCGGGTATCGCCGCGGGTTTTTATACGGCAGCTCAAGTGGGTAGCGCATCTTCGGGCACCATCAACGTGAGCTCTTCAGGCGGTGGCTTAAATTCTGTAGGTAATATTTATGTGGTGGCGAGTAAGCGTTTTGCGCCGCGCGCCGCGATTCATGCTGGCTATATGCGGGGTGATCTCGCCGCGGGAATCACGGGCCTCGCCCCGCCCGATTGGGAACTAACTCTGCGGCATCTTCTGCCCGGTGGCGACTATCCCAGCCTGCTTACGCGACTGGTAGATCCTAGCTTGGGGGCAAGCGTGGCTAGCGCGCCTGACATGGCTTTCGTAGGCTTGCAGTTTCCTTTTACACTACCCCTTGGCTTTACGCGTTGGCGCAGTGGCTTGCGTATTGAGGCGCTTAAACCGATTATTCCCAATACCTTGGTGGGCACCCATGAAGCTGGCACCGAGGCCCTGCGCAGCGCTTTGCCCCTGATGATCAACTTTAAATTTGATAATCTGCCCACCTTCGGCCTTGAATTTGCGATCTTTCAGTTCCGTGGTGGCTGGGAATGGATAGCCTATTACCATTTGCCAGATCTGACCTGGGCTTGGTGAAGCTTTGCGCCTGAAGGTGCTGGCCGACGATATCAGCGGGGCACAAGACAGCGCCGGTCGCTTGGCCGAGAGGGGCATGCGCACGTACGTGTCGCTGGATCTCAACGCAGCCCCGCCCGTTTGCGACGCGCTTGCGGCTAGCCTTGAGACTCGTTTATTAGGGCCGAATGAAGCTCAGCGTCGCAGTCGCTGGGGTTGGCTGAGCGCTTTTCAGGGTGCGGCCTCTGAGCTGCGCTTTCAAAAGATTGATTCAACCTTACGTGGCTGGCCTGGGCCTGATACTTTGGCCCATCTCGAGGCCTTGAGCCCACGTTTTATTGTTTTTTGCCCCGCCTATCCCCGCCAGGGTCGCATCGTTGTGCAGGGTAGGGTTTGGGTGCATGGGCAAAGTTTGTTGGGCACAGAGTATGCAAGTGACCCTCTTAGTCCTGCGCGGCAAGAACAGCCCCAGCGTTTGTTTCCTAAGGGCTTAGCAGCTGAGATCAGGCTTCGAGATTTGCGTCAGGGCAAGGCTAGGGCTATGCGGGCCATGAATCGCGCTTTGGCATTGGGCGCTCGCGTGCTTTGTTTAGATGCTGAGCACGAAGCCGATCTCGACGAGGGCGTGAAGGCTGCCCTGAGCCTGGGGTGCCGCGATTTTACGGGCGCCTCGGCTTTGGTTGACAGCTTGGCTAAACAGCTGCCGGGTCGACATGCGCTTGGCAAAGTACGTTTGCCAAAGCAGCGTATGATCTTAGCTGGCTCGCTCAGTCACACCACCGAGCGCCAAATTCAAAGGCTTGAAGATGCCTTGCCGGGCAGCAGTCATGCCTTGGGCGCAGCTGAGATTTTAGGTGCCAAGGCTGTGAAGCATGGCCCTGGCCAACGGATTCTGGCATTGCGAAGTCTAGCGGGCCGCCTCGGCTTAGCAGCTCTTCGGCGTGCGGCACGACGTCGCGGTCTTGAGCCCGATGCCTTGGCTGAACGTTCGCTAGAAAGGTTGGTGCGCCAAGGGCTAAAGCTGGCTGGCCGGCCAGATTTGGTTCTTTGGTTTTTGACCGGTGGGCACACCCTGCGAGTTTTTCAGGCGGCCTTAGGCTTGAAAGGTGTGTGGGCCTGGGGCGAACCCTATGCCGGCGCGCCTTTGGTGCAGGGTTTGCGCAAGCAAGGAAAGCCCGTTTGGATGTTAAGCAAGCCAGGGGGTTTTGGCGATGAAGACCTCTTTTTGAGGTTTGTGCATGAGCAATAGCTTGAACTGTGAAAAATGTGCAGCGCCCATGGCGCCAGCTGAATTGCTTTGCCATGCCTGCGGGCAAACTGCGCCGGTGGGTCGAGCCGCTAGATTTTTGGCCCAAAAAGCCGATCACGCTGCCCAAGAAAGCCAATGGGGCCTAGCCAGCAATCAGCTGCGCCGCGCTCTCGAAAGTGGTATGCCCGCCGCCGAACATGCTTTGGCTTGGCGCAAGATTGGCCTTTGGCATGAGAAGAATCTCGATTTCCAGCCAAGCGAAGAAGCTTACCGAAAATCTTTAGAGTTAGATTTTGAAGACGAGATCACTCATCAGCTCTTTCAATCGTTCATGTACAAAGTTGGGCGTTTGGCTTTGGCTGAAGCCTACTATTTTCAAGTCTTGGCCAAAGAGCCTGAACAGGCCATGGCCCAAAAGCAGGCTAAGTTGGCGCGTCTGATGGCTGACACTCACGCCAAGCCGGCGCAAATTAAACTTGATTTGGGCGAGCAACGCGGCTTGATGGCCAAGGCCTTTAAGCCGAGTCCTATGAAGTACATGGTCCTAGGTTTCAATGCTTTGAGCAGCTTGATCGGCGCGCTCTTTGCGGTTTTTCACGAGACTCCGCCACCTGATGCTAGCCTCGGGCTTGATAGCATCTTGCCTTCGGGCGGGATGTCCCTGATGAGCAGCTTGGGCGACCCCTGGATCTGGCTCTTTAGTTTTGGCTTGAGCGCAGGCCTGATGTGGGTGTTATGGCGCAATCGTTGACGAGTCCAGAGAACGTGCTGCTGGCTGCCTTAGGCCAGCCCGGCGACCAAGGCCATGCCGAAGAATCGCTGCGAGAATTAGAGCGCCTGGCTGAATCAGCTGGGGCTCGGGTGGCGGGTCGTGTGATCCAGCGCAAAGCCAAACCTGATCCTGCTTTGTATTTTGGCAAAGGCAAGGTCGAGAGTTTGGGTCTTGAGGCTCAGGCTCTTGCTTGCGAGACCCTCATCGTTGATGACGAGCTTAAACCAAGCCAGCAGCGCGAACTTGAGAAGGCCTTGGGGATCAAAGTTATCGACCGAACACAGCTCATTCTTGATATTTTTGCTCAGCGGGCTTCTACCAACGAAGGCAAACTGCAAGTGGAGTTAGCCCAGTTGAGTTATTTACTGCCGCGTTTGGTGGGCATGAATGACGCCCTTTCACGCTTGGGCGGTGGTATTGGCACCCGGGGTCCGGGTGAAACCAAGATTGAGGTTGATCGCCGCCGTCTTCGCGACCGCATGAGTCAGCTCTTACGCGAAATGGATGATCTCTCGCGCACGCGCGGCCTTCACCGCCAGGCTCGTAAACGGGCCCGTGCCCGGGTGGTGGCACTGGCTGGCTATACCAATGCGGGTAAGTCTACGCTCTTCAACAGCTTGACTCAGTCCCAAGTTTTCACCCAAGACCGTCTCTTTGCAACTTTGGACCCCACCACCCGACCTTTGAACCTGGGCAGCAGCGGGGCTTTAGAAGTTCTGCTTTCAGATACCGTAGGTTTTATTCGTAAGCTGCCCCATACCCTAGTGGCAGCTTTTCGCGCTACGCTTGAAGAGGTAGTAGACGCCGATGTTATCGTTCGTGTGGTTGATGGCTCTTCGGCTCAGGCTGCCGATCAATTGGCCACCGTCGATGAAGTGTTAGAAAAAATATTTTCTGAAAAAGAAGTACCAGGTCTCAAGGGCCGCGAAACCCTCTTGGTGATTAATAAATGTGATTTGCTGGCGCCGGCGCAGCGCCGCAGTCTGCAAGAGGCTTGGCCCCGTGCCTACATGGTGTCGGCCCAAAATGGTGAAGGTTTAGAGGCTCTCGCTCTCGAACTGCGGCGCCGGGCTGACAAAGGCCTCAAGCGGGCTCAATACCTGCTGCCGCCCGAGGTGGCCGGACTTTTAGCCAAACATTACGACGAGTTAAGCGTGATTGATCAGGTCTGGACACCCGAAGGCTTGCGCGCAAGCGTCATCCTAAAATCGCCCCAGCCTGAGTTGGAGCCCTACCGCATTAAGGAGCCGTCGTGAATCCACTCAAGGTAGGCGTGGTGGGCGTGGGCCACCTGGGGCAGCATCATGCCCGTGTTTATAGTGAGCTCAAAGAAGCTCGTCTGATTGGCGTGGCTGATCTTGACAAGGCTCGCGCTCGCGATGTGGCTCAAAAGTGCCGCTGTGACCATTTTGGTGATCCTTCTGAATTGCTGGGCCTGGTCGATGCCGTATCCATCGTGGCGCCCACTCATTTGCACCATGCCGTGGCCGCGCCTTTTCTCAAACGTGGCGTGCATTGTTTGATTGAAAAGCCCCTCACCACGGATCTAGATCAAGCTGACGAGCTTATCGCCATGGCCAAGGCCTCGGGCGCAAAACTGCAAGTGGGGCATATCGAGCGCTTCAACCCGGCCCTCTTAGCCATTCACGACAAGGTGGGCGATCCGCTCTTTATTGAGGCTCATCGCCTGGGCCCTTACAGTCCCCGCAACATTGACACCGGCGTGGTGCTTGAGCTCATGATTCATGACCTAGACATTGTGCGGGCCTTGGTGGGCGCTGGCAAAAAAGTGCTCAAGGTCGACGCGGTGGGTTTGTCAGTGCTTTCACCGACCGAAGACATCGCCAATGTGCGCCTGACATTCGAAGGTGGCTGCGTGGCCAATCTCACGGCTAGCCGGGTGACCCTCTCAAAGCAACGCAAGATCAGGTTATTCTCAAAAGAGGGCTATGTTTCGGTCGATTTTTTGGCCAAACAGGCCAAGGTTTATCGTCTTAAAGAAGGAGCTGATCCGACCAAGGCGGGCTCCTTGTTGGGTTTAACCCGCATGGTTGAAACCGAAACATTGAAGATTCGCGATGACGAGCAATTGAAGCTTGAGCTGGCTGCTTTCGTGAAGGCCTGTCGTGAGGGCAGCGAGCCCGTGGTCAGCGGCGAAGACGGTCGCGAAGCGGTGCGCTTGGCATTGTTGGTGCAAGACCAATTGCGCGCACACGCCGCTGAGGTCTTGGGTGGCCGCTAAGCGCGTCATGTTTGTGGCGGGCGAGGCTTCGGGCGATCACCATGCCGCTGAGCTGATCAAAGCTCTGAGGCAGCGTGCCCCGGGCATGAAGTTTTTTGGGTTTGGTGGCCAGGCCATGCGCCAAGCTGGGTTGCGCCTTGACCTCGACCTCACAGGGCATGCTGTCATCGGCTTTGTCGAAGTGCTCAAACATTTTGGATTTTTTCGTAGGGCTTTTAGGCAAGCATTGAAATTGATCCTCGATGAAAGCCCCGACTTGCTAGTTTTGGTCGACTATCCGGGTTTTAACCTGCGGCTGGCCAAAGCAGCCCGTGCAGCTGGCTACCGGGGTAAGATGGTGGGCTATATCAGTCCTCAGGTCTGGGCTTGGAAAAAAGGCCGAGTCAAGACCATGGCTAAAATCTTAGACCGCATGCTGGTCACTTTTCCCTTTGAAAAAGAAATTTATGACCAGGTAGGGCTTCGTTGTGACTTCGTGGGCAACCCCCTCATCGATAGCGTCAAGCCTGGCATTTTGCCTGCCGCGTTTAAGTTCAAGAACCAGCGCGTCTATGGCATTTTACCTGGCAGTCGAGCCCAAGAAATTCGTGCGCTCTTGCCCGTCATGCTTAAGACCGCCGAGCGTATAGCTGCCGTAGACCCCCAGGCAGTCTTTGTGGTGCTGCAAGCACCCACGGTCGATGCCAAACTATTTGTATCTGCCTTAGGTGCAGCCTCAGTTCAATTGGGCAAGCGTTTGCGCTTTGTTTTGCCCAAGAGTCAAGCTCAGGCCATGGCCCTACGCAAACGCTTTGATGCGGCGATGGTGGCTTCGGGCACGGCTACGCTCGAAACCGCCATGCTTAAGACGCCCTTTATTATTCTCTATCGACTCCATCCGCTGACCTATGCAGTTGGACGGCTCTTGATTAAGATTCATTCGATTGGTTTAGCCAATGTTGTGGCCGGGCGCCGTGTTGTCACCGAGTATTTACAGTATGGGCTGAAGCCAGATTTGATGGCCCGCGAACTGCTGGCTTTAGCGCGCAACGAAAAGGGAATCGCTAGCCGCCAGCGGCGAGACCTAGCCAAGGGCCTGACTTCGCTGGGCAAAGCAGGGGTAGCGAAACGAGCTGCTGCTTGCTTGCTCAAGGACTTGGCGTGAGGTTTTTGGTTTTGGCAGCAGCGAGTATGGTTTGGGTGCTTAAATTACCCGCAAGTTCACACGTGCCATGGATGGGTGGGACTTTGCCCTATGAGACGACACCTTTTTTTGAGCTTGATACACGCTTGGGTTATGAATTTAGCGACCGTTCTTCGGGGGGGCGCCTTGAGCTCGAAGCAGGCTTGGCCAACAAGCTCAGTTTGGGGGTTGTGGGTCGAGCAGGTTCAGAGTCTTTTTCGTCGGGCTGGGTGGGTTCAAATTTGCAGAGTTATGCCCATGCCGATTTGGCATTACGAGGTCGTTTGTCTGAGGCGAGCCAATGGCCTTTAGACCTCGGCGCCTTTGTGGGCTGTTCGCTAGATCAGTTTTCGCAAGAGCAAGTCTTGGGTGGCGTGATCGTGGCTAAAGAAATAGGGGATCACGAGTTAGCTCTCAATGTCTGGTATTCCGGTTTCGACGGCACGCGGGTCCGTTTGGCTTGGCTTTCGGCTTTCTTGTTTTCAACCTGTCGCTTGGGTCTTGAAGTCGAGCCCGCTTCAAGTGTTTATGGCTGGCGACCTGAATTGCGCTTTTCATTCCCCGGCGACCTCGAGTTGCAGTTAAGTGGTGCGTATTCTTCGATTTTGGGCATGAGTTCTGCCGTGCTCATCAGTTACCAGTTTTTTCAGGATCCCTGAGTGTTAAGACTTCTCTATACATTGCTCATGAGCGTGGCGGTTTTGCTAGCTTTGCCACTCTTGCCCTTGGTGGCCTTGCATCCCCGTTGGCGCCAAGGCTTGCCCGAGCGATTGGGTTGGCTGCCTCGCGCTACCCGCCGTTTAAATTTAGTGCATGAAGGCTGCCTCTGGGTGCATGCTGCGTCCCTGGGTGAAGTAAATGCCATTGCGCCCGTGGTGCGTGAAATATTGCAGCGTTCACCCACTCTGCCATTTTTTTTCACCCACACTTCGCTATCGGGACGCACGCGAGCCCGACAATTATTTCCCGACGCCGCGGCCTGTCTTTTCTTGCCATGGGATTTGCCTTGGTTGCTTAGGCCGCTCTTCAAACGTTTTCAGCCGCGTTTTGCATTGGTGGCTGAAACTGAACTCTGGCCAAACTTGGCGCACGCCTGGGTTAAGGCCAATTGCCAGGCCATGTTGGCCAATGCACGTTTGAGCCAGCAAAGCTTGCGGCGTTACCTACGGTTTCGTGGGCTTTTTGCCGATACCTTGGCGTGTTTTGAGCTGATCGCCTGCCAGTCGCCAGACGATGCCGCGCGTTATCGAGCTTTGGGCGCCAGGCCTTCACGCCTCAGCGTCACGGGAAACACCAAATATGATTTGGGTCCTGACTTAGAAGATGCTCGGCGCGAGTCTAAAGTTTTGGCTCAAGCTTTGGGGCTTCAAGAAGGCGAGAATTTGATCGTGGCAGCGTCCACCCGGCCCGGCGATGAAGAAATCGTGCTGGCTGCCCTGGGTCAAATGAAAAAGGTTCGTTTGTTAATCGCGCCACGCCATCCCGAACGTTTTGATGAAGTGGCAGCACTGATCGAGTCTCGCGGTTGGGGTCTTTGCCGTCGTAGTCAGGCCCTGGCAGCAAGCAAGCAAGATGTGATATTGCTCGACAGCTTGGGCGAACTTAAGGCTGCCTACGCGCTAGCTAAAGTG
>CAZFUM010000040.1:0-17292 GCA_964521965.1 uncultured bacterium | reverse complement strand
AGAGCTGGGCACCTCAATGGCTCGCTTGCCTGAGAGATACTGGCCCGTCAGAGACTTCTTGTTAGCCATCACTTCTTCAGGTGTGCCTGCGGCTACAATGCGGCCGCCATGCACCCCGGCGCCCGGGCCTATGTCGATAAGAAAATCAGCTTCGGACATCGTGTCTTCATCGTGCTCAACGACAAGCACCGTATTACCCAGATCACGCAAATGCTTTAGTGTGCCCAACAAACGCTCGTTGTCGCGTTGATGCAAGCCAATGCTAGGCTCGTCTAAGATATAAAGAACGCCCACCAGTGAAGAACCAATTTGGGTGGCCAAGTGAATTCGCTGTGCCTCGCCGCCCGAAAGTGTGCCTGCAGGCCGGTCTAATGTTAAATACTCTAGACCTACATCTTTCAAAAAGCCCAAGCGCGAGCGAATCTCTTTAATAATTTGGCGAGCAATCATCTTCTTATTATCAATGAACTTTAAAGCATCGACCCAATCAATTGCCCCCGAAATCGACAATGTCGTTGCGGCCATAATATTCAACCCGCCCACTTTAACGGCTAGACTCTCAGGCCTAAGGCGCGCGCCTTTGCAAGTATGGCAGGGTGTTTCGCGCATATAGGTTTCGATGCTTTCGCGAACCGTGTCACTCTCGGTACTGTCATAAACACGCGTCAAACGAGGCACCACGCCTTCAAAGCGGCCCTGATAGCCCCAATCTTCGCCGCCTTTGACAAAATTAAATGGAAAGCGAGTTTCGCCCGCACCATATAAAAGAATCTTTTTGAAATCAGGCTTAAGATTTTTAAAAGGCGTATCAAGAGAAACGCGGTAGTGCTTGGCTACCACTGAAATCATCTGCTGCAGCCAGACCGAATTAGGACCCGACCAGGGTTCAATGGCCCCATGCTTGAGCGAACGTTCAGCATCGACCACAAGCGCCGGGTCGACTTCATTGCGTGCTCCCAGGCCCGTGCAGCTAGGGCAAGCACCGTGGGGATTGTTAAAGCTGAAACTGCGGGGGTTTATTTCTTCAAAGCTCAAGCCGCAATGCGAGCAACTCAGATGTTCACTAAAAACAAGAGGCTCTTTGCCTGCGCCCTCGCCCTTCACATCCAATAGCATCATGCCTTTGCCCAGGCGAAGCGCGACCTCGAGCGAATCGACCAGGCGGCGGCGAAGATCTGGCTTGATCTGCAAGCGATCGACGACTATTTCAATGTCGTGTTTCTTATTCTTTTCAAGCTTGGGCGCATCGGCTAATTCAAAAACTTCGCCATCGACGCGTACGCGGGCAAAGCCCTGGCGTATGGCTTCTTCGAAGATTTTCTTATATTCACCTTTGCGGCCGCTGGCCACGGGCGCCAAAAGCTGGATCTTGTTGCCCTGAGGCAGGGCCATAATCTGATCGGCAATCTTGGTCAAGTTCTGAGCTGCCACCGGCCGGCCGCAATTGTAACAATGCGGATCACCGACACGCGCATAAAGCAGGCGCAAATAATCGTAAATCTCAGTGACCGTGCCCACGGTCGAGCGAGGATTGCGACTGTGAGCCTTTTGCTCAATCGCGATCGCTGGCGACAAACCTTCGATTAAATCGACATCGGGCTTTTCCATCTGACCTAAGAATTGGCGGGCATAGGCAGACAGACTTTCAACATAACGGCGCTGGCCCTCGGCATAGATCGTATCAAAGGCTAACGATGACTTGCCCGAGCCAGAAAGGCCCGTAAAGACCACCAGCTTGTCGCGCGGAATCTCAAGCGAAACATTTTGCAGATTATGTTCGCGTGCGCCCTTGATAATGATCTGATTCTTGGCCACTAGTTTCCCTTACTTTGCAGCTGTTTTAGAACTTTCTGTATCGTGCGCTGCGCGGCATCAAGTGTCTGCTGCTCACGTGCCCGACTCTGCACCCAACGCCAATAAGTCAAAGCGCCTTGCCAGTCTTCATGTTTAATATAAATGTTACCCACCATGCGCAGCAGCATCTCAGAAGCATCAGCCCGCTTCACCTCTTCACGCAGCTGATCAAGCATGGCGTTGGGGTCGTCTTTTTCAAGATACGCGAGAGCCGCGTAGTAAAGGCGGTAACGGACAAAGCCCGGATCGATGCGCATAGCCTTTTCGAGCAAGGCCTTAGATTGCGCGCGCCGCCCCGTGAACCAGCCTAAGACGGTAGCGCCTTCCATGACGGCGAAGCGAAAACTGGGATCAAGCCAAAGCAATTCTTCGTAGAGCTGGCCGACTTTTTGAAAGTTGGCATCACGAAAATTCTTAGCATCACCCAAATATTGCAGGCACTCAACATAAGCCCAATCTGCGGCTAAAGCGCGCTGACCCGCCAACGCACCCAGCACCGATACGCGCGTGATGCTAGCAGGTGGCTGCTGGCTAAACGGGCTAGGCAGTTGGTGAACAGCGTGCTGACTAGCGCTGGCGCGCAAGAGGGTCCAGCCCGAGGCTAAGCCCAGGGCCAGCAGCCAAAGTATTTTCAAGCCCTGATCAATATTCTTTGCGGGCATAGCGCCATATGCTGAGACTAAGAACAAAACCGCCATAGAAGACGCCGTAAAGCAAAGGCCAAAGGTAGGGACCCCAGCCTAGTTCAGCGCCGGGCAGCAAGCCGGCTATGTTTTCGCGAAGATTAAAGAGCGAAAAGTTGGGCATGATGAAATAGAGACCTTGCACCGCAGACTTGAGCAAGGGCTTATCCATGCGGCTAACCCATTCGAGCAAATTAGTAGTAAAGCTGCCCATGCCATAGGCAAACGTTGAAAAAACCGCGCAAGCTGGCACCGAAGACGCGAAAACCGCGAAAAAGCTGGTCACGATCGAAAATAAGATGAACGACAAGAAAAAGTATAGCGCGGCTGCAAGAAAAGCCGGGTCTAAGACTTCTTGGCCCCGCCAAACTGCTAAGCCCATTAAGAGCAAGAGCATCGAGCCTTGCATAAATGCCACGAGTAAGGTCGAGCCAATGATTTTGCCCACAAGATATTGCCAACGGGCGATGGGCTTGACCAGCAAAAGGGCCACGGTGCGCAATTCGGTTTCTTCAAAGAGCAGCACGACATGGCAGAGCAGCACGGTGAAGAAGCCGATCCCTTGCAGGGTCAAGAGACCAAAATCGCGAGATAGACGCAAATCAGCTTCTTGGCCCAAGTCGCCTAAGACAAGTGCCAGACCCACTAAGCTCAACGCAAAGAGCAAGAGCACCACCAAAATGCGGTTGCGCATGAGCTGCCTAAAAACATTCAAGCCTATGAATATCGCCTCACGCATGGCGAGCCACCCCCGTGAAGCGCTTAATCATGGCTGGCCTCTTTTTCAGCAGCAGCATTGGCTTGGCTAAAGGCTGCTTCGAGCGGCGAACCATGGCTGATCACCGCGCTTTGCGTGATGCCCAAGCCGCGCAAGGCTGCCAAAGCCTTTTCTAGATCTTGATGGGGCAGGCTCAGGGTCCAGAGCTCTTGCTCTTGTTTGGCGGGCCAACTTAAGCTCGACAGACTATTCACTTGGTCGGCATCGAGACCCGGCAAACCTAAGACCAGGCGCGAAGCATGACTGGCTAGCAGTTCAGCCACACCTTGCTGCAAGACCAAACGGCCTCTGGCCATAATGCCCACTCGGTCGCAGAGCCTTTCGACATCCGCTAAGACATGACTATTAAAGAAGACGGTCTTACCTTGACGCTTTAGGTTTTGAATCACCTCGCGCATCTGGGCAATGCCCAGGGGGTCGAGGCCTGACATGGGCTCGTCTAAGAAAACCAAGTCAGGATCGTGAAGCAAAGTTTGAGCCAGGCCCAGGCGCTGTTGCATGCCCTTCGAGTAACGCGAAAGAGGCTCGCGGGCGGCATGCCAGATGCCACAAGTCGTTAAGGCGGCTTCGGCACGGCCAGCTAAGGCCGGGCCGTGCATGCTGTGTAATCGGCCGTAATAAGTGAGAATTTCTAGGGCGCTCAAATATTTAGGAAAATAGGGCAACTCGGGTAAGTAGCCGAATTTGCGACGCGCTGCGGGCTGCCAAGGATCTTGGCCAAAAACGCGCACCTCGCCCTCGTCAGGCCTGAGCAAGCCCACGGCAGCTTTCATCAAAGTAGTTTTGCCAGCGCCATTCACGCCAATCAAGCCAAAGACCTCGCCTTGGCGCAGCTCAAAACTGACCTGACGTAGCGCCTGAGCCTTCAGGGGCCGCCAGAAGTCGCCGCTTTGATATCGCTTGCTGACGTTATGAAAAACTAATACTGGAGGCATCTTCAAACTTTAAAGCCCGAAGGCTTGAGAGATCCGCGCAAAATGCGGCCCACCTTATTGCCTTTGTTTAAAAAGACAGTGATCGGCTTAAATGTCTTGGCCTCTTTGTCATTCAGCCAGGCGTAGGCCACCACCAGGACGCGGTCGCCTTTGCGACAAAGCTTGGCCGCTGCGCCATTGAGCGTAACTTCACCTTTGCCAGCTTTGCCCTCGATCACATAGGTCGTTAACCGATTTCCATTGCTGATATTCAGAACATCGACTTGCTCATAGGGCAGCAGGCCGGCAGCCTTCATCAACAATGGATCTAGCGTGATAGACCCCACGTATTCGACGTTGGCGTCACTCACCACCGCGCCGTGTAGCTTGCATCGCATAAAAACTCGGTTCATATCGCCTCAAGCCAAAATGTTGTCGATCAAACGCGTCTTGCCTAGATAAGCTGCGGCCGCAAAGACTACCCTGCGGCCCCGCTGGGGGGCGCCGAAAGTCTGCGCATCTGCGGCTTCGAAATATTGAGCTTTAAAGCCACGCGACTGGCGCAAGACTTGCAGGCCCGATCTGCACGCTTCGCGTGCCGATCGGTTTTTTTGCCAAGCGCTGGCGGCAAGTTTAAGCGCAGCACGCAAAGCCGGAGCCTGGGCCCGCTGCAACGGGCTTAGATAAACGTTGCGAGATGACAAAGCCAGCCCGTCTCGAGCACGCAAGGTTGGCATGCCATGCACTTTGACGGGCAGACTCAAATCTTTCACCATGGTTTTGATCACCAAATATTGCTGATAATCTTTTAGACCAAAGAAAGCATCGCAAGGCCCGACGAGACCGAAAAGCCGAGCCACCACGGTGGCCACGCCATCAAAGTGGCCAGGCCTGAAGTGGGCTTCTAACTTTTCGGCCAAAGGCCCAGTAACCCTTACTCGGGTAGCAAAGCCTAATGGATAAACCGTTTGCACGCTTGGCGCAAAGACCAGAGCCCCGCCCGCGCCTTGAATCTTCTTGATATCGCCGCGCAAATCACGCGGATAACGCGATAAGTCCTCGCCCGGCGCGAACTGGGTGGGGTTCACAAAGATCGAGACTAAGGGCAGCCGACCACCCTTGCGTGCCGCAGCCAACAGGCTGAGGTGACCATCGTGCAAAGCACCCATGGTGGGCACAAAGCCCACCCGCCTGCCCTTTAAAGCTATACGCAAAGCCAGGGGGCTTCGCAGCACCCGAGTTTTCACGCGGCCGGAAAACGGCGGGCGCGCACTTCGGCCACGTAGCGCCGGGCCGCCTGCAAGCCTTGACCATAAAGATCGGCATAGCGTTTGGCATGACCTGGCACGCGCCCCGGGGTGGCGCCTAGAGCATCATGCAAGACCAGCACTTGGCCATCACAATGCGGGCCTGAACCAATGCCAATCGTTGGAATACTAAGGGCTTTAGTCACCCTCTTAGCCAAGGCAGAGGGAATGAGCTCCAAGGTAATGGCAAAGGCCCCAGAATTTTCTAAAGCTTTGGCTGATTTTAAGAGCAGGCTGGCTTCGCGCGGGCTGCTAGCCTGGCGGCGATAGCCACCCAAAGCATGCACCGATTGGGGCGTAAGGCCAACGTGGCCCATCACGGCAATGCCTGCCTTACGTAGCACGCCAATCGTAGGCGCCATCTCGAGCCCGCCTTCGAGTTTCACGGCATCGGCGCCACCTTCTTGCACCAAGCGACCCGCAGCCCTCAGTGCATCAGTGGCTGAGACTTGATAAGACATAAAAGGAAGGTCTGCCACGAGCAATGCCCTTTTTACGCCGCGCCGGACAGCACGTGTGTGATGAATCATGTCATCTAGTGTAACCGGCAATGTCGAGTCATAACCCAAGACCACCATGCCTAACGAATCACCCACCAGAGCTATGTCGCAGCCCGCTTCGTCGACCAAGCGGCCGCCCGGGTAGTCATAGCAAGTCAGGGCGGAGAGCAGATGGCCCTCTCGTTTAGCTTGGCTCAGATGTTGCACGCGAACGCGAGCAGGTATTTTAGGGTCTAATTTCATTTTTTGGGTGTGTACCATTGTGTGCCCGCGCGATGGGCACGCGCGCGTTCAATGACGTCGCTCAAGTCGCTGGCGCTGCCCGCGAGATCGAGCTCATTGGCATTGACGACCAAGAGCGGCGCGGCTTGAAACTCAAAAAAGAAAGTATTGTACGCTTTGACGAGATTATCCAAGAGTGCCTCGTTGATGCCTTGCTCGCTTAAGCGATTCTGCCGCTTGAGACGCTCAACCAGCACAGGGGTGCTGGTCTGCAGGTAGATCACTAAATCAGGCCGAGGCAAAGGATCTCTGCCTAGCAGCTTATAGAGCTGTTCATAGAGTGCCAACTCTGCGTCATTGAGCGAGAGATACGCGAAAATACGGTCGCGCTCAAAAAGATAGTCTGTCACCAGCGTCTGGGCAAAAAGCTCGCCTTGGGCCAGTTCCTTTTGTTGCCGATAACGGTTGAGCAGGTAGAACATTTGCGTAGCAAAAGCAAAGTCACGCGGGTTCTTATAGTAATTGACCAAGAAGGGGTTCTCGGCCCCAGCATCTCGCACCACGCGCCCGCGCACAGCCTGAGCCAGTTCATGCGCCAAAGCGCCATGGCCCGAGCCAATCACACCTTCAACCGCTATGTATCGGTGAGCGTCCACCATGCCTCAGAGATTCATGCTGGATTGCAGCTCAACCCGCGGCCAGGGTTTGGGCAAAGCTGCCAGCGCATCAGCCGCACTCTGCCCACTGCTGGGATGCCGCCACTCAGGCGCCACCTGCGCCAGGGGAATAAGCGCAAAAGTCCTTTGCAAAAGACGTTCATGCGGCAGACAAAGCTCGTCCGTGCTCATTTGCAATTGGTCATAGCCCCATAAGTCTAGGTCGAGAGTTCGCGGACCGCGCCGCGCGATCACTGCTTTGCCTGCCTTGGCTTCGATGGTCTGCAAATGGCGCAGCAGGCCCAGTGGCGAAAGGTCGGTCTCAAGCAGCAGCGCGGCGTTCAAAAAAGCCGCCTGCTCTTTGACGTCGACAGGTTCAGTCTCATAGACACCCGACAATGCCAAGACTTTCAGCGGCGCTTTGCGAAGTTCTCTCACGGCCATTTTCAGATATTCAAGCCGCGGCTCAATGTTGCTGCCTAAACCAATCAGCGCCCGGGCCAAGTTTTAGCTCTTTTTTGAGAAGGCAGCGAGTCGCCTTGCGGCTTCTTTGAGCCTGGCGTCAGGAGCCGTCAATGTCAGGCGAAAATAACCTTCGCCCGAGGGGCCGAAGCCATTGCCCGGCGTGGCCACAATGCCAGCCTTTTCAAGCAGCTCAGCGCAAAATTCAGCCGAGCTGCGGCCCTGAGGTACTTTCACCCAAAGATAAAAGGCAGCCGTGGCCGGATGTACTTCAAAGCCCGCCTTTTTAAGCGCAGGTATCATTATTTTTCTGCGCCGGGTATAGATCTGGCGAATGCCTTTACTCAACGAGGCAGGAGCTTTTAAAGCGGCCACGCTCATTTCTTGAATCGCCGAAACAACGCCTGAATCAAGATTGCCCTTGGCTGCCGAGAGCCCGCCCACCAAGCTGGCATTGCCCACGGCAAAGCCGCAGCGCCAGCCTGTCATGTTAAAGGTCTTAGACAGAGAGTGAAACTCAATGGCAATTTCTTTGGCGTTCGGCACTTGCAATATCGATGGCGGCTTTTGATTGCCATCGTAAATCTCTGAATACGCCATATCGTGCGCCAAAATAATCCCATACTGCCGGCAAAGGTCTAAAGCTTCTTTAAAGAAAGCCAGCGTAGCTGTAGCGGCGGTGGGATTGTTGGGGTAGTTCAGCCACATGAGCTTGGCCTTTTTTAATTTTTCAGTGGGGATAGCGCTGAAATCTGGCAAAAAACTGTTTTTTGCCAGCAAAGGCATGCGCACAATCTCGCCGCCCACAAAATTTGTGCTGGCTTCATAAACGGGATAACCCGGCTCAGGGCAAAGCACCACGTCACCCGGATTCACAAACGCCAAAGGAAAATGCCCAATGGCTTCTTTAGACCCAATCGTGGCTGAAACCTCAGTGGCCGCATCAAGAAGCACGCCAAAACGCTTTTTAAACCAGGTTACGACGCCCTCGCGAAAACCTTTAGTGCCCGAACCAAAAGGATACTGGTGGTTTTCAGGTTTAAGGGACGCCTTGGCCAACGCGGTCAAGAGCACTTTAGGGGTAGGGCGATCAGGATCGCCAACGCCCAGGTCAACTAAATCAACACCCGCTTCACGCGCTGCTTTTTTCTTCTTATCAATTTCGATAAAAAGATAAGGGGGGAGCTTTTTTAGCCGTTCGGATCGTTCAAACGCCACGCCAGACCTCGATTTAGATGGATTACGATGGAATCACAAGATTGTTCAATCGTCCTATGCCCTCAATAATGATCTCGACCTCGTCACCCACTTTCATAGGTCCGATACCTGCAGGCGTGCCGGTGAGAATGACATCGCCGGGCGAAAGAGTCATGACTTCAGCCACAAAATAGAGAATTTGCATGGGGTTAAAAATCAGATTGCTCGTCTGGCCAGATTGGCGTGCTTCACCATTCACGGTACATTCGATCTTAAGATTATCGACATTTAAGCCAGATACCAGCACGGGCCCCAAGGGACAAAACGTATCAAAGCCTTTGGCACGAGTCCACTGACCGTCACGCATTTGAAGATCACGAGCGGTCACGTCATTGGCGCAAGTGTAGCCAAAAATGGCATCTTGATCATCAAGCCCAGGGCCCACGGTCTTGCCCACCACAAAGGCAAGCTCAGCTTCGTAATCAACGCGCTGGCTTTGGCGAGGATAACGAATCGGCTTGCCCGGATCGAGCAAAGCGGTCACGGGCTTCATGAAAATTTTAGGCTCTTCAGGTAGGGCCTCATTCATCTCAGCTGCATGGTCTTTATAGTTTAGCCCCACACAAACTATTTTGGTGGGCTCGGCCGGAGCCAACAATTCAAGCGAATTGAAAGGTACGCTTTCGCCGGTGAGCTCTTGATCTGTCCAGGGTGCCGACTGAATGATGTCCACACGGTCGCCCACCTTGATGCCCCAGCGGGGCCTTCCGTTGCGCAAAAAGCGAACCCAGTGGCGAATCATGACTACTCCAATCCCAACACTTCGGCCATGCGGTACTGGCCGGGCCGTTTACGCTCTTGCACTAGCCAGAGCGCGGCACGTACGGCACCCGCCGCAAAATTCTCACGGCTGTGGGCCTGGTGTTTAATCTCAAGGCGTTCCCAGGGACCGCAGAAATAGACGGTGTGGTCGCCCACGACGTCACCCGCACGCAGCGAATGCACGCCAATTTCACTTGGCAAACGTGAGCCCTCTTTAGTCTTGCGGCCATAGACCACATCTTTAGATAGGCGAAGCCCGCGCGCCTCAGCTAAGACTTCTAATGTCGTCATGGCCGTGCCAGAAGGCGCATCCCTTTTCATCTTATGATGAATGTCCACGACTTCGATGTCGTATTCCGGGCCTGTCACCTTGGCGATTTGCGCCAAGGCCTTCCAGAAAATATTGACGCCTATCGAAAAATTTGTACTTTGCACCAAGGGAGCTTTCTTGGCGTAATTCTTGATGGCCGTCTGATGCGCAGCTTCCAAGCCCGTGGTGCCAAGCACCAGAGCATTTTCAAATCGTGAGCAAGCTTTGAGCGTTTCAAGGGTCGCTTCGGGTGTGCTGAAATCGATCACCGCGTCAGCCTCAGCCACGGCTGCCAATGCTTTGGCAGTAAGCTTGAAGCCTAAGGATTTCAAACCAGCAGCCTGTCCGGCATCCTGGCCTAAAGAAGGATGGCCTTCCCTTTCCCAGGCGCCGACGATACGAATTTTAGGATTAGCTTGGCAAACCGCCAAGATCGCCCGTCCCATACGTCCGCAGGCACCTGCGACCGCAATCTTGACTGGGCTTGAATCGCGTTTGGGCATGCGAACTCCTACTTCAGAAGGCCAATGCCGCGCATGGCTTCGCGCAACTTTTCGCGCGGGCCTGCGCTAAGGGGCGTGAGAGGCAAGCGCAGCTCGCCACTGCAAAGGCCTTCGAGCTCCATGGCTGCTTTGATGCCAATGGGGTTGGTCTCAAGAAACAATGCTTTAAAAAGAGGCAGCAAAGAATCATGCACAGCCCGAGCCTTGTCAAAATGTCCGGCCAGGCCTTCGGCCACCAACTCAGCCATCGCCTTAGGCACAATATTGGCCGCCACTGAGATCACGCCCTTGGCGCCAAATGCCATCATCGCAAGGGTGAAAGCATCATCTCCCGACAGCAAGACAAGCTTATCGCCACATAATTGCTGTATCTCCATCATCTGACTTAAATTGCCTGAGGCTTCTTTGACCGCCACGATGTTCTTGACGGTGCTGAGACGCAATATCGTGGCGGGCTCGATATTGATGACCGAGCGACCTGGTATCGTATAGACCACCACGGGCAGACCGCCCTCTTCAGCCACAGCCTTGTAGTGCAAGTAAACACCCTCTTGCGTTGGCTTATTGTAATAGGGACAAACAACCAGCGCGCCATCGGCGCCAGCTTTGGCAGCCCATTTTGTTCGCTCAACTGATTTGGCGGTAGAATAGCTACCCGTGCCTGCGATGACCTTGACCTTGCCGCGGGCCTCCTGAATCACAATTTCAATGACCCGTTTTGCCTCATCAGAGGTCAATGTCGGCGACTCGCCCGTGGTACCCACCGGCACCAAAGCCGAACTACCCGACTCAATCTGCCTGCGCACCAGCTTTTTAAGCGCTTCTTCGTCAACTTGATTGTCTTTGAAGGGCGTTACCAGCGCGACCATGCTTCCTTGAAACACTCTATTTCCTCCGCTTTGCATCAACGCGCCGCTGGGCGACGCATAAAGTCTTCTAAGTCAATCTCACCCACAAACGCCAAGATCGCCGGTCCGCTCATACTGACTCGGTCAGCTCCGTCAGGACTCTTTTCAAAACGTATCGTGACATCATCATTGCCACGTGTCTTCAATGTGAGCGGGCTCTCGGCCAAGCCGGCATGAGCCAAAAGAACAGCGGCTGCCGTGATACCCGTGCCGCACGCGAGCGTCTCGTTTTCAACACCACGCTCATAGGTACGAATCTTGGCATGGCCCCTGTCGACAACTTGCACAAAGTTTACGTTGCTGCCCTGAGGTGCAAAGGTCTCATGGCGGCGCAGAGCCCGGCCCAAGTTAAGGACATCGACGGTCTCGACATCAGACACGGGTACCACAAAATGCGGCACGCCCGTGTTGAGAAAATGGCCTAGTATCTCGCGACCTTCAACATTCAATTTCATGCCAAGCTTCATCGAATGGGGCTTGGTCATGTCAATTTCGATCATGCCTTCGTTAATCTTACGCGCCTTGAAGTCACCAGCCCGATTCTCAAAATCAGTCTCAGCCTCTGCCGCGCCCTGCTCTTGTGCAAAGCGCACTAAGCAGCGGGCGCCATTGCCACACATATCTGCCTCGCTGCCATCGCCATTGTAATAGACCATGCGAAAAGCCTTGCGGACACTCTTCTCAAGCAAAAGCAGACCATCTGCGCCCACGCCTCGATGGCGGTCGCAGACCCAGGCGACAAAAGCGCTCAAAGGCTGTGGCAATAGGCCCGCGCGATTGTCGATCACGACAAAATCATTGCCCGCGCCTTCCATCTTAGAAAATTTAATCTTAGCCACGGCGCTTCCCTGCCTTAAGCGCAGCGGGCACGCTTTCGCCACGCAAGAGATCAGTCAAGCTCTCGCGCTGGCGCGTGACCCAAGACTTTTTGCCTAAAACTAAAACCTCAGCCGCGCGACCGCGCTGATTGTAATTGCTAGCCATGACCATGCCATAAGCGCCCGCTGACATGACAGCCAGCATTTCACCTTTCTTAGGCAAAGGCAGCTTACGGTCTTTGGCCAAATAGTCACCACTTTCACAAATAGGTCCGACCACATCCACTTTCTTTTTTTTGCGCCCCACGGCTTCACGCAAAGGCAAGATTTCGTGATAAGCCTCATAGAGGCTTGGCCTGATCAAGTCGTTCATGGCGGCATCGACGATCACAAAATCTTTCCAGCGCGTTTCTTTGACGTAGATCACCTGGGTCAACAAAACGCCCGCGTTACCCACGAAATATCGACCCGGTTCAAAGAGCAAGTTCAAGCCCTGCCCAGCAAAGAGAGGCCTAAGCGCCGCGGCATATTGCTCGGGCGTCTTAGCATCTTCACCTTGGTAGTTAATGCCGAGGCCACCACCCATATTGAGCGTGCTCACGCGATAGCCGCGTTTGCGCAGTTCTGCCACAAGACCCAAAGCTCGCTTGGCCGCATCGACAAAGGGCTTCAGGTCAGTGATCTGAGATCCGATATGTAGGTGAATGCCCGTGACTTCCAAATTCTTTAGTTTAGCTGCCCGGGCGAATAGTGAGAGCGTCTCGTGATAGGGCAGGCCAAATTTACTGCTCTTTTTAGAAGTATTAATATGGCGATGCGTCTTGGCATTCACATCAGGATTGATGCGAAAATCGACTTTGACTTTCTTGCCCAATCGAGACGCGACCCTTTGAATCGCCTCAGCCTCGGGCCAACTTTCAATATTAAACATAAAAATGCCAGCGCGAATGCCCGCACGAATTTCTTCGTCGGTTTTTCCCACGCCAGCAAAAATAATTTTTTTAGGATCTGCCCCCGCCTTGAGTACGCGGTGCAGCTCGCCGCCCGACACAATATCAAAGCCGCAACCTTCACGGGCCAGGGCCGAGAGCAGCCCGAGATTGGCATTGGCTTTCATAGAAAAGCAGACCAGGTGATTCAAGCCCTGCATGGCCGCGCTTAAACGGCGATAATTCTCTAAGACGTGCCCCAGGCTATAGACATAGAGGGGCGTGCCATGGCGCTTGGCCAGAGTTTCAAGGCTAAGCCCCTCTACGCAGAGCTTCTTATTAATATATTGAAAGGCTTTCATAATTCCTGAGTCCCTAGGGTTTCGAGTAAGCCTTGATTTTATCAAAAACAAGCTCGGGCATGATGATGGATTTTTAGACTTTAGGCAGCTAAAACCTGCCCCAACCGAGCTGCAGCCTGGGCAAAAGCATCAAGCTGGGAAGCCTGACTTTGGGGCCCTAAAGAGACCCGAATCACCCCCCGAGACTGCCCCGCCAAACCCATAGCCCGCAAAACGTGGCTCGGTTCTGGTGCTCCCGAAGCACAGGCACTGCCAGTCGAGACTTCAAAGCCTTCTCGATCTAAAGCCAGTAAAAGAGCCTGATTCTCGCAGCCTGGGAAATAAAGGGATGAGGTCTGGCCGAGGCGCTGGGAGCCCTCGCCATGTACTTTGAGGCCGGGCAACATTGATTTAAGCTTCGCCTCGAGCTGGTCGCGCAGAACGCCTAGACGTTTTTGTTCAGATTTTAACTGCTCTAAGGCCAGGCTAGCAGCCGCAGCCATGCCCACAGCGCCTGAAACATTTTCAGTGCCAGCTCTGCGGCCAGCTTCTTGGGCCCCGCCGAGCAAGAGACTGCTGCGTAGCTTCACCCCATCGCGAAGATAAAGCAGGCCGCAACCCTGAGGGCCGCCAAATTTATGCGCCGAAATGCTCAGCAAGTCAGCGCCCAAGTCTGCAACTTTTACCGCCACTTTGCCAAAAGCCTGCACGGCATCAATATGAAAAAGTATACCTGCACTACGCAAGCGCTGGCCCCAGGGCGCCAAGTCATGCAGCACGCCCGTCTCATTATTGGCCTGCATCAACGACGCGACACGCACTCGCTCAGTGGGTTCTCGAAGCCAAGCATCGAATGCCGCAGAATCTAAGGCGCCTTCTTGATCGACAGCCAGGCGCAGCACATCAGCGCCACGGCCTTCGTTAAAATCAGCGCAATGCAAAGTGGCATGATGCTCAGCCTGGCTGGTAAGCAAACGCATGCGGCGAGGGTCACTTAGACCACGCAACGCCGTATTGATGCTCTCACTGCCGCCCGACGTAAAGATCAGCTCAGAAGGCTTGCAGCCCAAGTGTATGGCCATTTGCTCACGCGATCTTTCTAAAGCACGGCGCGCAGTCTGGCCTGCACTATGAAGTGATGAGGCATTGGCTTGGGCTGAGCCTAGCCATGGCTGCATGGCTTCAAGTACGCCGGCAGGCATGGGTGAGCTAGCGTTGTGGTCTAGGTAGACAGGCATGAAATATTCTTAAATGTTAAATCCCGCGCCGCTTTGGGGTGCATTCGGCAGACGAGGATGAGCTTGAGCCTTTTGACGTAAATCTTCGAGAGTGACAACTTTTAGGCTGTTTTCAAATTTCTTGCCCGCAGCCTCGAGATGCTCTAACAAAACTTCAGTCTCGGCCCGTTCATTCACCGTATTGGTGGATCGCACACCCGGATCGCCCAAGGACTGATAAACCTCGAGCAAGGTAATTTCGGCAGGCGGGCGGCTAAGCACATAGCCGCCTTTCATGCCGCGCGAGGGTTTGACCAGCCCCGATGCTTTTAAGCGCCTAAAGAGCTGCTCTAAGAACGCAGCCGAGAGCCCTTGGCGCCGGGCTATAGCCGCGAGCGAGCTAGGCACCTCAGGCGCAGAATAGAGCGCCAAATCTAAGAGGGCTCGCAAAGACGTCAGTGTCTGTGATCGGTGCTTCATGGGCGCCTCAATAGATGGCGAGGATATCTTTTAAGTTCGACTTCACACCCACGTACATGGGTGTGTCACGCGCGGTGTACTTAGACGACTCGGATTCGCGCAAATCTTGAACGAGATTCACAAAATCATCAGCCGTATTGCTCTCAAAAGCCACGACGAAGTCTTGGTCATCAATGCCGAATGAATAAGAAGTATTAATACGCACCATCTTGTAAGGACCTGACTTGTCGGTATGGCCGCGCATAATGCGAATTCGCTCTTCCATCGGCATCATGTACCAGTCACGCGTCTTCACAAAGGGATAGACGAACAAGAACTTATATTCCTCTTCGGGCACAAAGCCGTGTTCTTTTTGCTCATAAGGCGAGCCTTTGAGCATGGCCAAATAATTAAAGGCAATTTCGTTGTGGCGCGTGAAATCAGTTTTGGCCTGAGCCAAACCTAGCTCGTGAATCTGTTCAAGTGTTCGAGCCTTGGTCCAGATGATAAAATCACAGGCGCTCTTGAGACCAGCGGTGCTGAAAGCGCTGATCTTGACTTCAGAGCCCGCTGCAAGTTCACAAGCTTTAAGGAAAGCTTCAACCTGGCGAGCCCGAGTACCGGCATCTTGACGGCGCCATTCCCCGCTGACCTTCCACATTTGAAATGAACTAAAGCCTAAAGTCACAAATTTAGGGCGCCCGCCACTCGCTGCGGATGGTGGACCCACTGGAGCTGCTGTAGGTTTAGGCGATTCCTGACCGCTATTCTCAGACATGTTTACCTCGAAATCCGATGAATCAACTAGGGGAAGCAATCTTAGGAAGCCCTGCCCCACCTGTCAACGTATTCGCAATAAGCATTTCTAAGGCTATCATAGGTACCCCTTCGGAGGACCTGTGACACGCAGCACCCTGGCACTCACCCTCGCTCTCGGACTTCAATTCATGAGCGCAGAAGCTTCGGCCTTGGAACTCAGGCCCAAACCCAAATTCATCAGCATCGGACGCGAGCTGGGCAGCGACGGCCCGGTCAAAGTCTTTGCCTTCAAAGACGCAGACCAAGATGGCGATGCCAAAGCATTGGCCAAAGCCACCCAGGCCCAATTTAAAGTGAAAAAACCTGAAGCCTATGCCCTGGCCACGCTGGCTGCGGGCGCGGTGATCTTAGCCGATTCGCCAGCTGCCGAGAACCTGGCGCGCCAAACCTTGGCACAAATCAAAATCGAGAAAGGGAAACGGCCTCAATTAACCCTGGCCGACTATCCGCGCCAGGCCATGCGCGGCCTCCATGTCCTAGACTCGGGCTCGCAGGGCCTGCCGGCTATCAAGCGTTTGATCCAATCTTTAGCCGCCGTCAAAGCCAATGTCTTGATCTATGAAATCGATTACAACTTCGCTTTCAAAAAACATCCCGAACTCGGTGGCGCTGAAGCGGGTCACCCCGAACTCAAAGACGCCAATATTTGGACTCGCGATCAAGTGCGTGAGCTCGTTGCTGAAGCCCGCAAATATGGCATCACCGTGATTCCCGAAATCAACTGCTTTGGCCACCAAAGCTGGAAATTGCCACCCAATGCCCTGCTACGCGCCCACCCTGATTTTGAAGAGCCCAGCGATGATCTGACGCCGCAGCGCGATGTGAACAGCCCTAACTTCTATTGCCGCAGCTGGTGCCCGCTGCACCCCGAGGTGCATCAAGTCGTCTTTGAACTAATCGATGAACTGCTCGAAGCCTTTGAAGCCAAAGCTTTTCATGTCGGCATGGACGAGGTCTTTCTCATCGCCAGCAAGAACTGCCCGCGCTGCAAAGGCAAAAATCCGGCTGACCTATACGCCGGCGAAGTCTTGAAGTTCCACAAGCACCTCAAATCTCGCGGCGCTGAAATGCTCATCTGGGGCGACCGCTTTTTAGACGGTAACGAGACCAAGTATGGGTCATGGGAAGCCAGCACTGACGGCGTGGCACCCGCCATCAAGCACTTGCCCAAGGACGTGATCGTCTGCGACTGGCATTACGAGGGGGGCAACTATGGACAATTCCCTTCGCTCGACATATTTATGGATCGCGGCAATCGCGTCTGGCCCACGGTCTTCAAAGATGAAGAAGCGGGTGAAGTGTTCATGAAAGAAGCAAACCTGCGGAACAACGCGCTCATGCTAGGCACCCTGACTTCAATCTGGTATCCAGCCGAACGCATGCAATTAGTCCTCGAAGGCAAGACGCCCAAAGATATCCCTGCCAATACTCCGGATCCTGCCTATTGGGCTCAAAAGCAGCGCGAGATCGCGCAGTCAGCGTTGAATCTACTAGTGAAGGCTTGGGAAGGGGTGGAATAGATAGGTCGGGGCCGGATGAATCCAGGTACCAAGCGTAGCTAGGTCGGGGCCGGATAAATTCAGGTACCAAGCG
>CAZFUM010000039.1:0-17416 GCA_964521965.1 uncultured bacterium | reverse complement strand
ATACGGCCTTGCTGGCCTATGGCAACACGGTGGATCAGGTTTTAGAAAAATTGCGTAAAGGGATGTCAGGCAAGCCCAAGGCATCGCGTGAAAAGATTGAGAGTCTCAAGTCACACGTGCGCCAGATCATCACCGTGATCCAGGGTGATTTCGCCAAGCTCTCAAAGATTTCATCTAAAGACGTCGCTGACGAGCGTACCGCGGGCGATCTAAAGAAGGCCGGCAGTCAGGCGTTTTGGGACAGTTTTGACGCTGATCCCCTGGGGCATTTGGAATTTCTTGAGAATCGCGTCTCAAATTTAGTGCCGGACGCGGATCAAATTTTTCTCTCATACATCGGCACCGACCTCGACGCCTTTCAGACGCATTTTGACCGCGTGCAGATCATTGATGGCCAGGCCGTGCCCAAGGGTCAGCGCGGTATTTTGGTGCCGAAATATATTTACGAAAAGATGTTCAAAATAAAGATGGCCCAGCGCATGGATGAGATTCATGAGGGTCTCACGGTCAAAAATAAAAAGATCGCCAGCGACCCTGAGCTTAAAGACCTCATACGCCAGAACAAGGTTCAGACCCGTGAGATCACGCTGCAACTGGACCCGCTTTCGACGGCTAAATTTGTCGAGATCATTGGCGGAGAATTGAAGAGCAGTGAGAAGGATTTGGCTAAGCTGCTCAGCGTGTTCTTTGACACGAATGACGAAAATTTTGAGGCGCGTTATAAGATTTTTTATGAGCAATTGGCACCCATGCTTGAATTGTATCGTTTGCGCATGGGCGACAGCATGACGATCAAGGCCTATACCAAATCAGGCTTTGTTCAGGCCGTGAATCTAAAGGTTTTTGGGACTTTCAATTTTAAAGGGCTTGAGAAATCTGCTTTGTCAGGCGCTTTGTCGCTGATGGATCTGATTAGCTATCGTGAGCTATATGGGTTTGTGACGCCCGAAAAAATGGCTGAAACCCAGGCCATGAAAAAAGCCTCGGGCGTCAAGTATGTGAGCCGCGACAAGGCCGAAGACGAGCTTTTTGGCGGCGGGGAAGTCATTAGCCAAAGTACCCGGCAGGGCATCAATGAAGCGGCCGAGTTGGGCGGGACTGTGATCAAGCGGCCGGCCATGGAATCTCTCGTTTTCACGCAAGAGCAAATCGAGAAGGGGCCCTTTTTTGAGGCCGCGGTTATTCTTAAGGATGACTCAAAGCTAAAGGCCACCATGGCCGAGCTGCAGGCGATTTGTGATCGCGAGAAGAATAATATCAAAATTATTGATTGGCAAAAGGCCGCCGGCAATTTGGGACAGTTTGTCTTTGTGGCCAAGGCCGTGCTTTTCTTCGCGACGGCGATCATCTTTGTCGTGGCCCTGGTCATCATTAATAACGCCGTGGTCATGGCTACCTTGCAACGTCGCCGTGAGATCGGCACGCTCAGGGCCATGGGCGCGCAAAAGAGCTTTGTGCTCTCACTGGTGCTGGCTGAGACCGTGGGCTTAGGGCTGGCCTTTGGTACCCTGGGGGCTCTCTTGGGCTCGGGTGTCTTGCTTTGGCTTAACGTCGTGGGTATACCCGCGAGCAATGATTTTCTCTATTTCTTCTTTTCGGGCCCTCGTCTGCATCCCAGCGTAAGCGCGACCAGTCTTATCAGCGCGTTCGTGGTGGTGCTGATTGTCACCTGTATTTCTGCCCTTTACCCCGCCCTGATGGCCACGCGAGTCTCGCCTGTGCGCGCCATGGCCTCGGAGGATTGATGTATACCTTAATGATGATCGCTTTTCGCAATCTGCTGCAGCATCGCCGTCGGACTTTGATGTTGGGCGGAGCCATCGCGGGCGTGACGGCCCTCTTGGTCATACTGAGTTGCCTTAGCACGGGTGTCAGAGACACCGTGATTCGCTCGGCCACAACGGTGTCGACGGGTCATATCAATGTCGCCGGCTTCTACAAGGTCACGGCGGGTCAAAGCGCGCCTTTGGTGACCGATTACGCCAAGGTGATCGAGACGGTGCGCGCTACATTGGGTTCGGACTTAGATTTTGTGACGCCTCGCGGGCGCGGCTGGGCTCGTCTTGTGTCTGACGAGGCCAGTATGCAAGTTGGCATCGCGGGCCTTGAATTGGCGGGTGAACCGCGCCTAGGCGGGGTCTTGAAGGTTGAAGAAGGCAAGCTCGAGGATCTGGCCAATCCCGGCAGCATCTTGATCTTTAAAGAGCAGGCCAAGAAATTGAAAGTTAAAGTGGGCGATTCGATGGTCTTTTCAGTTCTAGACGCCAGCGGCGTTAACAATACGGTGGATGTGCGTGTGGTTGCCATCGCGGCTGATATGGGCCTGATGTCGAGCTGGAGCGTATTCGTGCCCCAGGCTACCTTGCGCCAGCTCTATTCACTCAATGAAAATGCTACGGGTGCGGTGTTGGTTTATTTAAAGGACATGAAGAAGATTCCCCAGGCCATGGACAAGTTGCGCACGGCCTTAAAAGAACAGGGCCATATCGTCATGGATCATGACAGCAAGGCCTTTTGGATGAAGTTTCAAGAGTTGAATCGCGAAGATTGGACTGGCCAGAAGCTCGACCTGACCACTTGGGAAGACGAAGTCAGCTTTGCTATCTGGGCCCTGAAAGCCATCGACGGCATCTCATATCTTTTGACGATGGTTCTGCTGGTCATCATCGCGGTGGGCATCATGAACACGATGTGGATTGCCATTCGTGAGCGTACGCGCGAAATCGGCACCTTGCGCGCCATTGGCATGCAGCGCCGCCGAGTGCTAGCTATGTTCACCTTTGAGGCTTTTTTCTTGGGCGCCATGGGGACCAGCGCGGGTGCGGCCATCGGCCTGGGCGTGGCAGCCCTGCTCAATTTGGCCAAGTTGCCTGTGCCTGAGGGCGCTACTTTCTTTCTTATGTCAAATGTCTTGCACCTGACTTTAGATGTGCCCCGCGTCATGGGCAACGCCGCATTTATCACGGCTTGCGTCACGATCGTCGCCCTTATCCCCAGCCTCAAGGCAGCCCGCATGCGTCCGGTTACTGCCATGAGCCACGTTGGATAAACCTATGAAAATTCTGCTAGCCTTTTTCTTGACCCTGCCGTTCGTAGCGCCTTTGCTTGCGGCCTCCACAGCAGGGGCTTTGAGTAAAGAAAAGATGGTCGAGCTGCTCAAAGGCATTGACGAGCGCGTGCGCAGCTCGGGCGACTATAAGTCGCTGGTCTATCTTGAGCAGCATGAAAAAGATAAGCCGGATGTCGCGCGCGAGGCCCTGGTCTATCGCCGTGACGCCGACCAAAAGCTGATGATTTTGTTTAGCAAGCCCAAGACCGAGGCCGGCAAGGGCTATCTGCGCGTTGACAAGAACCTTTGGTACTATGACCCCAATGTCGGCAAGTGGGAGCGCCGCACCGATCGTGAACGCATCGGCGGCACCGATTCACGTCGTCAAGATTTTGACCAGTCTGATTTAGCCAATGAATATGACCCTGAATTTGTGGGTGAAGAGAAGCTGGGTAAATACAAAGTCTGGCACCTCAAGCTCAAGGGCAAGCCCGGTAAAGACCTGGCCTATCCCATGGTCGAGTTTTGGATCGATCAAGCCACGGGCAATGATCTTAAGCGCCAAGATTTTGCGCTCTCGGGCCGCTTGATGCGCACGAGTTTGAATCCTAAGTGGGAAAAAATTTATAGTGAGTCTAAAAAGGCTGAGCTTTGGTACCGTAAGGACATGCGTATCTTTGACGAGATTGATAAAGCCAACTCGACCCTGATCTTGATTAAGAGTGTCGATTTGACGCCCTTGCCTGAGAATATTTTCACCAAAGCCTGGATGGAAGCCAAAAGCCGATGAGATTTGGCCCGTTGAAATTTGTATTAGTCCTAAGCTTGGCCTGCATGGCTGCCGTCTTGCCCGCAGCCGAAGCCAGCAAGCCCAGTGACGATGATATTTTTGGCGAGGGCGCAGCTGAATCTGCAGCTGCAACAGCCACAGCGGCCGAGAACGAAGGCAAGATCGAGGGTACGCCCCTGGCTCTGGGTGGCGCTATTTCGAGCACCTTGAGACAAGATGATATGAAGGGTTTGGACTACAGTGACGACCCGCTGCACGTCAACACCCAGGCCTGGCTCTTTGTAGATCATCAGCTCTCGCAAGATGCCCGCGCTTTGCTGCGCTTTAAAGTCAGGTATGACCCCACCCTGCCCAGCTTGACCACAGCAGGTCCTGGCATCTTGGCGGCTTTGACCAGCACGGGCACAGCCGCGCTGCCGGTCAGTGGGACTTCAGATCCTATTCCCAGTCTCGAAGAAGCCAAGATCGCCTTTAACATCAAGCGCACGGTCTTTGTCACCTTGGGCCGTCAAAAAATCAAGTTTGGCTCAGGCCGCTTCTTTAACCCCACTGATTTTCTCAACTCGATTCCACGCAATATTTTCTTGCGCCAAGATGAGCGGCCAGGCGTGGACCTGCTCAAATTGCATGCACCTATCGGCAACACGAATCTCTACGCCATCTTTCAATTGGATCAAGCGGACCAAGCCCGCAGGTTGGGCCAATATGCCCGCATCGAGCTGCCCCATAAAGAGCTGGGCAGCTTGATTGGCGGCGGTGAATTGTCGCTCTCAGCTTTTGCCCATGAGGGCACGGCCACCCGCTTTGGCGCCGACCTCTCGCAGTCATTCTGGGAGTTTGATTGCAGCCTTGAAGTGATCGCCTACAAAGATTCCAAAGACGAATGGCAATATCCCCACAGCGTGGGTGTGTCGTGGGAATACAAGTATGGCGATCGCAGCAGCAACACGGTCACGCTGCAGGGCGAATACCTCAGCGCAGGGTCATTGGGCGAAAGCCTGGCCACCTACATCTATTTGCCCGAGCCCCTGAATGTCCAAGACACGCGCTTCTTGCTGATCAATCTTAGCGACCTCAAAACCCAAACCGGCATCGTGCGTGCTGACCTCATTTGGCAGACCACGACGGAGCTCAGCCTCACCCTTTATAAGGCCGAACGCTGGGGCCTGTCTGACCGCAGCCTGAATCCCGCGGGCTTGGATGGCGATATGGGCCTGCGGGCTGATTTGGTGTTCTAGGAGCAGGCCATTTGCTGATTTTAGAAGCCCGGTATAGCCGGGCTTTTTTATTGCACTTTTTAGTTATCGATCTAATAATGGTATGACGATATGTTGATCGATAGGAGGAAGTCATGAGTGCAGTTACTGTTTCGCCTAAATTTCAAATCGTCATCCCCAAGGATGCACGTGAGTTTTTGCATCTCAAGCCCGGGCAGAAGCTTGAGGTGATCATATCTGGCGAGCATCTTTCGTTGGTGCCGGTCGTCGATGTCAAATCATTGAGGGGATCCCTCAAGGGCATTGCCGCTCACTTTAAGCGCGATAAGGACCGCTTTTGAAGTATCACGTCGTCGACAGCAGCGCCTGGATTGAATATTTCGACGGCGGTCCGAACGCCTCGTTCTTTGAGGCGGCTATCGATGACAAAAAGAATTTGTTGGTGCCTGCTACGGTCTTCTATGAAGTGGTCAAACTGGTTAAGCTCAGATATGGGTCGGAGAAAGCCACGGTCTATGAAGCCGCCCTTAGGACCGGAACTCCCGTAGCTTGGACCCCGGAATTGGCGGTTTCAGCCGCAAACCTCGCCATCAAGCATGAGTTGCCCATGGCCGACGCCAGTATCGCCGCTACCGCCCGTGCTTTTGACGCCACGCTATGGACGCTCGACAATGATTTTAGGGGCCTGTCGTTCGTCAAGATGCCCAAGTGAAGAGGGTCTTGGTATTAGGCCCCAATGGTTCAGGTAAAAGTTATTGGGCTCAAAAGTTAGCGGCTAAGACGAAGCTGCCTTTATTTCACATGGACAAGTTGTTTTGGAAAGCAGGCTGGGTTGAGCCCAAGCGCCCGCAGTTCATCAAGAAGCTAGAAAGAGTCGCAGCCAAGCCAGCATGGATCATCGAGGGGAATTACAGCTATTGCCTTGATCTGCGTCTGCGCCGGGCAGATGCGATCGTCCTGCTCGATTTGCCCCGCTGGATTACGCATTTTCAGACCCTGTGGCGCATCGCCACGAATTGGGGCCGCGTCAGGCCCGATATGGCTCCTGGCTGCCCCGAGCGAATTGATTTAGGCTTTCTCAAATGGGCCTGGACCCACTATGAGCCGCATACGATGGGGATGAAGGCCAAGCTGACTGCCTTGCCCAAGTCGAAGCAAGTGCTGGTATTCAGGTCGCGTAAGGCCGTGGGGAAGTGGATTGAGGGATTAGATGCCTGAAACACAAAAAGCTATTTTTGCCGCAGGTTGTTTCTGGGGTGTCGAAGAAATCTACCGCACGACGCCGGGCGTCTTAGAGACCCGCGTGGGTTATCTTGGCGGTCACAAGGACAGGCCGACCTATGAAGACGTCTGCGGGTATGGCACAGGCCATGCCGAAGCCGT
This sequence comes from uncultured bacterium, assembly GCA_964521965.1. Lineage (GTDB taxonomy): Bacteria > Oederibacteriota > JAJYGY01 > JAJYGY01 > DAIDJD01 > CAZFUM01. The sequence goes on along the minus strand of CAZFUM010000039.1, from coordinate 10,977 downwards.
TGAAGTGACGTTTGACCCTGAAAAAGTCAGTTATGAACTCTTGTTAGAAATTTTCTGGGACAATCACAACCCCACGACATTGAATAGGCAAGGGCCCGATGTTGGTGATCAATATCGCAGCGCGATTTTTTATATCGGCGATGAGCAAAAGCTAAAAGCCGAGGCCTCGCGTGACTTTCAAAATCAAAAGCATTGGGATGGCAAGATTGTCACCCAAATAGTTTCGGCCAGCCATTTCTGGCCGGCCGAGGAGTATCACCAACAATATTTGCTGAAGAATAATTTAGGAAACTGTCATATATAAAATTAACGCCGTATTTGCTCTACTTTAACGCATTTGCCAGTTTTCTCATCAATTTCAGCCAACAAGGCCCAAAATTCTGGATTTTCTTCGGTGGGTTCAAAGCGCGAGGGCATACCCGTAATGAAGCGCTTGAGCACCGATTCGGGCTTCATGCCGATGACACCGCCATAGCCGCCCGTGGCGCCGAGGTCGCTGATATAGCCCGTGCCCTTGGGCAAGATGCGCGCGTCAGCCGTGGGTATATGGGTGTGGGTGCCAAAGACGAAAGACACTTGGCCATCGAGATGCAATCCCATAGCGACTTTTTCTGACGTGGCTTCAGCGTGCACGTCCATCACCACGACCTGGGCGCCTTGAGACTTTAGGCGTGATATCGACGAGTAGGCGGCATTGAAGGGGTCATCGATAGGCTGGGGAAAGAAGATGCGGCCCAGCACGTTGCTAAAGCCCACTTGAATGCCCGTGGCTGTGGCAAAGATGCATTCGCCGCGGCCTGGCACGCCCAAAGGGTAATTGGCTGGGCGTATCAAGGTGGGGAACTTGGCCCATGAATTCTCGACTTCTTTGCGGTCCCAAATATGATTGCCGGATGTGAAGACATCGACACCGGCGTCTTTGAGTTCTTGCAGTGTTTCGTTGGTCACGCCAAAGCCGGCGGTAAGATTTTCGACATTGGCGCTCACGACATCAATATGCATGCCTGACTTGAGGCCAGGCAAATGCCGGGCCACCATATTTCGACCGGGCGAGCCAATCACGTCGCCGATGGCGAGAATTTTCATTTGGCATAATCCACAGCCCGGGTTTCACGAATGACCTGCACTTTGATTTGACCCGGATATTCTAGCTCGCCTTCGACCCGACGGGCCACATCGCGGGCCAATTGTAGGGCTTGCGCGTCGCTAATGAGGTCATGAGCCACCATGATGCGCACTTCGCGGCCAGCTTGCAGCGCATAAGCCTGGGTGACACCTTGAAAGGATATGGCGATTTCTTCAAGCTTTTGCAGGCGTTTGATATAGGTGTCTAAGCTTTCACGGCGGGCGCCGGGGCGGCTGGCCGAGATGGCGTCGGCGGCCTGGACCAAATAGGCTTCGACGGTGCGCAACTCGACATCGTTATGATGGGCTTCAACACAATGAATGACTTCGGGGTGTTCGTTATAGCGCTTGAGCAGGTCAACGCCCAGGCTGGTGTGGGTGCCTTCTCGTTCTTGATCGACGGCCTTGCCAATGTCATGCAAGAAGGCGCCGCGCTTGGCCACCTCGACATTGGCGCCTACTTCGGCAGCCATGACCGATGCCAGGTGGGCCACTTCGAGCGTGTGTTGCAGTATGTTTTGGCCATAGCTGGTGCGGTATTTCAGCTTGCCGATGAGGCGCATCAGCTCAGGGTGCAGGCCCATGATGCCGGCTTGCAGGCAGGCTTGTTCGCCGAGATGTGAGATCTGAGTTTCCATTTCGTCACGCGTCTTTTGCACGATTTCTTCAATGCGGCTGGGGTGCACGCGGCCGTCTTGCAGCAGGTGTTCAAGGGCGATGCGCGCCACTTCGCGCCTGAAAATATTGAAGCTCGATAGCACGACGGTTTCAGGCGTGTCATCGATGATCAAGTCGACACCCGTGGCGTTCTCGAAAGCGCGAATGTTGCGGCCTTCGCGCCCGATGATGCGGCCTTTCATGTCTTCGCTAGGTATGTGCACCACGCTGACCGTGTTCTCGCTAGCATGCGAAGCAGCCCAGCGGTTAATGGCCAATGAGATGATCTGGCGAGCCTTGCGGTCTGAGCCTTCTTTGATTTCGTCTTCGATGGCTTTGAGTGACTCGGCCGCCTCGCGGCGGGCATCTTTCTCTAGGTTTTTTAAGAGCTGCTTTTTGGCTTCTTCGCTGCTCATGCCCGCTAGGCGCTCTAAGCGCCCGCGCTCTTCGTGCAGGACTTTGTCTAATTCGTTTTCTTTATGAATCAGTGATTGCTGCCGGCTAGTGACATCGGCGCGGCGAACGTCAAAATCGCGCTTGTCGTCTTCATGGGTGGTCTTGAGGGCCGTCAGCTCGCGTTCTAAGGTATTGAAATGCTGCTGGGTGCGCTCGAACTCGTCCTTTTGACGGCGACTTTCTTCGTCAAAGGTCTGGCGCTCGGTCAAAAGCTCAGAACGCGCTTCAAGGAGGGCTTCTTTTTTACGGGTTTCAGCTTCGCGTTCGGCCAGGGCAAGAATCTTTTGGGCTTGGTCTTCGGCTGAGCTGAGCGTGCCCTTGGCCTTCATGCGGTCATAGACCAAGCGTGCGATCAAGCCGGTCAAAAAGGCCACCAGGGTGATGGCCAGGATTAATGCATTCATCTTGCCTCCGGTATTTTCCGGAGGAAAAGACTAAATCAGGATCGTAGGGATATGAGGGGGCCAGGACTTAGAGTACGCCCAAGCCCAAGCAGGCGAAACTTGGCGCGAAATGATTCGCGTTCGCTGCGCCTGCGGGCGCGCTGTCCAAGAAAATTCTTGGATGCGAGGCAGGGTCTGTGATGCAAACCATGCCAAGCCCACAAAATTTAGAATCAATAAAATAAAGTTTCTCATCCCCACACCGGCAGTCGCCTGCCAGGTCCTAAAGTCGTCTTTTCCGGAAACGTTTAATTGAGTTAGGTTGATGAATCGAGTACTTGAACATTTTTAGCCCAGGCTCGGTGAAAGTCAAGGCAGGTGCAGAGGCCTTAAAACAAAGGCCCGCCTGCACGATCGCCGTGCAAGCGGGCCTAAGATAGCCCCGCCTGTGCCGTGAAAACCAGGGTTTTGAACCCTATGTGTCAGGTGGGAACCCTCACAAGGCAAAGCCCGAAAGCCGCCCGGATCTAGGGACCCCTGAATATGGGTTGTAGGATCAAAAATCCCCGGCCCCCACGAACACCGCAGGGAGCTGTTAATACACATCCTTCATACCATAAGGATTGCCCTCGGGGCAAGTTGACGCCGAAGCTTTGAGGGGCGAAGATTCCCGCCATGCAAAAACTCGCTAGTCTACTCATGGTTCTGATCGCCAGCTCGGCCTGGGCTTTGGACGATGGCTTTGTCTCGCCTGCCTTGGGCAGCGGCAAGCCGGGTTGGACATGGGCCCTGGCCCAGCGCGTCTATGACCGTGCCTTTTGGATCGATACGCAAAATGATCTCGTGGTTATCAACGGTGCCGAACGCATTGTCGATGCCGACTCGCTCACCAAGACCGCGCGCGGCTTTCGCATGGACGCCACCCTGGCCTGGCAGGCCACGCCGCGCGATGCTTTTGTACTTAGCTTGCCCTGGTACTTTCAAGAATTTTCACCCCCCAGTGGCAGCGGGCTTTCGAGCATGATGAATGACGCAGCCGTGCGACGCGGTGACGGGCCCGGCGACACCAGTTTGGCATGGCGCCGCGTCGTGATCTCACGCAGCAGCGAGCAGAGTCAAATGCGACTCGGCGCTTTTTTTGAAGCCAGCATTCCCTCGGGCTTGGGCCCCTTCGCCGCGGCCCATCCCTTGGTGGCCACGGGCAGCGGCAGCTTCACCCTCACACCGGGTCTGGGCCTTGAACTGCGCTGGCACTCGCTAGGCTTTAGTGCCAGCGCCTCGGGTACATTTGATCTGGGCGCCCAGCACGACATTCCTTTAGGCTCGGTCATTGCCTACCGCAGCGACCCCCTGGGACCGCTGACCTTGCCTGGCGGTCGCGCTTATACTCGACGTGATCCCGATTTTAGCGTGTCGAACAGCCTGGATTGGGCCTGGCATCGTGATGAGGGCGCGCTGCACAAACTTATTATCGAGGCGCGCTACAGCCGCCGCGGTGCGATTCAAGTTGAAGGCGTGTCGCTTGAAGGCTCGCAAGGCGCCGATGCTGACCTCATTCCTCAGGCTGCCTTTGAATTTAAATCGGGCTTGGGCCTGCGCCTAGGCTGGGCCTTGCCGCTCGTCTATAATCAAAACCGCGCACTCACGCCTTGGGGCGAGCTCTTGGCTCGCCTTGAGCAAACTTGGTGACTATGAATCTCGACGCTGTGAAAGCCCTGCTTTTTGATCTTGATGGCACGCTCATTCAATCGAGTGAAGATATTGCAGACTGCGCCAACTGGCTGCGCCAAAGCAAAGGCCTTGAAGCCCTGCCGCTCCCGAGAGTCACGGGCTACATTGGCGATGGGGTCGAAGCCTTGGTGGCGCGTATTATGGGCCCTGACTTTGGGGCCCATTTGCCCAAGCTGGTCGAAGCCTTTAAAGCCCGTTATCATGAGCATTGTTGTGACAAGACCCGTCTTTATGAGGGCGTGGCAGAGACTCTCAGCCTGCTGGCCAGCCGGGGCTATGCCATGGCGGTGGTCACCAACAAGCCGGAAGGTATTTCGCTGCGTATCTTAGACTTACTGGGTGTGGGGCAGCACTTTGGCTCTGTGATTGGCGGCAACAGCGCGCCGACCAAGAAACCCGATCCGGCCCCTTTGCGACTGGCCTGCCAGCGCCTGAGTCTGCCGCTGGCGCAAGCCGTGATGATTGGTGATTCAAGAGTCGATATCGAAGCAGGTCACAATGCTGGCATAGCTAGCGTGGCCGTCTTGGGTGGCATTGGCGACTTAGAAATGCTGCGTAACGCCAAGCCAGATTATGAGGTCGCCAACTTTATGGGCTTAGCGACTTTATTGAAGGGAAATGCGTGAAAACTGGCAGTCAGGGCCCGGCCCGCGAATTCAAAATACGCTTCACCGAGCGAATTTACCGCCTGCACGAAAACGGCATCAACAACCATGCACCTCGGGGCGCGGGGGTTTTTGAGATCGTGCTCTTTCCTCCGGGCGCCGAAGATGGCGAGGTTTTGTTTGTCGGCAGTTGCGGCAGCAGCGACAGTGTGGCTGCGAATTTGCGGGCCATTCGCGAAGGCAGCGGGGGCATGCCGTCTGAAGCCCTGCGCGTGGTGCAAGAAAATATAGAAAACGCCTACTTTGATGCGGTGTCAGACAGTGATGCCCATAGCGATGAAGACCGCGTCGATCTGGCCTGGGCCTTGGTGCAGGCCAAGAAGCCTCGGCTCAATTCGCCCGAGGCGCAAGTTCACTCGGGCCGTTTCAGCGAGATTCTTTACCGCGAAGAAGCCTGATATTTCGCGTCCCAAAAGCCCCCCTTGACGGGCCTGAGCCTGTCTTGCACTATACCCGTCCTTTTCGACACTTCACGCCCTATGGAGCCCCCATGGCGCAAGCACGCAGCGGACTTTATACCTATAAGGGCAGCCCCATGACTTTGTTGGGGCCCGAGCTCAAGGTGGGCGACGCAGCCCCCAGCTTCACAGCCTTCAAGGCCGTGAACGAGCCATTCAGCTCAGATGAGTTGAATGGCAAAGTGACCTTTTACAATATCGTGCCCTCGGTTGACACGGGCATCTGTGATGCCCAGACCAAGCGCTTTAGCGACGAGGCGAATAAGGTCAGCGGCGTCGAGTGGGTCACCATCTCGTGTGACACGCCCTATGCCCTTAAGCGTTGGTGCGCAGCCGGCAAGATCAACAACCTGCGCATGCTCTCTGATTTTCGCGACCATGCCTTTGGTTTGGCTTATGGGCTTTATGTCAAAGAGCTGGGGCTGCTGCAGCGGGCTCTGCTGATCGTGGGTTCTGATAATCAGATCGCTTATATTCAGCGCGTGCCTGAGATGGCCACGCATCCTAACTATGACGAGGCCCTGGCGGCCTTGAAGCAGCTCTTAGGCTGAAGATGGCAAAAGCTAAAAAACTGCATCCTGAAGCCATCGTGAAAATGGTCTTTAAGGCCCGAGCCTGGGGCCGCTTGGCTGATGTGCTCAAACTCAGCGTCGTCAAGATTGGTCATGGCCGTGCAGTTTTGCGCATGCCCTGGTCCTTGCCTGCCAGTCAGATGGCGGGTTTGCTGCATGGCGGCGCCATCGCCACCCTGGCCGATACAGCCGCGGCGGTGGGTACGCTCAGCATCTTGCCGTTGGGCTGGCGCACGGTCACGGGTGAGCTCAAGCTCAATTTCATATCAAACATTACGCAAGGCGCGGCCATTGCCGAGGCCAAGCTGCTGCACCGTGGCCGCCTGACCATGGTGTGGGAAATTAAGGTGAAAGAAGAGAAAACCAAGAAGCTGTTGGCTGCGGCCAGCGGGACTTTCTTTATATTGAAGCCCGAAGCTTAAAACCCCTTCGACAAGAACACCGACACCCTATGGTTAAGAAGAAACGCGAAAATAAAGACACCGCCACCCTGATCAAGGACTTGCAGGTTCAGTCGGTCTTCACGCGCAAGAGCGCCATCATTGACTTGGCTAGTCGCAAGACCAAAGAGGCCCTGCCGGATGTGCTCAAGTTGCTGAAAGACAAAGAAGCCACCCTGCGCGGTTGCGCAGCTTGGGCGCTGGGTGAGTTGGGTGAATTGAAGGCGGTGAAACCCCTGATCGCCTGCCTGAAAGATATGGATGTCGAGGTGCGTCGTGCCTCGGCCCAAAGCTTGACTAAGTTGGCCGACCCTAGCAGCTTGGCAGCCCTCAAAGAAGCCTCAGTGGACTCAGATCGCTGGGTGCAAGAATGGGCCCGCAAAGGTATGGAAATTCTGGGGCCTTCTAAAAGCCTCAAAAAGGCGCGCAAAATTCGCCCTTCGAATCTCAAACTTAGGCCCTGAAGCGGGCGTATAATAAGCGCCTATGAAACTATCCGCTTTTCTATTATTTATACTTAGTCTGGTCCTGGCACCCCTGGCCCTGCGGGCCAGTGATAGCGAGGCCCTTGCTGCAGCGTTGGCTGCCCAAGGCAAGATAGCGGCTTTGAGCGCCATACAGAGCCCCAGCCTTTCAAACTTTCAGCAAGTTCAAGGCGAAGCCAAAGAACTGCCGCCATTTTTTAGCCGCTTGGGCGCTGCCCTCAGTGGTCTTGATTTAGGCCCTGCCAGCGAGATTCGGTCAGCCTCGCTTGATGTCAATGTCAAAGTCGAAACCTTGCAAGGTATGACCATCAGCAACTTGGGTCTCTTTATAGAAACCGCCCAAGGCTTAGACGCCCGTCTCGATCAAATTCAAACTCTGCTGCCCAGCCTTATTCAGCTACTTAAAGCCCGCATGGAAGCTCAAACGCCGGCGCTGGCAAGCTTGCTTGCTACCGCTGTGCCGCTGCCTTTGCTGCCGGGCTTCTTGCAGCCCACAGCCACACCTGTACTCAGTACGGTGAACGTGCCGAGCGGTCCGCAAGTCATTCAAAATAATATTCCGCCGCCGCCTGGCCAGCCTGGCTCTAGCAATCCAGATACCAGTGTTATTCCCGGCGGCCCCCAAGTGCCGACTTATGCGCCCACAGCCGCAGCTACTCAAATTCAGCCGGTGGCGCAGCCCACGGTAGCTGGCGCCCGCTATCGCGCGCCCGTGGCCATCGTCGTGCTCAACAATGGCAGCAAAGCCTATGTGGCCAATACCTTTGAAGGCACCGTGGGCGTATTTGATAGCAGTGCCAAGCGCTTCACAAAAATCTTGCCTGTGGGTGGCGAGCCCTGGGCCCTGGCTTTAAACAACAGTGGGCAACAGCTCTTGGTGGCCAATGCCGGAACCAATGACATTACCCTGATCAACACCAAGGATGATTCTGTGGTCGAGCGCTTTGAAGTCGGCCGCCGTCCCGTGGACATTGTCTTTTCGAACGATGGCAAAAAGGCCTACTCAGTGAATCAGGGCTCGGGTACGGTGAGTGTCATTGATGTGCCTCACTTGACCGTCTCGCGTACGATCAAGGTCGGTCTGGCCCCCAGCCGCGCCGCTTTCTCAGCCAATGGCAAGTATCTCTACGTGACATTGACCCGCGAAGACTCGGTGGCCATCATTGATACCCAGAGCGACAACGTCTTGGGTGTCGCCAAAGAAGATTTGCCTTGAATTCATCGCCCCTGAAGCTTTTTTCAGGCGGCAAAAACCTTGTCAGAATCTGCCCTAGAGTCCATAATCGGGCCTTCTTATTGGAACTTTCCATACATTTGGGTCCCGCATGATCGCCCGCTATACACGCCCAGAGATGGGCCGAATCTGGAGCGATGAGTACCGCCTTCGCATGTGGATGGAGGTGGAAGTCGCTGCCTGCGAAGCTCAAGCCAAATTGGGGCGCATCCCCAAAGCTGCAGCCAAAGTCATACGCCAAAAAGCAAATTTCACAGTTGAGCGGGTCAACGAGCTCGAAAAAGTTACCGACCATGATTTGATTGCCTTTGTGACGTGCATGGGCGAGTACATCGGCCCCGAGGCACGCTTCGTTCATTTGGGCATGACGAGCACCGATGTCGTCGATACGGCCCAAGCCCTGCAATTGCGCGATGCCAGTGAGATTCTACTGAAGGGTCTGAGCGAGCTACGCAAAGTTTTAGTCCGCCGTGCCAAAGAGCACAAAAATACCCCCCAAATTGGCCGCACCCATGGCATTCAAGCTGAGCCGATTACATTTGGCTTAAAGCTGGCCTTGTGGGTGACCGAACTCGATCGCGACCTAGTGCGCCTTAAGAGGGCGCAAGAAGCCGTGGCCGTGGGCATGGTGTCTGGCGCGGTTGGCACCTATAGCAATATCGACCCCCGCATTGAAACCGAGACCTGCAAAATTTTGGGCTTGAAGGCCGATCCCGTCAGCAACCAGACCCAAAGCCGCGACCGCCACGCAGAATTTATGTGCACGCTGGCTGTGATCGCTTCGTCATTAGACAAATGGGGCACCGAAATCAGGAATCTTCAAAGGACCGAGATACTCGAGGCCGAGCAATTCTTTGCTCCGGGCCAAAAAGGCAGCTCGGCCATGCCGCATAAGCGAAATCCGATGTTGGCTGAGCGGGTCTCGGGGCTGGCACGCATTGTGCGCAGCAATTCAATTGCCGCCCTTGAGAACGTAGCCCTTTGGCATGAGCGCGATATCACGCATTCGTCGGTTGAACGCGTGATCTTTGCCGATAGTTGCATCTTGCTTGACTATATGATTGCCAAGTTCACGAGCCTGATGGACAAGCTGATTGTCTATCCTAAGAACATGATGAAGAACGTCGAGCTGACCGGGGGTTTGATCTTTAGTCAACGCGTGCTGCTCGCTTTGACCGAAGGCGGTATGAAGCGTGACGACGCCTATCAAGTCGTGCAAGACAACGCCATGGCAGTTTGGAACGGCAAGCAAAGCGGCGAGGTCGGCCCAGACTTTAAAGAGCGCTTAAAATCAGATTCGCGTGTGATGAAGATACTCAAAGCCAAAGATATCGATGCTGCCTTTGACCTTAAGTGGTATTTGAGGAATGTCGATGTGATCTTTAAGCGCCTTAAGATCTGAGAAGGAGTTGACATGAAATACTTGGTCAAAATTCACGTGACGCTCAAGCCCTCGGTATTAGACCCCCAAGGTGTGGCCGTATCGGGCGCGTTACGCCATATGGGCTACCAAGAAGTCGAAGGTCTGCGGCTTGGCAAATACATGGAATTGCGCCTGGATGACCGGGGCAAGGGTAAGGCCGCGGCTGAAAAGCGCGCCAAAGAGATGTGTGAGAAGTTGCTGGCCAATGCAGTGATTGAGCGCTTTGAGATCAAACTCGAGAAAGCCTCAAAATGAAGTTTGCGGTCCTCGAATTTCCGGGATCGAATTGCGATCATGATTGCGTGTGGACGCTCGAATCGGTGCTTAAGCAAAAGGTCGACTTGGTTTGGCATCAGAACAGTAGTCTGCCCAAGGGCACGGACGTGATCATGGTGCCGGGCGGCTTTAGTTATGGCGATTACCTGCGTTGCGGGGCCATTGCCCGCTTTTCACCGATTATGAAAGCGGTCCAGGCCCACGCTAAACGTGGCGGCTATGTTTGGGGCATCTGCAATGGTTTTCAGATTTTAACCGAAGCCGGTCTGCTGCCGGGCGCCTTGGTTCGTAATGCGAGTTTGAGCTTTCTTTGCCAGGACGTTTTTCTACGCGTTGAAAATTCGACCACAGATTTTACGGCTGAATCATTAAAGCGCGTGATTCGCATTCCGATCGCCCATGGCGAAGGTAATTACAGCGCCAATGAAGAGACTCTGCGCCAGCTCAATGACGAGGGGCGCGTGGTCTTTCGATATTGTGATGAAGCTGGCGAATTGAATGACGCCAGCAATCCCAATGGCTCGTCTGAAAATATCGCAGGTATCTTGAGCGAGAACGGCCGAGTGCTGGGCATGATGCCGCATCCTGAACGCGCGTCTGAAGATGCCTTGGGCAACACCGACGGAAAAGCCTTGTTTGAAAGCGTCTTGAGCGCACTCGGCCGGAGAGGCGCATGAGCAAAAAGCAGGTTCAAGCGCATCCCGCGCCTAAGCCCCATCCTGGCGACCCTGAAGTCAGCTACGCCGTGGCCAAAGGCATGGGCCTCACCGAAGACGAATTTCACCGCATTCATTTAATCTTGGGCCGCAAGCCCACTTACACCGAGACCGGCATTTTTTCAGTGATGTGGTCTGAGCATTGTTCCTACAAAACCAGTAAGCCACATTTAAAGGGTTTTCCCACCACAGGCAAGCGCGTGATGCAGGGTCCAGGCGAGAATGCTGGCGTGCTTGATATTGGCGGCGGCTGGGCCACGGCCTTTAAAATTGAGTCGCACAACCATCCCTCTGCCATCGAACCCTATCAGGGTGCAGCCACGGGTGTGGGCGGCATCTTGCGTGACGTCTTTACC
>CAZFUM010000038.1:11919-17418 GCA_964521965.1 uncultured bacterium | reverse complement strand
GATCAATTTGCCCAGTTCGGGCGGCTGGCGCTTTGCTTTGGCTGCCAATGACTATGCCGACCTCTTTATTGATGGTAAAAAAATTGTGGTGCGGGAACATGAACATGGCCATCGCAATCAGATTGATAGTCCTGCCGTGCAACTCTCGAGCGGTTGGCACGACATTAAAGTGCGTTATTACGAGTCCCGCAACTATTCATACATGGAACTCAAGTGGGGCGCGCCGGGCCAGCCCCTGCGCACCGTACCCTCGTCGGCCTTGAGCCCTCGTTAAGATAGGTATCACCTTGCTAAAGAATCGAAAAATCTGGATAGGATTGCTCATCAGCCTGCTGGCTCTTTATTGGGCCGTGCGCGGGGTCGAGTTTTCACGCCTTGCAGAAGAGCTCAAGAAGGCCCGTTGGGAATGGATGCTGCTGGCCCTGCCTCTTTATCTCGTGGGCTATTGGAGCCGGGCTCGGCGGGTCTCTCAATTGCTCGAGCCCATCAAGCGCGTACCGACCAGCCGGGTGCTGCCGCCCTTGGTCATTGGGTTCTTGGTCAATAACATCCTGCCCTTGCGGCTTGGCGAGTTTGTCTTTGCCGGCTTGCTAGGTTCGCGCGAGGGCGTGTCACGCACGGCTTCTTTGGCGGTGGTGGTGCTCTCGCGCATATTAGACGGCATCACCATCGTGGCGTTTTTCTTATTTGGGCTTTTTGCCTTTCTTGAACTAGGGCGCTCGGCGGGCGATGCTACAGCCACCGTCGAAGTCTTAGGCCGGGTTTTTACGCGCGAAGATCTCATTGGCAAGGTTTATCTGGCGGGCATTTGGGGCGCCATCATTTTTGGCATGGTCTCAGCTGGCTGCTTTGTGCTGATCGCATGGAAAGAACTGGCCATGGGCTGGCTTGACCGTATCTTGCGGTTTTTCCCCGGTCGTTTTTCTAAGGCTGGTCGCCAAGCTCTTGAGAAATTCATTGGCGGTCTGGGCATCTTGAGGCAGCCCGGCAAGCTTTTCGCCGTATTCTTATTCAATTTTGTGCCCTGGGGCTTGGAGCTCTTCACCTATTATTTTGGCGGCATGGTTTTTGGTCTCGACCTGACGCTGCGCGAAAGTGCGCTCGTTATGGGCATGACCAATTTGGCCATGATCGTGCCCGGCGGTCCTGGCGGCGTGGGCCTTTTTGAGTTCGGTGGTATGGTGGTCATGGCGCTCCTGGGCGTCGAAAAGACAGTGGGATTGGCCTACATTGGCATGGTGCATGCCATCATCCTCTTGCCCATTAATATTTGGGGCGTTTTCTATTTATGGCGTGAAGGCATTTCATTGGGCAAGGCTCTCAGGGACACGAGCACGGAAAAGTCACATGGCGGATGACGATTTAGCATTAGATACCAAGGACCTACTCGATATCTTCGGTGGCGACGACGCGGGAGCCAATGATGATTTGAGTAAGAGCCTCGAAGACCTCTTCTTCTCAGATGACGATGGGGATGGCACTGCCACGTCCACTTTGGCTCTGGACGGTCTGGTGGAGGCGCCTGAGCTGCCGCCTATGCCAGCTACGCCAAGCTTCGAAGAAGCGGCGGGCGGGCCTCTTGATTTAGAGCCCGATCCAGTTGAACCTGATCGTAAGGGGATGACTGAAGAAGAGTGGCGCGCTTCGCCGGACTACCAAGATTTCAAAAAAAAGGTGCTCGAGCGCTACCTGCAGAAAAAGCAGGCCGAAGAACGCGCGAAAGCGGATGCTGAAGAAAAAGATCGTGCAGAGGTCGATGCGGTCAATCAAGAACTTGAAGCGAAGCGAAAAACCGATTTGTTAGAAAAGTATAAGGCCGCCAAGACTGCAGCCATTGCGCAGAAGGCGCAGGCTATGGTCGACGCTCCGCCACCCCAGAACGAGGCCGAGAAAGAGCAGAAGTTTAAGAATTACCTGCAAGATCTTAAGACCAAAATGGCCCAAGGTGGCCTGCCTAAGCTGCCTGCGCTTAAAGCTCCTGGCATGCCGATTATTTCAGATGCCGGCAAGGGCCTAGACCTTGATGCGGTTAAGTGCAAGGCCTTGGCTGCCATGTCTGAAGAATGCCGTGAGATCTTGCTCAAGCTAGTGGCAGAAAAGATCGGCCTTGGCCCAGCTCGCGCCATGATGAAGAAGACCTTGGCCAAAGTTGCCAAAGCCCATCTTGATATATTGGGCCGGGCTGCGGTCAATGCTAAGAACGAGCTGAGAGAAGACGGCGCTTTAGATCAAGACCGTTTGGCCCGTGCGTTTTATGCCACGCCCGCAGGGCTGCGTGTGTCCAAGGTTCAAAAGGCTCTTTACGAACTTACTGAAATGCGTTTTATTGCCACCGAGCTTGGCTTGGGCGCCCGAGCTAAGGGCTTTGTGATTTCGAAGCTCTTAGATGCACTTGAGAAGACGTTTGCCAAGAAGAACTATGACGCAGCCCTTAAGAGTTGGTTTATGAATGACGTTCTTCCCTCGACTTCGCTGTCTGAAGGCGAAGAGGACAGTTACTGATGGGCCAGTCATGAAGATTGCCATCATTGGTGGCGGCATGGCTGGCCTGCCCGCAGCGCTCGATTTGAGCGCTGCCGGACATCAGGTGACGGTTTTTGAAAAATACCCGACCCTGGGTGGCCTGGCGTCGACCTTTGAAGTCGGGCCCGCTCGCCTTGAGCGTTTTTATCATCATGTCTTTTCGACCGATTTAGATTTTTTAGGCTTGGTGAAAGAGCTGGGGCTTTGGGACCAGCTCAAATGGTTTCCTGAATTTAATGCCAGTTTTCACGACGGCAAGATCTACCCATTCAGCCCCGCCTGGAAAATCCTTCTATTTTCGGCGCTTTCGCCGCTCGATCGCTTGCGTCTGGCCTTTGTGTCAAAATGGATTAGCCTCAAAAAAGACCATCGTCCCTATGAGAATGTCACCGCTAAAGAGTTTATTCTCAAGACGATGGGCGAGCGAGTCTGGCGAGTCATGTGGGAGCCGCTATTCACATCCAAGTTTGGGGCCCATACCGATCAGATTAGCATGACTTGGTTCTTTGGCCGCCTCACCGCCCGTTTTGGCCCCAGCCTGCCGGGCGCGCCCAAGGGGCATCTGGGTTATCTGATGGGTAGTACCCAGGTCTTGGTGGATGCCCTCGAGGCAAAGCTCAAGGCGCAAGGGGTAGACCTTAGGGTGTCCAGCGGCGTCAAGAAGCTGATCTATGAGAACGGCCGCATTAAAGGCGTCGAAAGTCGGGCCGGTGTCGAAGACTTCGATAAAGTTTTAGTCACTTGCGCGACGCCCTTATTTCTCGAGATAGGAGCCGAAGGTCTACCGAGTGAGTTGCGAGCTTCGCTTGAACAATTTAAATATCATGGCTCAGTCGTGGCCGTACTCGAAATGGACAAGTCGGTCTCGCCAGCTTACTGGGTTAATATTCTCGATAAGAGTGTGCCTTTCTTGGCCGTCATTGAGCAGACCAAGATGATCAGTCCGGAACATTATGGCGGGCGGCACGTCATGTATGTGGCAAAGTATTTAGATACGAATGATCCGTTTTTTACGGCCCAGCCCCAGGCTGTGCTGGCCGAGTTTTACAGCCATCTCAAGCGTGTGCTGCCTAAGTTTCAAGAAAGCAGCGTGACCAAGGCCCACGTCATGCGGGCCGACTATACTCAGCCCATCGTCACGCGTGGCTACGGGGCCCTGATTCCGCCCCATCGCCTGCCCGTGCAGGGGCTTTATCTTGCCAATATGACCCAGATCTATCCTGAGGACCGCGGCATGAGCTATTCAATCAAGATCGGCCGCCGTGTGGCCCACATGATGATGGAGGACGCGCGTGGCTAAGAAACCAAGCATCTCGGCCTTTTTTCCCGCCTATAACGAAGAAGCCAATATTGGCGCCCTGGCCACCAAGACCGCCTCGGTGCTCAAGAACCTCGCGAGTCAATATGAAGTGATTGCGGTCAACGATGGCTCCAAAGACCGCACGGCCGATGTGATTCGTAAATTGAATAAGAAAGACCGCCATATTCGACTCGTTGACCATAAGGTTAATCAGGGTTATGGCGCGGCGGTCAAATCAGGCTTTAAAGCCGCCCGCTATGAGTGGATCTATTTTACAGATGGCGATGGTCAATTTGATGTCGAAGAAATGAAAAATCTGATCCCGCTCTTGAAAGATCATGATCTCGTGGTGGGCTACCGCATCAAGCGAGCGGATCCCTTTCAGCGCAAACTGAACGCCTTTTTATGGGGCAGTTTGGTGAAGATGATCTTTGGCCTGCGTGGCGTTCGAGACATTGACTGCGCTTTCAAATTTATTCGGCGTGATATTTTTAAGACCTTCAAGCTCGAGACCACGGGCGCCATGATCTCGACCGAATTGCTGGTGAAGGCTAAGAAGAACGGTTTTCGCATTGCTGAGCGAGGCGTGCACCACTATCCCCGCAGGGCCGGGGTGCAGACCGGCGCAAAGATCAGCGTGATTTTGCGTGCTTTTAAAGAGCTTTTCAGCTACTCGGTCAAATGGTACACGCAGGGTTTTCGCTAAGGCGCGGCCTCGGGGCCGCTGCCTGCCTAGCTCTGGCTGCCTCGCTTTCGGGCGCAGGTCTGACCACGGCTGACTATTGGAACGAGCGGCTCAGTCCGCGCGGGGCTGGCATGGCCGATGCACTGGCGGCTTTAGGCGACGGCCTTGATGCCCATCTCAACAATCCCGCTGCTCTCGCCAAGATGCTAGGCCCTTCGCTTTCTTTCTTTCACATGTCAGGTTTGGGCGGGGTTAATACTGAGCAGTTTGCCTATGCCCAGCCTTTTAGCTTTGGGTCGCTGGGCTTTGGCTTTGCTTATCGCGGCCAACCTGACATCAATAATCCCTTAGCGGCTGATCAGCCCGTCTCAATCTACGATCTGGGGCTGACCGCCAGCTTTGCAGTGAATCCTGCCCGCTATCTTAAAGACCTGCCTGAATTTTGGCGTCGTTCTGAGATTGGCATCAGCGCCAAGTACTTGCGCAGCCATTTGGGTCCAGCCGATGCCGATGCCTATGCTGTAGACCTAGGGGGTCGCTGGGGTACCGAAGAGGGGCTGATCTTTTCGGTTTCAGCCCTCAATGTGGGGCCGGCGGTGCGTTATGTCACAGCCTATGATCCCTTGCCCATTACTTTCGTGGGTGCTGTGGGTAAGCGCTTTGAGCTTTTTAAGGGCAATTGGCTTTCAGCTGAACTTGATGTGGACTATCCGCTCTATTCAAACCCGCGGGCGCGCATGGGGCTCGAAGATCAGATTGGCCCCAATCTGTTATTGCGTGTGGGGTATCTTGCGCAGGGCCCGCGCGATCTCAATGGCATCAGTGCTGGTTTTACCATTCGACTCGATGACGAAGACCTACGCTTCAGCCTGGATTATGCTTGGCGTCCCTTGCAATACGAAGGCTTTAGTTCATTTGATAATCAGCATCTCTTTGGTTTAAGTTTGGGTTTTTGAATCGACTAAGAATTAAAAATAAAAAGGCGGCCCAA
>CAZFUM010000038.1:0-11819 GCA_964521965.1 uncultured bacterium | reverse complement strand
GAACCAACATCTTGCCCAATCTAAGCTGGCTTGGCAATGCAAGCACTTTTGATTTTTGGTGGAACTAAGCCTATATTATCAGCGTCTTCTTAATACGAGGGTTAGCATGCAACGTTGGATCATCGGGTTTTGCCTAGCTTGGGGCCTAGCCGCTACTTTGTGGGCGGGTGAAAAAATGGCCCTGCTCGAACGGCCATGGCGCACTTATGTTTGGGTCGAAGTGGCGCCTGGTCTGAGTGAGCTACAGGCTTTCAAGGCGGCCGAAGAGGCAGCTAAGAATTTTGGTTATGCGCGCAAGCCCCAAGCTGGTGAATTGGGCGTGGTCTTGGTAGAGAAGGCCGAGTCTGGCAAACAGCGTAGCGAACGGGGTCTGCGGCGGGCTGAATATTTGGCTACGTTGGTAGCCGGAAAAGTGAAGCTTGTATTCAAGCGCGGGCCTGGCCTCTGGCTGCAACCCAAGGACATGGTGCTTTCTGGCAAGGGGAGTGCAGGCAAATTGATCTTTGACGTATTCCCCTACCGACCTTTGGCGGGCGAGCGTCTGGGCAGTTTTATTCTAGCAACTTTAAGTGAGATTGCCGAAGACTTGGTAGCTGCCAAGAAGCCTGAACTCAGCAGTTTGACCGTGACAGTTTGTGAATTTCCTGTGCGCGACGAGTACGGCGCAGGCCGCTGGGATTCCATGAAGAAAATTGGCGCCTATAAGGGCACTAAATCGGGCAAGCGCTGGATCTTTAGCGCTTCGTGATGGCCGAGGCCCGCATCTTTGGGTCGTGAATCAGCCGCCAGGCCGTCACAAAGGCTGCCCGGTCATGGCCATCCGGAGTCGGATGAGCGTTGCGGTTGTAAACCAGGGGCTCTGAAACTGCCAGCACATTCATGGGCGTGGCCGCATCGTAGAACGGCAGGCCCTCTTGTTCGCATAAGTCCCTAAACAAGCCTGTCAGGCCAACCAAGTCGGTGTCGCCTCGCTCAGTTCCGCTTTGCTCTTCAATGCCATAAAACGCTCGCGCGCTCAGCATCACCATGGCCATGGGCAAGCCTGCTGCCTTAGACTTTTTGTGGGCTCCGGCTACATACAATTCAGTGCACCTAAAGAGTCGTTCGCGCAGCTCTTCGTCCTTCATACCTGCCGCGATCCAAGCCCCTGTGTTTCCGGACGAAAAATAGAGCAGCCCATCATTGCCCATCATCAGTAGGTTGTTAGCAAAGGGATGTTTGTTCAGGTATTTGGCGACGTCCTGAAAGGCCCCGATTTTTCCACCTTTGTTGGCCAAAAAGCCCGGGTCAAACTCGGGGCCTGGCAGGCCGTCGTCGCCCGCTTCACGTTTGCCAAAGTCTTGGGCGTTGAAGATAAAGTCTTCAGGTATTTGGCAGAATAGAAGCATGTCAGGATGTAGTTTCTCAAGATAGCTTTTAAAGTTGAGGTTGAGGTGGCCTAGACTGGTGAGGCCATCAGCCCCGTGGCCCTGCGCCGTGCCAACAAAAATTATTTCAAAACGCCTGCCCGCGCCCTCGAGCATGGCCATCTGGTTGAGGCGAACTTCCAGGCGCTTAGAGAATGATGCAAAATGGTGGCGTTTGCCGCTGCCACTGTCGAAGGCTTGTGAATTTCCCTGAACAACGATGCGCGTGACGCCAGGCAGCTTTTCTTCAGGATATTTGAATTCGTGGTCCGTGAGGGGCAGTCCGTCTTCAGGAAAGAAATCTAGATCGCGCACCGCCACGAGGCGGTGATTCTCATCGTCGCTGACAAAATAGGTGGCTGTGGGTGCGTCATAGACACCGTGGCCAGCCTTATCCATGGGCACTTTGCCTGAACGCTCGTTATCTTCTCCCATGGCCTTGTCGCCAAAGGCGTAATAGAGGTGATGATCCACGCCGTAGCGGCGGCCCTCTTCATCGGGCAGCCATTGGGTCCGCGTGTAAGTGGGGCTGATGAATTCAGCGGCAAAGACCGGCCCTGAGCTCAGGGCCCGTGGCGGTTCTGCACCTCCGACGAGGCGTAAAGATTCGCCTAGAGTACTGACATTAAAGCTTTGCGTCTCAAGTTTGGGGGTGGTTTTTGAATTAAGCAGCTCACGCAGCCATGCGTTGACGTGGGCGCCGTTGCTGCGTACCGCTAACATCGAAGCTTGGCCGTTTTGTCGTGTGGCTGCGATCAGCTCTGCCTGATGAAAGCGCAACGAGCACCAGTCGCCCCAGCGGCCTTCTTCAACGCTTTGAAAGGGCTTGTCTGCTAGTTCGCCAGCTAAAAATCCAGGATGGCAAGCCACGCCTACCCAGAGGCCTGAGGCTGTATCAAAGTCCATGTCGCGCAGCTCACCATAGCTGCGCAGCGAGGCCTGGCCCGGGCCATTGGGGGCGAAGATCCATTTGAGTTCCTTGGTTTCTAGGTCGGCCAGGGCCAGGTTTGAGTTCTTGAAGTCATAAACAATGAATTGTTTGCCGGGCTTGACCCAGGCTAGCAGGCTAGGCTGAATGAGCTTGGCTCCGCCTGACTTGAATTCTAAAGTCTTGGTTTGGCCCCAATCGGCGATGCTTACTTCACGCAGCAAGCCGTTGCCGCTGTCGGCCACGATTAATCGCCATTGGGCACGGTCAAGCAGCAGGCCCTGGGGCGAGCGAAAGCGCGCCTTCTCAAAACTGCCATCCCGCAGGCCAGGCTCAGCCGCGCCTGCCAGCAGGCTGGTGTAATGATAGTAGGGGCTAACCTTGTCTTGTGCAGGCTCAGCCCCGCCGCCGGGCAGACGCGAGCTCTTTAAGAAAAAGAGGCTCAAGGCGCCTAGGAGTAGCAAACTAAGGCCCATGAAACGTGCTTGCTTGATCCAAGCTAGGTACCGTTCCCAGCGTGTCGAGTTCAGGTCTTCGGTTTTTGCCTTGCTGCGGGAGCTGCGGATGTTTTTCATGTATGGACACTCCGTAGAGCCTGGGTTTCATTGCGCCAGGCCGGGTTGAAATAGCCATAGCGCAGCTTAGGAAAGCGGCGCCTAATTTCTGCAAGCAAGTAGGGCACGCCCAAGGCTTTGCCTGCCCCACTCAGATCGCCCAATGTTTTTAGGTAAAGATCGGGATCGAGGTTAAGGTTGCGCCATTGAATCAAAGCCAAGCCGCACTCTTCAATCATTTGCGAGAGCGCTTCAAGCTCAGCCTCGCGGTCGCTGACACCGGGAAAGACGAAATAGTTAATGCTGGGCCAGCCACCCGCATCGCGCACTGCTTTCAGTGACTTTTTGAGGTCGTCAAAATCATAGCCGCGGGGCCGGTAATAGGCTTCGTACCAGGCGCGTTGGGCTGAATTGAGCGAGACGCGAATGGCGTTGAGGCCCGCAGCCATTAACTTTTTCACTTCTTCAGGCCGTGAGCCGTTGGTGTTGAGGTTGATGGTGCCTTTGGCAGCTTGAGCGCGTATGGCGCGTATGCTGGCCTCGAGCACGCCGGCCTGCATGAGGGGATCGCCCTCACAGCCTTGGCCAAAGCTAACGACAGCTTTTTTCTTGGCTCGTTTGAGATGTCCCAAGGCCACGCCGGCTACTTCGTCGGCTGTGGGAACAAATGTAATTCGGTCTTGCGTGCTGGGAAAGCCAGCTTTACTAGGCTGAAAGCTAAGGCAACCTACGCAGGCAGAATTGCACTGGGGTGACACGGGCAAGGGCGCTTCTTGGCGGCCTAAGAAGAAATTTTTGGCCGCGGGACAGCGGTTCACTAAAGCGCAATTTTTTAGATGAGCCACGAGTCTATTTTTGGGCTCGGCTTTGCAGCGCAGCTTTACGGCCCGCTTGACCTCAGCATCATCAAAGCGTTTCAAGTCTTGGCGAACGTCAGGATCGACCCGCGTGGCTGGCACATAATAGCGGCCTTGATATTCGCCCACGGCGGTGTAGCAAAAAAGCGGCAAGCGGGGCGCGCCAGCTTCTTTATTATATGCAGCCAGTAAAAAGGCCGTGTGGGCCGGGGCCATAAAGGCAGCTATGGCCGTGACCTTTTGGCCCTTGGGACCCTCGCTAACGGGAACCATTTCACCCTTGAGCTCGTCATATCCCCAGGCTCTACGACCTGGCATCAAGAAGAGATCTGAGCCTTCGGGCAGGGGTATCAGCTCAGCGGGATTTACCGCCACCAAGTCAGCCCCGCTGCGGCCTGCCATTTTAAGCGTGGGGTGGGCCAGTAAGCGACCCTGCAAATCGGCCACCAAGAGCTGGGGCCTGACTTTGAGCGTCATCATTTGCCGAGCAGAGTCTTAAGCGAGTTGACGTCATTGGCGAATTGATATCCCACTTCTTCATCAATGACTTGAGTTTTGATAAGTTGGGCCAGGTGCATTTCAAGCGTTTGCATGCCGTCTTTGACAGACTGTTGCATGGCGCTGGGTATCTGAAAGATCTTGCCTTCGCGAATGAGGTTTCTCACCGCGCCATTGGCCACCATGACTTCGAGGGCCATGACGCGGCCGCCATCTTTTTTTGGCAGCAGGCACTGCGAGAGCACGCCCTGCAGGGTCACGGCCAGCTGCGACCTCACCTGCGATTGTGCCTCATGCGGAAAAACGTCAATGATGCGGTCAATCGTCTGGGGCGCTGAGGTTGTGTGTAGAGTGCCAAAGACCAAGTGGCCGGTTTCAGCTGCGGTGATGGCTGCGCCAATGGTCTCAAGATCGCGCATTTCGCCGATGAGCATGACATCGGGGTCTTGGCGCAGGGCGCGCTTGAGCGCACCGGCAAAGCTCAGGGTGTCGGTGCCGACTTCGCGCTGGTTGACGATGCACTTCTTGTCGGGGTGTACGAACTCAATGGGATCTTCGATGGTGATGATGTGACCGGCCTCGGTGCTATTAATGTGGTCGATCATGGCGGCGAGCGTGGTCGATTTACCCGAGCCCGTGGGGCCCGTCACCACCACCAGGCCGCGCGGCTTGTCAGCCAAATCCAGGCAGATCTTGGGCAGATTCAGCTCAGCGGCGCTGCGAATCTTGATGGGAATCACGCGCACGACCATGCCCACAAAACCTTTTTGCAGCATGACATTGACGCGAAAGCGGGCGCGCTCAGTGGCATAGGAGCAATCAAGTTCGCGCTCTTTATTGAACTTGTCGCGCTGCTCTTCGTCGATCATGGCCAGGGCAATGGCCCGTGTGTCATCGGCCTGTAAGATCGGAAAGTTGAGGGGGGCCATTTCGCCGTGCCTGCGTATCATGGGTGGCAGACCCACCTTGATATGCAAGTCAGACGCATCGGCATCGAGCATCGCGTGCAGCAAAATCTTAGGATCCATCCCGGGCATAGGCGCCCCTCTCAAAAAGGCTTAAATCATGGGCATATCGTGTCAGCACTATAGAACGGCTCAGCCTGGGCCGTCAATTCAGGCCACCTTGACACCTAGGGGTGACCTTCCTATACTTGCCGCTCCCTAAAGCATAAGGAAACCCTTGAAGCGTCTTACTTTTACGTTATGGGCCCTGCTGGCGGCCACGCCCGCTTGGGCTGTGTCCACCGACACGGTCACCCCCTCGCTTACGCCCACCTATAGCGCCTCGCCCACCCCTACACCAGGCAGCGGCAGCCTTGCGGTGATGCCTGATGGTTTTATTTTAGGTTTGCAGAGCTCAGGTTTTGACATCACCTATAACACAGGCAGCAAGGCCTGGCCTGCCACGGGCGGTATTCTTGAGTTATATTTCCCCTTAGGTCTGGGCACGCCCGGCGCCGGCAATTTTTATATTAGTCCGGGCCACGCCAGCAGTTTGTTGGGTTACGTTTTTAATGGTCTCACGGTCACGGTGCAGCTCAAAGATCTTAGCCCGGGTCAGTCTATCATCTTGCGCTATGGCATGGACGCCAGCGGTATATTGCCCACACAGTCCGGCGCCTTGCTCATCAACGCTTCGGCTTACCCTGAGTCGCTTACCTTAGGCGCGGGCGGCGCCCTTAAAACACCCATTGTCATCACCGTACTTACGGCTACAGTTACACCCACTTATTCGGCTACGGTGACAGTGTCGCAAACACCCACCGAGACACCCACCACCAGTGAGACCCACACCATTACGCCGACATTTACCGAATCGCCCGTGGGGGCAGAACAAATTGGCGAGATCTACAGTTATCCTAATCCCTTTGACCTGCGCAAACGCGACAAGGTGACTTTCCGTTTTCCTGCCGACAGCTCAGCCAAGCTGACAGTCTTTAATTTGGCGGGCGAGCCGGTGCGCGACTTGTCCAGTTCAGACATAAATTTGGCCCAAGGTTGGGCTCTTTGGGATGGCCGCGATGATTCAGGGCATATCGTTGCCGCCGGCCTCTACTTTGTGCGCTTGCAGGCGTCGCGAGGAAATAAAATACGCCGCTTTGTGGTGCTGCGATGATGCGTCGTATTTTGATCATGGGCTTGGTCCTGATGGTTGGCGCTTTGCGCGCAGCCAGTGGCTCGGGCGTCTCATCGGATAGCGGCGTCAAGATCTTGCGTGATCCGCGCGGTGCTGCCCAAGCGGGCGCTATGGTGGCCGGTGCAGACAATGTGGCTTCGCTTGAATGGAATCCGGCAGGTTTGGTAGCCATGCGCGATGTGCAGTTTAGCTTTAGTCATTTGGAATGGATCGACGGTGTGCGCTCTGAGAGCGTGGGCCTGGGCGTGCCGCTTTATGGCTTTGGTGCTTGGGGCTTGGGCGCGAATTATTTATATGTGCAAGACTTGGCCCGCGATGATTGGGGCCAGCCTGGCGCAGCTCTTAATATTTTTAATTTTGACCTTAAAGCAGCTTTTGGTTTTCAGCTTGGCGCTGACGGCGCCTTTGCAGCCTCTTACCGCATTATCCGCCAAGGCTACGAGTCAGCCTTTACCATGGGATCAGCCTTTGACGTGGGCTTTCGCTATGAAGGCTTTTTAAGTCGCAAGCTGAAGCTCGGCCTTGTGAGCAAGAATATGGGCACGAATCTGTCTGCCGGTTCGAGCTTTGCGCCCATGGCTTGGACACTCGAAGGCGGCGCCCGCTTCTTAGTGGGCTTGGGGCTTAGCATCGAAGTGGACCATTCGTATCAGCCGAATAGCTTTGTCAACAAAACGCGCCTGGGTGCCGAGTGGGCCATGGGTTCGTCAGCCTTGGGCTTAGATCTACGTGGCGGCTATCTCACGGGCCCAGAAAATACCCAAGGTTCGTTGGCTGGCCTTAGCACCGGCATCGGCTTGCATTGGGCGGGTTGGGACTTGGATTACGCTTACGCCCCTCAGGGCGATTTGGGCACCAGCCAACGCGCCAGTCTGACTTATCATTTTGGTGTGAAGTAAGAGGCATTTATCTGTACCTGACAAAATCGATTTATTTAGGCTAAACTAGACCAGTCTTTCGAGGGATGTCTTGCCTAAAGCCAAAGCAAAATCCAAAGCCGCCAAACCCAAGGCAAAATCTGCAGCGCCCGTAGGGGCGCGCAGCAGCGCGCCCTCTTCAGCCAAGCCGTCCAATGATTTTGGCGCCCGCCTGGTCGCCATCGAATCCAAGCTCGAGAAAATACTAGAAGCCCTCAGCCGTGGCGCAGCGCCGTCTGCCCGCAACAGCATGTCACCGCAGGGGGCGGGCCCTTCGCTTTCTAGCGCTGCTTCAGCCGGCGATGCAGACATCGCCCAATTTCTCTCTCGCACGCCGCTTTTTGCCAAACTCAGCCCGCAAGAATGTGGCATCTTGGCTGGCCATTGCGAAGTCAAAATTGTTGGTTCAGGCGCGCCCGTCTTTAATGAGGGTGACTTTGGCGATGCCATGTATATCGTGAAGAGCGGCACCCTTGAAATATTTAAGAAGGACTTGTTGGGGGATGTGCGCATTGCCGAGATACGCCCTGGCGGCCTGGTGGGTGAGATGGCTTTGGTAGATGGCAAGCCGCGTTCGGCCAATGTGAAAGCTGCCGATGAAGCGCGCCTTCTTAGCTTGAGCCGCAGCTCGTATAACGAACTTAAGAAGCTTCATCCGCAAGTTGCCACCAAATTTCAAGATGAATTGTTGCTGTTGATATCGTCGCGTCTGCGGCAGACCACTGAGAAGTTGGTCGGGAAGTAAGGCGTATAAAATCGGGATAGTTGTAGGGGCGCACTAGGGTGCGCCCTTTTTTTGTTTGCCCCCCAGTCCGGCGCAGCCTGCGCTGAACACCGCCGAAGCGCCGGACAGCCCCCCGCTATCGCGGGGGGCGTTCACGAAAGTCCCATTCTGCAGGGAAGGTTTTCCTCGCAGAATGTAGCCCTCACGGGCGCCCCCCATGAAATGGGGGGCAGGCCGACGAAGTCGGCCGGGGGGTGAGGTCAGGGGCAAGAATCGGCTACCTAAATCACACAAAAATATTTGAACCAAAGTTGATCCATCCACGTCCTCCCAACATCACCCTTTCTGGAGGCGGGCATGAATCCGCTGAAAATGTTAATCGGGCTGGCCATGCTGGCCCCGGGGCTGGCGAGCGCTAAGCCTATCGAATGGACCGGCGGCGTGGATAAGCCAGTCATCGAAAAAGACAAGAAGCAGACCGTTGTACTCAAAGTGGGCATCGAAGGCTGGCGCCGCAGCGGCGACCGCGCGCCCCTGAACCTTGCCCTGGTGCTGGACCGTAGTGGCAGTATGGCTGGCGAAAAACTGGCCCAGGCCAAAGAAGCCGCCAAACTGGCCATACGTCGCTTGCGTTCAAGTGACATCGTGTCGGTGGTCATGTTTGATGACCAGGTCGATGTCATCTGGCCTGCAGCAAAAGTGGGCAGCGGCCGCGATATTTTGTCTGCCATTGATCGCATCGAGGCTGGCGGATCGACCGCGATTCACGCGGGCGTGAGCAAAGGCCTCGACGAAGTGACCCGCAGCCGCAACGCAGGCCAAGTAGCCCGCGTGATCTTGCTGAGCGATGGACTGGCCAATGTCGGCCCCAGCAGCAGCGAAGAGCTGCGCCAATTGGGCCAGCAAGCTGGCCGCCAAGGCGTGCCCGTAACGACCTTTGGTTTAGGGCTTGGCTACAACGAAGACCTGATGGCAGCGCTAGCCGGCGCCTCAGACGGCAATCACGCCTTTATCGAAAGCGAACGCGATCTGACCGGATTTTTTGATAAAGAAATGGGTGATTTGGCCTCAGTGGTCGCGCGTGACATTGTGATCGAAATCAAATTAGCGCCAGGTACCCAATTCAAAAAGTCCTTGGACCGTGAAGTCGAAGTCGATGGCAACATCGTGCGCCTGCGCCTAAACCAGATTGGTGGAGGCCAAGAGCGCTATGTCTTGATTGAGGTTGAAACCAATGGCCAGAGTGAAAACCTAGCCGAAACCCTGATCACTTATGCACCGGCCAAAGGCGGCAAGTCAGAGAAAGCGCAATATAGCGTGAGCGCCAAGCTTGGCAGCGCCGAAGTCGCGGCCAAATCAGTAAACAAAGATGTGATGGCTGACGCAGCCAAGGCCCGCGCCAATGAGACCCGTCGCGAAGCCATGAAACTGCGTGATGAGGGCAAGGTTGAAGAAGCCAAGGCTGCCATGAGCCACGCGGCTGGAGTCTTGAGCATCATCAGCAGCCAATATGGCATCAGCGCACTAGCCCCGGTAGCAGCTGGCGCTCAGGCTGACGCCGCGGCTATGGCAGCACCCGAACCTGAATGGAATGCAAATCGAAAGTCGCTTAAGGCTAAGAGTCATGCTGAGACGAATCAGCAGGTGTATTAATATGTAGAACGAAATCAAAAAGCGATTAACTAAAAGGCCTGCGAACTTGGCGGGCCTTTTATTTTGTAATTTTATACTATAGTTTGCCGATCTAGCTGTCGCTACATCTGACCAAAAAATTATCAAAATTAGAAATCTGTATGTATTACGAAATATATTTGGCCTAACGGCTACTAATATCTTACGGACATGAAACGATATTTTTTCATCTTAGCTCTTTTGGCAAGCGGGCTTGGCCTGCCTTTGCATGTGCATGCCTCGATGAGCGTGGCTGCAGACTACGCGGCCAGCGACTATGCCACGGGCTTCACGCCTGTAGGCGTTGGCGATGGTGCTGTGGGTCCTTATGGACTGGCCTTTGATGCTGTCGGGCAATTATTCGTCGGCCATCTTGGCAGCGGTGAACTGCGCCGTTTTCCCGTGGGCGGCGGCGCCGTGAACGCCAGCAATTGGGTGGGCCAAGTACCCGGCGGTTTGGCAGGCTTGGCTTTTGCTCAGGGTCGCCTTTACGCCGCGCTTCTTCAAGCTGGCCAAGTGGTTGAACTCGACCCGGCAAATGCGAATATTTTGCGCGTGGTGGCTACCGATCTAAGCTGCCCCAGCGGGCTGGCCTATGACAGCACCCAAGACATACTTTATGTTTCTTCACTTTGCTCAGGTTACATACTGAAAGTTAGCAGCCTGAGCAGCACCCAACCCAGTATTCAGACTTTGGCCAAAGCAGGTGCCGGTGTGGATGGCCTGGCTTGGGGCAGCGATGGCATGCTTTACGCTGCCACCCTGGCGGGCTTGAGTCGCATCAATGCCCAGGGCCAGGTCACCCTGCTGGCCAGCCAAAGCGCCAGCAACGGCGTGGCCGCAGCTTCACCCAGCGATTTGCCCCAGGCTGCGCCTCATCTCTACTTGGCGCGTTCGAATGGCAAGTTGCTGCGCATGGATGCAGCTTCTACGCCCGCTCTGGCCAGCACGGTAATGGCTGGCAGCGAACGCTTAGGGCATGCTGTGATCGGGCCCGATGGTTGCCTCTTTGTCGCTGCACGCGACCGCGTGCTTCGCATTTCACTTAACGGGGGCGCCTGCACCTTGGGACCCACACGTTCGGTCACGCCTGTGGTCAATATCAGTGTGTTTGGCCACCCCGCGGGTCGCGCGCCCCTGGCCCTGCGTTTCAGCGCAGCTGAATCACGCGCCATGGGCAGCGCCAGCTTGACCTCATTCAATTGGGAATTCGGTGACGGCGCCACAGCCTCGGGCAGCAACGTGACGCATGTCTACGCTGTCGCGGGCACCTTTACGGCCAAAGTAACCGTGGCAGACAGCCTTGGCCGTCAGGGCATAGGCATTCATCGCGTAGAAGTGGCCGAGACTTTTGTGCATGCTGATTTCTCGGTATCAAAATTTGTGACGGGAATTCAGGTGCCCCGCAGCTTCGCCTTCGACACGTTAGGAAATTTTGTCGCCTATGATAGCGGCCGTATGTACCGCTTTCCGCTCACGGGCGGTGCCAAGGCTGATGTGCTAGCCTCAGATCTTATGGTATATGCCTTGGGCACGCAGGCAGTCATGGACCGCTGCGGGCGCTTCTTGGCAAGCAGCACGCCTGGCAATATCATTCGGCAATTTGATCCCTTCACAGGCCTAAAAATACGCGATTGGGCAAGCACCCAGACCGTGGGCTATTGCGCTGACACCCTCTCGTCTCTCACCCTGGGCGACAACGGCACTGAAGTTTTTGCGATTCCACCCGCGGCCAGTCAGCCTTCTCAACGCATTGTCATCACCGATTTTTCAGCTATTGGCGCTGCGCCCCCGGGCAGCGCCAACGACGGCATTGCCGTGGCGCCCAATGGTGACATCTACGTGGCCAACAAGCAAAAAGGCGTGCTGCGCGTGCGCGGCTGGCGCCAGGGTGGAACGCCCCAAGTTGAAACCGTCATCAGCGGTCTGGGTCCAGACGGCATTGCCTTTGAGATGTTCGGTGACCGCATGGTCACCGAACACTTACGAAGGGCGCATCTGCGGATAAGAGTAATGTTCCCAACCAGGTTTGCTAGTCTTCTTCAAAGAAATCGTTGTCGACCTTCTTTAGCTCAAACTTTGAACCGGCTGAAACGCCCAGGCCGTGGTCAATCATCAGCACGGC